>NZ_DOTK01000062.1:0-60931 GCF_003521185.1 Brevibacillus sp.
GTCGCCCCCTCCTACTCGATTGCGCGTAACGTTTGTGCTGGCATTCGCCTTTTTTTGCGAGGCAGTGTCATCTGTCCCACACGCTTTGTCCACTGGCCCCGGCTCCAAGGCGTCCAACAGCGGGATGCGAAACAGCCAGGGGACAAAAGCGAAAGCGCAGCCGAAGTTTAAGCGCAAAATGAGCACAGTGCTCAGGCAAAAAAGGCACGGCGTGATTGCCCTGCCTTTTTGTGCGTCTGATGGACGAGTGCCGCTTCCTAGAAAAATTCTGCTTCGGAAGCGAGGTTCAGCATGGCCCGCATCGTTTTGTACAAATCTTGCGGGTCTTCCGTGCTGTAATAGACAGTATTTGTCGCCGTCTCGTAGCGGGTGCCAGGAACAATCGCTGCCATTTCCGCTTGGCCGGCATGGGAAAATTCCATCGCCATCTCCAGCGGGGTGGTGTTGATGAACGGAGCAATCGAGGAGATGTTGCCCAAAGCGAGCTTCGTTTGCTCCTGCAAGGTAGCAGACGCTTCTCCACGCGACAGACAGATAGCAGCTGTGCGCGATACCGCTTCCTTGACGATGGCGGTATGAATGCCAGGGATCAGCTCAGACGCTTCTTTGGCAATGAGATTGTCGCCGGACACCATGACGACCGGAACGTTGTACAAGCCTGCTACAGCAGCGTTAAAGCCAAATTCGCCTACGATTCGTCCGTTGATGTACAAATTGCGGACGACACCAGACATGGTGTGGCTGAGCACGCCAGGAACCCCTTGACGGGTGTGGTAGCCGATGAACATGGCGGCATCAAAGCTTGCGTCCAAACCTTGCATCATGGAGCAGTCGCGAGGGGAGCCAGCGAGCAGACGAGCTTTCGGGTGCAGCTTTTCCCACAAAATGTTGTTCATCGTGTTGTGGCTGTCCGCGACGACGATTTCCGTCACGCCGCTGGCGAGGGCCGCTTCGATGACGGCATTCGCATCGTCCGTCATGAACTGACGGCCGCGCTGGTAGTTCACACCCGAATCAGGATTGATGTAGCTGGTGTCTACGATGCCGGAAATGCCTTCCATATCTACGGAGAGAAAAAGTTTCATGTTTGGTTTCATCCTTTCGCGTGCGATTCAAAATCGTCCCAGTTCTATGTAACCAGATTGTCCCTCTGGAGGCAACCATGAATACAGATTCTTCAAACAGTTTTTACTTTCAGGTTGCAGCCAAAAAAGCACGGGAAGCGCCTGTGCAGGGCATCCGTGCTTTCAGTTGTTCAACAGCTTGCGATAAAGCGTCAAAATGTCAGCGGTCATCTGCTGGATGGTGAAGGTTGCCTCGACTTTTTCCAGGGCGTTTTGCACCAATGTCTCCCGCAGTGCAGGCTCGGTCCAGATTCGCTCCATCGCTTTGGACAGAGCGGCAGGATCGTTTGGCTCGACGAGCAAGCCTGTGCGCTCCTGGAAGACGAACTCTTTCACGCCGCCGACATTGCTGGCGACGACAGGCACCTTGGATGCCATCGCTTCGATGAGCGTGTAGCCCAGCCCTTCATACAAGGAAGAATGAACAAAACCATCAATCGCATGCAAGCAGGAAGGGATGTCCTGACGAAACCCGGCGAACCGGACGCGATCCACGAGGCCCAACTCTTGCGCCTTTGCTTCCAGCAGTGGACGTTCCGGGCCATCGCCGATCATGACCAAATAAGCGTCATTGCCGTTGTTCTGTGCAAAAGTATGGAAGGCGTCGAGCAGGATCGGCAGTCCTTTGACCGGAACAAATCGCGCTACGGTTCCGAACAAAAAGGCGTCCTCAGGCACGTTCCATTCCGCGCGAAAACGTTTGCGGTCCGCTTCACGCAGCATATCTTGCTGATAAGGAGACAAGTCCATGCCGTTGTAGATGACGCTGAGCTGGGAATTTTTCACGCCCTGCGCGCGCAAATCGTCGGCAATGGCGCCGCTGACAGCGATGTAATGCCGATTCCAGTGGCGCGTGCTCCGTTCCATCAGGCTGACAATCGCGTACGCCAGCGTGCCCGCATAGTCGAAGCGCAGCGCACTGTGCACCGTAGTCAATAGCGGTACATTCATGCCAAGCGCGGCAAGCCGGGAAAAAAAGTTGGCCTTCACTCCGTGCGTATGGATGATCGCTGGACCAAACGAAAGAAAAGTCTGCCGCAAAGCTTGTAGCAGACGAATGTCAAATCGCCCGAACTGGTTTAACGCAATCACGTTGATGCCAGCTTCCCTCAGCTTTTTGGCAAAGAGCGAATCGTAGAAGCAGACGACAGCAACGTCGACTTCTTCCGCAGGAAACGTGGAGACCAGATTGAGAATATGTTGTTCCGCACCGCCAAATTCCCCCCCGCCAATCACGTGGAGGACTCGTAGTTTGCTCATGTAATTTCACCCGAATCTTAGTAAGAAAACCTCTGTCGAAGGTTTAACCAAAGCCATTCTCACTATAGCAGATGGCTGATAGATTCGCAATAAGACAGCACTTGTGGTATCGTTTAGGATGGAAAACGTAAAAACGAGAAGGACGGTTACATACATGAAGGCGCATAACGTTTTGATCATATGCTACATTTTTCCTCCCATCGGGGGCGGAGGGGTGCCGCGGCCGCTGAAAATGGCCAAATATTTGGGGGAGTTCGGCTGGAACGTGCACGTGCTTACCGTCGATCCGACTTACCATGCAACGCTTGATCCAACGCTTTTGACCCAGCTTCCGGCTGACGTCAGCATTCATCGGGCGAAAGAGTGGAAGCTGTTGCCGGGCAGAGGACAAGCTGCTGCGGCAAGCGGGAGCGGCTCGACTGCCGTGGCAAACACCGGCGCGCGTCCATCGTTGAAAGCGCAGGTCAAAAAGCAGATCGTGAACGTCCTGAAAAAGGTCAAGCCGTACTTGTTGATCCCGGACGATCAAATTCTTTGGCTGCCCAATGCGCTCAAGCTCGGGCGGGAAATCATGCGTCAGGAAAAAATCGACATGATTTTCTCCACCTCCGGGCCTGTTACCAACCATCTGATTGCCGAAAAGCTTGCCGACGAATTTGGCTGCAAATGGGTGGCAGACTTCCGCGATCCGTGGACGCAAAACATGCACACTTCGGGTATTCCGTGGCGCGAACGTCTGGAAGAGCGGATGGAAGCGCGAGTAATGGCAAAAACGGATGCGATTACGACAGTAACGGCGACTTTTGCCGAAAACTTCCGCAAGAAGCACCAGGAGCGAATCAAACGGATGGAGCTGATCTACAACGGCTTCGATCAGGGCGATTTCCAAGGGCTTGCTCCAAGTCACGCGGCTCCCGGCAAATTCCACGCTGTCTACGCGGGCATTTTGTATCAAAAGCGCAATCCGCGGCTACTCTTGCAAGCAATCCGCGAGCTGATCGACGAAGGCAAGGTGGACAGGCAAGAGCTGATGCTCAGCTTTGCAGGCGTGTTTGACTATCCCGGCTATTCGGAGAACCGGGACTGCGTGAAGGCGCTCGAACTGGGCGACATCGTGCGCGTCTTGGGAAATTTGCCGCACAAGGAAGCGCTCGGATTGATGAAAAGCGCCGACGCCCTTTTGCTGATCGGGGATGTGTCGAGTGATGCCGGGGCGTACATCCCGGGCAAGCTCTACGAGTACATGGGCATCGGCAATCCGATACTCGCCTTGAACAAGGCGGGAGAGGCGACGGAGATTATCGAGAATTTCCGTCTCGGCCAAGTAGCCGATCCGGAACAGAAGGATGCGATCAAAGAAGCTTATTGGAAGCTGTATCGGGAATGGAAGGAAAACAGCAGTCAGGCAAAAGGCGAGGCAGAGCGCGGAGCGGACTTTGCCGAGCGAGTCAAGCCGTACGAGCGCCGCGAGCAGGCAAGACAGTTGGCCGACCTGATGAATGAGCTGCTGACCAGATAACGTTGACCCCATGCCCCGGGAGCCAGGAACAGGCTGCGGGGCTATTTTTCATTCTGGGACAAAAACGAGGTGGAACGTGAATACATCTTTGCTTAGTTTGCGGGCGTACAATTTCTTTTACTTTTCCTTGCTGTCGATTTTTATTTCCTTTTTACCAGTTTATTTGAGCTTTCGCGGTGTTACGCCGGCACAAATCGGCGTGTTGATTGGAGCAGGTTCCTTTATCGGCATTTTGTCGCAGCCGTTTTGGGGGATGGTCAGCGACCGGACGAAAACGATCAAGCGGGTCATTCTCGTCACGCTGGGCTTATCCATCGTTTCAGGAATTGCGTTGTTTACGACGACTCCGTTTTTCGCGTTGTTTTTGCTCGTAGGCGCCATGTATTTTTTCCTGTTGCCGACCGATCCTTTGACAGAGAGTCTCAACTATCGGATGGCTGAGCAGCATCGCACAAGCTTTGGCTCCATTCGCACATTTGGCGCAGTCGGCTACGCTACAGCGTCTTTGTTCATCGGCTGGACGCTCGACCGATTGGGGATGGAACAGCTTGTCTGGCTGTTTGTCGGCTACGGCGTGCTTGCCTATTTGTGCGCGTTGGCGATGAAGGATGCTCCGGCGAGCAGCAAACCGTTGTCCTGGCCGGAGCTAAAGCGATTTTTCCTCTATCCGAAGACGCAGCGATTCTTTCTCCTCGTGCTGATCGCAGCGACTCCGCACCGGACGAATGACAGCTTTCTCGGCGTGTACGTGCAAAGCTTGGGAGGCACGACCGGAGATGTCGGGCAGGCGTGGTTTTTGGCAGCGGTGAGCGAAGTGGCGTTTTTCGCGATCAGTGCGCGGATTTTGGCCCGCTGGAGCGAAATCAGGCTGATTATGCTCGCATCGGCGCTGTACGCTATTCGCTACGTGCTGTGCGCACTGGCACCTTCACCGGAATGGGTGGTCTACTTGCAACTGACGCAAGGCGTCACGTTCGTCATTTTTTACACCGCGACGATTCAATACTTGTACAAAATCATCCCGGAAGAATGGAGAGCGACCGGACAAACCGTATTGGCCGTTTTGTTTTTCGGCATATCGGGCATCATCGGTTCGCTGCTGGGCGGCTGGCTGTTTCAGCAAAGCGGGGGCGCTGCGCTTTATTGGGCGATGGGCATATGCTCAGCAGTTGCCTTCGTCTACAGCCTGGTGCTGGCAAGCGCGAAAAGCTCAGTGGGTGGTGCGGGAATGTAAACGAAAGAGCCTGCCGCGAAATTTCTTCGCAGCAGGCTCTTTTTCTGTGCCAAACGCTTCGTTGTTTTGGCTAAAAGCGGACGTGGCCGCAAGTGGTCATGGGCCTTTAGCCGTTTGACGGGAGCCGGGCTTTCTAGTAGAGCAAGTATTTCTCCACTTCTTCCGGTTCCTTGATGTTGATGCCGCCTGTATCGCCGTACTTGTACAGGTTGAACTTCACTTGCTGGTCCATCGTCCCGGCTTCCGGCAACGGCAGGATGATCCACGTCTCGTACTGATGAATCAGCCGGTCTTCCTTGCCGAACCAGAATGTCGCTTTGATGGTCGATTCTTTCAAAATGTATTCGAGGTCAGGGCGATCGCCGACCAGCTTTTTCAGCGGCTCAAACAGCGGGCTTTGACTTTTCGCCAGCCACTCGGCGCCAGTCATTTTGACTTGGAACGGCACGGAGACGACGCCAATCGCTTTTTCGTCAGGAAGCTGCACAGCCCGATCCATGAAAGGCAGCCAGTCCTCGAAGCCTTTCAGTACGTCAAATTCCAGCGGCTCGTCCGGAGCAGTCACCCAGTAGTCGTTGGAACGGATGTAGCGTTTGTCGCCGATCCGGTAGTACGTGTACGGCTGTGCCGCGATGCGCGTGCCGACATTGTAGCCTTTGTCGGTGAGGACGGCTCCGTCGAACATGCTTGTCGTGGAGCGGGAGAGAATCCGGTTGATCACGTATCCTTTGTACCAGAAAGCTTGCGCGTCTTTTTCCGTTTTTCCTTTTTCCAAAGCGGTTTTCAGCCATTCTGCGGCCGATTCGGTCTGCGCGGTCGTCGTCTGCTCTGGCTTCGTATCGAAGTTGGTAGTGGTAAAAGCTTTCGTTCCCGACTCGTACGTGCAACCGCCGAGCATGGAAGCCGTGCAGATGGCAGCGAGCAATGCCCATGCTTTTGTGCGTTTACGCATGGCGAACCCTCCTTACAACCCCGTATACGAGCAGACCGGCAAACAGGGCGATGGTCAACGCGAATACCGGAATGTTGTGCTGCTTGAACACGAGAATGCGATGCGAATTTTCCAGCGAAGCGACGATCTCGTTTTGCTTGTCGCCGTCGATATCTCCGATCTGGACGTTGATCAGCGGCAAGTAAATGCGCCAGTTTTCCTTCAAGCCCTCTGGCGTATAGTCGTAGCCGGAGAGATAGCGTGCATCGGTCGTGCTGATCCAGCTGCGCGCTTTGGCGACGATCTCGGGCGTCTGGTCGGTGCCGACCGCAGCGAAGTTGGAGAAGCGGAAGCTCTTGTCCTTTTCGTCGCTGGCCCAGAGAATGTCCCAGGTGCCATCCGCTTTCGGTTTCAAAATGTACGAAGGTCTGCCAGCTACGAGCAGCTCGTCCACCTTGTCGTGGTCGATGTCAGCCGGAATGAACTCTCCGGTGGCAAGCTCGGCCTGCTTGCGGGTCAATTGATAAGCTTCGGTGAGTGTGCCGTCCGGCTCAACAGCCAGCACGCTCAAATGCTCGCCAATGACGATCAGCCCTTCACGGCCATCCGGCAAGTTCATGGTGGTCAGCAACTTGGTTGCTTTGGTAGAGCCGCCAAATGGCTTGCCTTCGTATGTGCCTGTCAGCATGCCGTTTGTAATATGCAAGTCTTTGAATTTGCTTCCCAGCTCATGGCGCACGTCCATGCTGCCTTTGTTTGTCTCAAGCATGTTGGCGATGTTGTTCAGATCGAGCACAAAAGCGCGGTGTGCCGTCGTACCGGCTTGCATCATGGCTTCCGAGTATGGCTGTCTCTGCACGTTTGGAACGAGCTTGTCGTCTTTCATCGTGTAATACGGGAAGCCAGGGTAGTCTGTTGGCAAGTTTTCCTTGATCCGCTCCATCGTTTCGGCTGGAATCTGGTCGTTTTTCATCCGGACTATTTGGCCGTCTTTCCAGGACATCACATAGAGCGACACAGGTTCCGCCTGCAAATGGCGCAGCTTTTCCGCCATTGCTTTTTTCTCTTCTTCTGTTTCCGGCTTCTCGACCTTTTCCGGCAGCGGTAGTTCTTCGGCATTGCCGTAGGTGACAATCTCCATTTTTCCGTCGCCATCGACGTCGTACAAGGTCATCGGGAAGTAGTCTACCCAGTCGCCGTTGTACATCCGGCTTGATTCGTACTGAACGGTAAAGTGGCTGAGTGCCGGCAACGTATAGCGGTTGAACGTGACGTTGGCCAGCACCGCGATCAGGACGAGCGGAGCGACAGCGCGCCAGCTCAAACGGCCGTACCATTTGACGAGCAGGGCAATCACGATGATGGCGACAGCGCCGCCAATGAGCAGAGCAGCCGTCGTTTTCACGTCGACGCGGGTCAAGGCGCGGTCCAGCAGCAAAAAGCCGACGGTGAACACAAGCACCTGTCGCCGCTCCGACGGGTGAATCACGTAGTAGCAAAACGCGAGCAGCGGCAAGAAAATCAGCAAAGCGATCCAGCTCAGGTCAAGGAACGCAGGCTTGACGAGCAGATGGTAAATCAAAAACAGGGCAATGGCGTACAGCGCCCAGCTTATTGTAGAGAGAATAGGATTGCGGCGCATGGGTTCACCACCTTTTGTTTTGTGTTTGGTCGACGTACAAAGCGCAGAGGAAGCCGCCAAACAGCCAGAAATAGAGGGCCATGAACGGCACCTCGAAAATGTTTTCCACGAGGTTGTGCGTCGCGACCGCAATCAACCCGCCAAACAGGCCAAGCACTGTGAAAAAGTGCGGCGATCCGATCAGCTTGCGAATCAGTCCCGCTCCGTACTTCAGCATGGAGACGACCAGACCGATCCAGAGGATGATGCCGATCAGACCGTACTCAGCCAAGCTTTTGAAGAAATAGCTGTCGGAGTAAATCGTGCCAAAATGTCGGGAGGCTACTGCCCCGCCGTGATGGCCGAGACCGACCCCGAACAGCGGCTCGATGCGCATTTTGTCATACGCTTCGCCCCAGCGGCCTACACGGCCTCCCTGGCTGCTCGACTCGAAGTATTCAGGTGTGAACAGCGTGAAAATCCGGTTTTTGATCGTTCCAACCATCGGAACGGACTCCGGCACGAAAAACAGAGCGACAAGCCCGATGACACCTGCAAGCACCAGATAGCCTGCAATTCGTTTGTTCCATATGTAGAAGCAGATGAACATCGCAAACGCAAGCGCAAACCAGGCTCCACGCGATCCGGTCAAAAGCAGCGCGGCAAGTGTCGCCAGAGTGACGACGGCCCACAGCCCTTTTTTCCACAGCCCCTTCGACTGGACGAACAGTCCGGCCGCTACTGGTACGATCAAAGCCATGTAGCTGCCCAACACGTTTGGACTGGTTACGAACGAAAAGGCGCGAGTCGTAATGGCTTCGCCTTCCTGTACCCATGATTCGGGCGTTTTGACGCCGAGGGCGACCTGCATGACGCCGACGAGCGCGGCCAAAAAGCCGATCAGGGCGAGAACCTTCATAAATTTGTCCAGGTCTTCAACGGACTTCAACAAATAAAAGCCCATCAAAAAGGCGATGATGTACTGGTAGACAGAGCGGAATCCTTCCACGCTGGCTTCCCAGTTCGCCATGTCCGTTACCATCAAGGCAAGGCCGAGGACGAAGAAGGCGCTGAGCAAATGTTTGATTCCAGGCATCGTCCGGTTCGTTTGCAAAAAAGCGCCGAACGTAAACACCATCAAGATGATGAGCAACGCTTCATCCCAAAAAGACGAAACGACTGGAATCGGTAGAATCTTTCGCAAGACATAGTCGATTACCGGATAGGCCAACAGCAGATACAACCACGTGGTTGATTGGCTTCCCCACTTCACAACGGTTTCTCTCATTTTGTTTGTAGTCCTCCTACAGGCAGGGATTAACCTACCCATTATAATGAATCTGGCAACCTGCAAGCAAGCTGGCGGGAAAGAGGTTGGTAGGAAAGCTAGAAATAAGATATGATAACAGGTGTGTTTGAGCTGGAGCGATTCGCAAAAGCTCTATGAAATTTTCACGAACGAAAAACAGGCTGTGCCCGATTGCTGTCTATGCGACGGACACCATTGTTTTGAACGAGGGATAGGAGAATTGGGTCATGAGTTTGTTGAGAATTGCCTCCATGATCGTCGTGCTGACGCTCGTGGGAAGGCTGCTGGGATTTTTTCGCAGCGTATACGTCTCCAACTTGTATGGCACAGGGATGGAGGCAGATGCGTTTAACATCGCAGCGACGATCCCTTTGACGCTGTTTCTGGTTGTACCCGGCGCAGTCAATGCCGTGCTGATTCCGACGATGCGCGGTTTGCTTGAAAAGAAAGAGCCGACCAGTGAGCTGTACCACAAAATGCTCGCGATCATTCTGGGAATATTCACACTGCTGGCGCTGTTGGGTGTCGCTTTCTCCCATCAGTTGGCAGCGATGTTCGGCCTGTCCGGGGAAAAGCTGGAGCTGACAGCCGAGATGCTTCAGTGGATGTGGCCTTCCGCCATTTTTATCGGCTTGACTGGATTGTGGTCGAGCTTGTGCAATGCGCACCAGCATTTTTTCACGCCGACTTTGGGCACGGTAGCGAACGGAGCCTTGGTCATCATCGGGATGTACATTCTCGTTCCGATCTACGGGTCAGTTGGCCTGGCGATTGCGACAAGCATCGGTTATTTGGCGGCGATGCTGACGATGCTGCCTACCTTGCGCAACTTTGGCTACACGCATCGGGTGTCGCTTGCCTGGAGAGAGGATGCCTCGTTAAAAGGGATGGGCGAGCGCGTCATTCCGATTTTGATTGGCGCCGTAGTGGCACAGGCGACGACATTTATGGAAAGAGGCTTTGCGGAAGGGGTAGGGACAGGCGTAGTCTCCGCGCTTGCCAATGCGAATCAGATCGTGCAGATGCCGATGGCGATTTTTGTAGGCGCGTTTACTTTGCCGCTGTTCCCGCTGTTGGCGAGTCACGTCAAACGCGGCGAGATGACCGAGATGAAGCAAATCTTGCAAAAAGGACTTGCCTATCTGTTCATTTTGCTCGTGCCTGTCACGGTGGGCCTTGCCTTGTACGCAGAGCCGGTCGTCCGCCTCGCTTTTGAGCGGGGAGCTTTTGACGAGCATTCTGTCGCACTGACTGCCTGGGCCTTGCCGTTTTACGGGCTGGGGCTGTATTTCCTGGCAGCCCGCGATTTGCTGACTCGCGCCTTTTACGCGCTGGAAAACACGAAGACACCCGTCATCATCGGGGCTATCGGAATCGGCGTATACGTGCTGGCCAACTGGCTGTTGATTCCGTTGCTCGGACACGGCGGGATTGCGCTGGCAAATGCCGTGTCGGCCATCTGCCAGGCGCTGTTTCTGTTTCTGTTGCTTTGGCGAGCCGTGGGCAGTCCGGTGCGGGCGAGCTTCCTTGCCACCGCAGGGAAGACACTTTTGGCCTGCGCGATCATGGGTGCCGCGATTGTGCTCGTCGATCCGTGGCTGTCGCTTTTGTCCGTCTGGCTGTATTTGCCGATCGGAATTGGCGGCGGAGCTTTGATTTATGTGCTCGTGATGGCTGTCCTGCGCGAACCGCTCGTATCGGAGCTGCTGCAAAAAGTGCGGAAGCGTTCTACTCCGGCGGCAGGGCGCTCGTAAGCGGGCATTCCCGGATGGCGTAGCGAACTTTGCCTGAGCTGCTCGGCGGGATGTGTTCCACGTACGAGACTTGTACGCTCACCTCGCCGAGCGCCGAGCGAATCCCTGCGAGCAGTCTTGCTTCGTCGGCTGGCAGGAAGCGCTCCGGCTCTTTCACGAGTCGGAGGCTTAGCCGCTGCGGCTCGTGCTGCACGATTTGAAACGTGCGGAAGCTGTCCAGATTGCGGACGATATGGTTGAAGTAGTGGCCGTGAACGTACTGGCCGTTTTGCGAGATGAACATGTCGTCTTCCCGGCCGTCGATTGTTTCCAACAGCGGAAACGACACAGGGCACGGGCATGATTTTCCGGAGAGCGCGACGACATCGCCCAACTGGTAGCGCAATCGCGGCATGGACGTGTTGTGCAGGTCTGTGACGAGCAAGGCGCCGGGAACTCCGGGGAACACAGGAATCCGTGTGAGCGGGTCGACGACTTCCAAATAGCTGTTTTCAGAAAAAGCGTGCATGTTGCCAGCCTGGCATTGGTACGCGATAATGCCGCCATCCCGTGCGCCGTATTCGTTGACGACAGGAGCGGCAAAGGCAGCCTCCAGCGCGCGGCGCTGGTGCTCGTGCAGACTTTCTGCGGTAGACACGACAGCTTTCAGCGGAATCCCTAACGTCACACCTCTGGCCAGCATCATTTGCGAGAGTGTGTACAAGGCGGAAGCGTAACCGTACAAATAAGCGGGACGAAAGCGGCGGATCAGCTTGAGCTGGGTATCGAGCCTGCGTTCATCCAGCTCGTAGGCGGAGAGCAACAGCCGATTTTTCAGCCAGCGCTCCTTGAAGCGATACGTCCGCGCCTGCTGTTGAGTCAGCTCCAGCGGAGATCCCCAGAGCATGACACATGGATCGCCGATACGGATGCCGTGCCAGGACAGGCCGAGCCAACGGGCCGCTTCGTAGCGCTCGACCGTGGGGCGATCGAGGTAGAAGCGGGTCGGTTCTCCCGTGGAGCCGCCTGTGCGATTGGCGATCAGCTTGTCAGGGCGAATGTTTTTGCTCAAATATTGCTCGGCATTGCGGCGAAAATGCGTCTTGTCGAGGATCGGCAGCTTTTGCACAAACCGTTCAGGCGCTTCCCGGTACTCGCGCCACGTGCTGCGGTATGGCTCGTAAGCCGCGACGTTGTGGACAGCGTGGTCCAGCAGCTTGACAAGCTTCTCGCGCTGCCGCCATTCCAGCATGTCCTTGGACAGGTGCTGGACGAGCTTTAGCTCCTGCATGTATGGACGCGTGCGGTTTTCTTTTACTACCTCCATCAAAGGCCACTGTACTTGGCGAATCCAAAATCCTGTTACAGCCATCCTTTTCCTCCTGCTCTTCCCATCAGACGATTCGAAGAAGTCAATGGAATCTGTTTTTCACCAGTATTCCAGCCAAATTCCATCGATATACCTGTTTGCTGGATGGAGGAATTGATAGTAGGATAGAGAGTGGGTTTATGGCGATTGCAAGTTCCCAAGTCAAAGTGACGCAAAAAAGGAGTTACCCAATGTTGAAAAAAAGTCATTTTCTCGCAGGGGCGCTGATCTTGGCCATCGCGGGAATTTTGTCAAAAGTAATCGGGATGTTTTACCGGATTCCTCTCCAGGAAATTGTGGGGGATAACGGTCTTGGGCTTTACCAGGAAGTATATCCGCTCTACCTGACCTTTCTGATCCTGGCGACGGCGGGCGTGCCCGTCGCGTTGTCGCGAGTCATTGCCGAAGCGCTTGCGGAGGGCAAGCAAGGCTCTGTCGGGCAAATTTTGGCCCGCAGCATGGTGATGATGGGCGGAATCGGGATCGTCTTGTTCGCGCTGCTGTACGCCAGCTCGCCGCTGATCGCGAAGCTGATGGGAAATCCGCATCTGATCGAGCCGATTCGCGCCATCTCGCTATCTCTGCTGTTCGTACCGCTGATTGCCGTGATTCGCGGCTTCTTTTACGGACATCAAAAGATGCTGTACGTCGGTCTGTCGCAGATTGTGGAGCAGACGCTCCGGGTGATCTTCATTCTCGTAGCGTCCCTGTACCTTGTCCGCTTGGGCGAGGACACGGATACGGTGATCACCGGAGTCAATTTCGGGACGATGATCAGCACGTTCCTCAGCCTCGGTTTTCTGGCGCTGCTCATGTGGCTGCATAACCGGAAAAATTCCGTGTTCACGAACGCGGAGTGGGGGCGTCTGGACTGGTGGTACGACCGCGCGTTTTTCGGCTCGATGTGGCGCATTGCCTGGCCGATTTGCGTGAGCGCCCTCGTCATTCCGATTTTCAGCCTGACGGATTCGTTTTTGGCGATCAATATTTTTCGCTACATCTGGAATGTCGACGGATTGACGGCAGATACGTGGTTTGGCATTTACAGCCGTGGCGGCCCGCTTTTGCAAATGGCCAGCCTGTTCGGCTCATCGATCGCGCTGTCCATCGTTCCGGCGATTGCGGAAGCGAAGCGGCAAAAAGACACGGAGCGGGTTACGACCTTGACCAAGCTGTCGCTGCGCTTTGCCTGGCTGATCGGCTTGCCGGCAGGTCTGGGGCTTACTGCTGTGGCGGAAGGGGCCAACCTGGCCTTGTACGGGGATATGGAAGGGACGCGGGCGATGGCGATTCTCGGCATCAGCGCGATCCCGCTCTCGCTGCTCCTGGCGACAAACGGCATCTTGCAAGGGATCGGCAAGGAGAAAATTCCGGCTCGCCACCTGCTGTACGGCGTGATCGTCAAAGTCGCGGCTACGCTCGTCTTCACGTCCTTGTTCGGCATGGATGGACTGTCTTTGTCCTGGCTGTGCGCGACCGCCTTCGTCTGCATTCTCAACATGCGCGTCATCGCGAAGCTTGTACAGGTTCCGATCCATTGGCGCTTCGATACGATCTATCCGCTTCTGGTCGCCAACCTGATGCTGCTGCTTGCCTGGGGTACGACCGAAGCTGTCGGGCTGCTGCTCGCCGGCAAGGAAAAAGTGCGCCTGCTCGGGGCAATCGAAACGGTAGGGGGAGTTGGCGTTGGGCTGGTCGTCTATCTGGGACTGCTGCTGCTCATCCCGCTCATCGAGGACAAGGAGCTGGACTGGCTGCCGGGTGGTGGCAAGCTGCGCGCTTTTATCAATCTCATACGCAAAAAGCAGCCGTCCTCCAAAGCGCAATAGGACAGGCTGACACGAAAAAACCCCTTTCTCCGCTCAGGAGGAAGGGGTTTTTTGATACACACAGACGACCATTTTTACGAAAAACTCGCGGAAACCGGGCACGTTCGCCAAGCCTTTGAGCTGGTTGCGCAACGGAATCTCGCGTTCGTAGACAGCGGGCTGTGTCACGCCTTTTTGGATGTTGCGAAAACGCTTGATCGTCATCCGGTTGATGTAGGAAATCGTATCGCTTCCGTCCGGGCGCTTGTCGAAGCGGAACGAGATGCGGTCAGAACCGTCTGGCAAGTCACGCACCAGCTTTTTGTACGCGTCGATCAGCGCTTGCTCGGAGAAGAGGGCGTGCACCCAAGGAATCCCGATGGCGTCTGACAAATGAGCGCCGTACGGATGGTAGTAAGGCGGAAAGTTGATGTACAGATGGCCGCCCGGCTTGAGCACGCGGAAGCATTCTTCCAGCGTCTTTTCCGGCTCGCCAACGTGCTCCATCGCATCGTTCATGATAATCGTGTCAAAGGTGTTGTCCGCAAAGTCCATTCGCGCGGCGTCGCCTGTCATGAAAGATACGACGTCCGCCAGCCCTTTTTCTTTGGCAAAGGCATTGCCTTCCTCTGCATAGTGCGGGACGATGTCGATGCCGATCATCTTTTTCGGGCCAAAAGTGGCGTAGTAACAGGTCTTGCCCCCGCCGCCACAGCCGATATCCAGCACGGTCTTGCCTGTGAACATTTGCTCCTGGGAGTGGAAGGGGAGGAAAAACTGAATCGTTTGATCCCCTTTTTGAAATTGCCACTCGGTATAGCTCATTTCCCCGTCATTCGCCAAATTGAAGGGATGGACGGGGAGCGGGAATAGTCGGTTTAATCCAAGCAATACTTGTGAAGAAAAGGACATGGCTTCGTCCTCCTTTCCTGTCAGCCTTATGTGCGCAGCGCCTGGAGCACCAGCTCGCTGCTTTTGGCCGCTTCAATTGCCAGCACGCGGGAATGCTCCGTTACCAGATCAATCTCGGCAGCAAGTCCGTCGATTTTTTCCGCGAGCAGCGCAAGCAACTGTGCTTCGTCGAGCTCGGTAATGTGTCCGGCGTTCGGCATCCCGGCGCGCTCGACAAAGCGGTCGATTTTCGGATCGTACGAAATGCCGATAAAAGGAATGCGCAGCATGCAAGCGAGAATAAGCGAGTGGAGCCGCATGCCGACGACGTAGTCGCACTGTTTTAAAACAGACATGATATCGTGAAAAGTAACGGGCGCATCGAGAAGACGTGCTCCTGGCTGGGTCATCTGTTCCATGATCTCCTTGGACGGAGCCAAGTCGCTGGGAACGTGCATCGGCAGAAACAGGACATTCCAGCCGCGCAAGACAAACCAGTCCGCCGCTTTGGCGATGGTTTGCTTGAACGCTTGCTCCTGCTTCCAGTCGCGCACAGAGATCGCCACCAAAGGCTTGTCCGGATCAGCGAACAGACCGTGGAGCAGTTCTTTTCCACGCGCATCCGAAATATCTTCGGGAGATATCGTCAGGGCGGGATCAGCTGTGACGTGAATCGGCGCTTTTTTGACGCCGCAAGCTTTGAAGTCTTCTCCCGATTCGTAATCTCGCACGGTAATGACATCGACATGATTCACTACCCGCTTGATAACCTGGCGACTGAGCGGTTTGAGAATGGGTCCGAACCCTTGAGCGTAAAAGACCACGGGCTTGCGGAGTAGCTTGGCGATGGTGACGATGCCCAAATAGTAGAGAACACTGCGCGGACTGGTAACGTCCTGCATCAGCGTCCCTCCGCCCATCACTAGCATGTCGCTTCGCGAAAGCTCACGGACGATGGTTCCAAAGCTCCAGCGGTCATAAGCTTCAATCCCGAACAGTTCCGCAGTCCGATCAGGCTGGTTCGACAGAACGGCGAGAGAGATATTTGGTTGTTCCCGCTTAAGAGAGCTGATGATGCCGTAGAGGACCACATCGTCTCCGGCATTGTTGAAGCCGTAGTACCCGGAGATGAGAATTCGCGACATGGAGTGAACCTTCTTTCTATATCAAACGTACAGGAAAAATACATCCTCAAGTATAATCGAGTAAACAAGGGGAAGTAAAGCGACCCCGGAACAAAACTTGGTGCCAAAGCTTTTCGCGATAGACCTTGGGCTAGCAGGTTTTCATAGGGTATAATGAAAACACTTCACGAATCAGGAACGCTCGCCCTATGAGAACATGTAGAGGAAACCCATGGCGAACATGCCGATTCCGAGTACGATCAAGGCAATCATCACGCCGAGCATTCCTTTGTTTTTTCGACGTCGGTAAAAAAATTCGTCAAACATGGTAAGCCTCCCTGAAGCAAAATAGTCCATTCTATTATCATACCATGTTCCCTGGCTAACTTGCCAACAGCAGATGAAAAGGCTGACGGCAAACCCGGGAACGAACAAGCCAAATGGCCATGCAGCGCAACAACCTGGAAGGAGAAAGATTCATCATGGAGAGCATGTGGTTAAAATACACCTTGTTGGTAGAGCAAGCGACAGAGGATTTGTTTGTGGCGGAAGTGTTGGGCAGCCCGTACACGCTCGGCTGGGTCGAGCCGCAAATCGAGATTTTGACGACAGAAAACGGTTATGATTACGCGGAAAATACCGAAGGTCCTGTCGTTGCCTATTTGTTTGAGCCCATGCAAGATTCCGAAAAAGAACATGTTTCCCGGCTCAGAGCGTACATCTCGCGCTGGGACGGTCAG
Organism: Brevibacillus sp.; assembly: GCF_003521185.1. Lineage (NCBI taxonomy): Bacteria > Bacillati > Bacillota > Bacilli > Caryophanales > Paenibacillaceae > Brevibacillus > Brevibacillus sp. The sequence goes on from NZ_DOTK01000062.1 coordinate 16,664, forward strand.
GTGAGCCTCAAGGAAATCGAGCAGGTCGCGGAAGAAAACGAATCGTGGAAAGAGGAGTTTCGCGAGGTGCAAATCGGTGAATGGTGGGTGGCTCCTACGTGGACAGACCCGCAATTGCTGAAGGACGCCAAGCATGTCCTCTGGATCGATCCGGGTGCGGCGTTTGGCACAGGCTACCACGGAACGACGCAAGATATTCTTTTGCTTTTGCAAGAGATGGATGTGACGGGCAAAACCGTTTTTGATATCGGAGCAGGCTCGGGCATTTTGTCGCTGTTCAGTGCCTTGAACGGAGCGAAGTATCCGATCTGGGCGATTGATATCAACCCGCAAAGCGAGTATCAGGTAAAAGTCAATACAGCGAACAATCATCTGCCGGAAGAAGCCGTTCAGGTGGTCATCGGAGACGCAAGCGAACAAGAAGTCGCAGCCAGGCTCCCCGCGCAAGCCGATCTGATTCTCGTCAATATCGGTGGAGATGAAAATGTCTCGATCCTCCCGCTGATTCGCGAACGGATCGCTGCGGATGGTCAAGTCATTCTCTCCGGAATCGTTGACTGGAATCGCGAAGCCGTCCTGTCCGCTTTTGAAGCGGCCGGTTTTCAAGCCGAAGCAGAACGGCATTCGGAGGAGTGGGTGACGATTTTGTTGAAAAATACGGCTGTGAACCATTCTGTAACTACTGTGTGAGAACATACAAACAATACCGATCAGTGGAGGGGAAAACAAAATGGAGCATGTCGTGATTGCTGCCGCCGGACGTACGCCAATTGGCACGTTTGGGGGTGTACTGAAAGATGTAAGCGCTCGCAAGCTGGCTGAACTGTCCATCCGTGCCGTTATGGCCAGAGCAGGACTCGAAGCATCGCAGATCGACGAAGTCATTTTGGGCAATTGCATACAGCGCACAGATGAACCGAACATCGCCAGAGTGGCGGCGATTGACGCCGGACTAGGCAAGGAAGTGACAGGCTTTACCGTACAGCGGCAATGCGCGTCAGGCATGCAGGCGATCGCCAGCGGCGCCTCGCAAATTTTGCTGGGCGAAAATGAAGTGGTGATTGCAGGCGGTACCGAGAGCATGAGCAACGCTCCGTATGTCTTGAAAAATGCGAGATGGGGCCGCAGACTTATGCACGGCGAGATGACGGATGCCATGTGGGAGCTGTTGACAGACCCGCACCACCAAATTTTGATGGGAGAGACGGCCGAACGTCTGGCTGACCTGTACAAGATCAGTCGCGAGGAGCAGGACGAAATCGCCATGCGCAGCCAGCACAATGCGATTCACGCGATCGACAACGGGCTGTTTGCCGAGGAGATCATCGGTGTGCCGATTGCCAAGCGCACGGGCGAGATCATCGTCACCGAAGACGAATTTCCGAGAAGAGGCGTCACGATGGAAAGCCTGGGCAAACTGAAGCCGGGCTTCCGCGAAGCTGGCACGGTGACCGCGGGCAACGCTTCCGGGCTGAACGACGGAGCTTCTGCCGTCGTGCTCATGAGCGAAACGAAGGCGAAGCAGTTGGGAATCGAACCGCTGGGCAGAATCGTCTCGTGGGCGACAGCGGGCGTGGAGCCTGATCTGATGGGGTACGGCCCTGTTCCTGCTGTGAAAAAGGCTTTGGCAAAAGCCAATCTGACCATGGCCGATATGGAGCTGATCGAGGTGAACGAAGCATTCGCGGCTCAATACCTCGCTGTCGAAAAGCTTCTGGAGCTGCCGCGCGAGATCACGAATGTAAACGGCAGCGGAATTTCGCTCGGTCATCCGGTCGGTTCAACCGGTTGTCGGATTGTTGTGACTTTGCTGCACGAAATGAAGCGCCGCCAGCTCAAGCGCGGACTCGCTACACTGTGCGTCGGTGGCGGCATGGGCATGGCGATGATCCTCGAAAGAGCGTAGAACTGGCAAGCGGTTTTTCGCGCGCAGCAAACTGTGAGCATGTTTAAATCAAGCCTCCCCGGTTAAAAATGGAAAGCAAGCCCCACTTGTGTCTGCACGCAAGAAGGTGGCGGCTGTGCTTGCAAAGGGGGAGGCTTTTTCATGGCATTTTTTTCATTTTTGAAGCAATACAAAAAACAGATCGCTTTGCATTTCTTTTCCTTTCTGTTGGCCGGGGCATTGTTCGCCATCGGTTACAGCGCCTATCAATACAAACAGATGACCGAAAAATGGTACGCGCCACTCGGCGGACAGACGACGGGCGGTGCGAAGCAAGCAACTGCCTCGCTGCCTCCGCCCCGCGATCTGCTGACCGGAACCGAGCCGTTGAAGCCGTTCGTGGTCATGCTGCTCGGCGTGGACAGTCGCGACGGCGAGAGCGCCCGTTCTGACACGATGATGCTCGCTGCTGTCCATCCGGCGAAGCAATCCGTCTACCTCATTTCCATCCCGAGGGACAGCTACATGGAACTGCCGGGAAAAGGCCATGACAAAGTCAATCACGCCATGGCTTTCGGCGGCCCCAAGCTGGTCAAGGAGTCGCTGGAAAACTTTTTGGACATCAAGATCGATCGCTATGTATCCGTAGACTTTGAAGGCTTCCGCAAAATTGTCGACGAGCTTGGCGGCGTCTCCGTTCAAGTCCAAAAGCGGATGAAATACAGCGACCCTACGGACGACACTTACATCGACCTGATGCCGGGCTTGCAGGTGCTTTCCGGCGAACAGGCGCTGGACTACGCCCGCTATCGCAAGAGCGACCTGGGAAAAGAGGACAGCGACTACCAGAGGATTAACCGCCAGCAGGAGATTTTGGCTGCTCTGGCGCAAAAGGGAGCATCGGCACAGATGTACTCCAAGGCGTTTACTTTGATGGAAATTTTGGGACAGCACGTGAAAACCGATTTTACCGACCAGGAGATCGCTTCCCTGTTGCTTAGCTACAGCGATGGGACACCGAACAAAATCAAGACAGATACGCTGGTCGGGCAGGACGAACGAATCTGGCACAACGGAATCGTCGGCTGGTACCATCTCGTTCCGACTGCGGAGCGGGAGCGCGTCCGCAAGCAAATGCAGGCCGCCTTGCAGCCATGACCCGTGACATACGCAGCGAAAACAAACGCAGGAAGACGCACTCCGCATGAGCAGGGGCGCGTCTTTTTTGCGAGGAGACGTTTTTAATTGGAAAATTGATTATTTTTCGAATACAATAGCGATAAGGAAGAGATTATGAATGTCGATCATAGGGGAGGGGCAAGGCCATTTAAGGGATGGAGGGAATGACCATGTCAAATGCCAAGCCTTGGATTGCCAATTACCCGTCCGAAACTGCACCGTCACTGGACTACCCCCGTATTCCGTTGACGCAATTTCTCGTGCAGTCGGCTGCGTCGTACCCAGACAACAATGCGATCTACTTCATGGGAAAAACCATATCGTACCGGGAGCTTTTGGAGCTGTCCTACCGTTTCGCCAACGCGTTGGTAGAGCGCGGCGTGCAAAAAGGCGAACGCGTGGCGATCATGCTGCCCAACACCCCCCAGGCTGTAATCAGTTACTATGGCGTGCTGTTCGCAGGAGCAACCGTGGTGATGACGAATCCGCTCTACACCGAGCGGGAGCTGATTCATCAACTGGAAGATTCCGGCGCACAGACCATCATCACGTTGGATTTGCTGTACAAACGCGTCGCGCAGGTTCGCTCATCGACTCCACTCAAGCGCATTTTCGTTACAAGTATTGGCGATTTCCTTCCCTTGCTGAAAAAATGGCTGTATCCACTGGTTCAAAAGAAACAAGGGCACAATCCGCAGGTTACATACGGTGCCGATGTGGAACCGTTTCTTTCCGTCATAAAAGAAAGCGCTGTCAAACCTGTCCAGGTGCCCGTCGATCCGGACAAGGACATTGCCTTGCTCCAGTACACGGGAGGCACTACCGGAGTGGCGAAAGGCGTCATGCTGACCCATGCCAATCTGATCGCCAACGCGATCCAGTGCCAGGCTGTCCTTTACAAGCTGAAAAAAGGCGGCGAGCGAATTTTGGGCGTGCTCCCGCTGTTTCACGTCTACGGCATGACGACCGTGATGAACAAAGGAATCTGTATTGCCGCCGAAATCATTCTCGTGCCCAAATTCGAGGTCAAACAAATTTTCGAGATGATCGACAAGCGCAAGCCGACTTTGTTCCCCGGGGCACCGACGATGTACATTGCGCTGATCAATCACCCTGACTTGAAAAACCACGACCTGTCTTCGATCGACGCGTGCGTCAGCGGCTCGGCACCGTTGCCGATCGAGGTCAAACTCAAGTTTGAGGAGCTGACAGGAGGCAAGCTGGTGGAAGGCTACGGCCTGACCGAAGCTTCGCCGGTGACGCATTCCAATCCGATCTGGGAAAAGAGCATCACAGGCAGCATCGGCATGCCTTGGCCGGATACCGACTGCCGCATCATCGACACGGCTACGGGAGAAGAGCTGCCACAGGGCGAGATCGGGGAGCTGGCGGTAAAAGGGCCGCAGGTCATGCTCGGATACTGGAACCGGCCGGAAGACACTGCCGCCGTCCTGAAAGATGGCTGGCTCTTGACAGGCGACGTCGGGTACATGGACGAGAACGGCTATTTTTACATCGTCGACCGCAAAAAAGACATGATCATCGCGGGCGGCTTCAACATTTATCCGCGTGAAGTGGAAGAAGTGCTGTTCGAGCATCCGGCGATTCAGGAAGCGGCGGTGATCGGCGTGCCCGACCCGTATCGCGGCGAGACAGTCAAAGCGTTTATCGTCTTCAAGGACGGAAAGCAGGCGAGCGAGGAAGAATTGGAAGCGCATTGCCGCCAGAAGCTTGCCGCCTACAAAATTCCGCGCAAGTACGAAGTTCGCACAGAGCTGCCGAAAACGATGGTCGGAAAAGTGTTGCGCAGGCAGCTGCAAGAAGAAGACAAAGCGCGTCGGGAAACACAAGAAGAGATCAAAACAAGCTGACGAAAGACAGGGTCAAGCGGTGCGCATCCTGAGAGGGAAGCGGCCGTTTTTGTGGGGCGAAAAGGGACAAGCATTCGTTGCTCTTCGACGCGCGGCACTTGCGATTGACACCGTCAGGTTCGTGTATTAAACTATTTTTATGAATGAATAATCATTCATTTCAGGATTTTTTTATCATCACTGCGAGTAAAGATGGAGGTTATTATGGCAAAGAAAACGGGGGAAAAGTATCAAGCCATTATTGATGCTGCTGTACGGGTAATCGCCAAACAAGGCTATTACAGCGCCCAGGTATCGAAGATTGCAAAAGAGGCGAGGGTAGCAGACGGCACCATATACCTCTATTTTGAAAACAAGGATGATATCCTGATTTCCTTGTTCAACGAAAAGATGGGACAGTTTGTGGACGAAAACCGCAAGCGAATCTCGGAAGCGACGACGATTGAACAAAAATTGTACGTCCTCGTGCATGCGCATCTGAGCCAACTGGCGAAAGACCAGGAGCTGGCAAAGGTGACGCAAATTGAACTGCGCCAAGCCAATCCGTTCATCAACGAAGGCATCGGCAAAGTGATGAAGCAATATTTCAATCTGATTGAGGAAGTCATCCAGGAAGGGATGGAGCAAGGAGTATTCCGCCCCGATCTGGAGGTCAGAATGACACGCAAAATGATTTTCGGCACGCTGGATGAAGTGACGACTTCCTGGGTCATGAAGCAGTGCAAGTACGACCTTGTCTCTCATGTTGATTCCATTCATAACCTCTTCCTGTTTGGTATGAAGGGAAAAGAATGAAAGAAAAGCTTTTTTTGTGTGAGAACGTTTGTTACAATGGAAACAGCAAGACTGAGCGTTCGTTCAGAAAGCATAAATAGCCTGTTTGTTCATATGGATAGATGTTTGGGGGGAGAGGAATGGATTCGCATTGGAATGTGGAAATCGCTGATCGGGTCGCTACCGTCACGATCAGCAACCCGCCAGCTAACGCATTGGGCAAAGCGGTGCTCGATGAATTGAGTGAACTTTTGGACCAGTTGGAAAACAACGCAGACGTCAAAGCGATTGTTTTGACTGGCGAAGGGCGCTTTTTCATTGCGGGAGCGGATATCAAAGAGTTTACCCAATTGGCCCCTGCCGAGGCGGAAGCGATGGCCAGAAGTGGTCAAGCGTTGTTCGATCGACTGGAGACATTCCCTAAGCCCATTATCGCCGCCATCAACGGCGCTTGCCTGGGTGGCGGACTGGAACTTGCGATGGCTTGCCATATACGCTTTGCCGCCGTGGAAGCAAAGCTCGGCCTGCCGGAGCTGAACCTGGGGCTGATCCCGGGCTACGGAGGAACGCAGCGTTTGCCGCGACTGGTCGGCAGAGGAAAAGCGACCCAGCTGATTCTCACCTCCGAGATGATTGGCGGCGAGGAAGCTTTGCGCATCGGGCTTGTGGAAGCGGTTTATCCGGCCGAGATTTTGCTGGATGAAGTGAAAAAGCTGACTCAGGCGATCGTGCAAAAAAGCGCTGTTACGCTCAAGCTCGCCCTGCAATCGGTTCACAATACGGTGCAAGTCGGTTTGGCGGAAGGCTTGGAACAGGAAGCGAAAAAATTCGGGGAAGCTTTTGCTTCAGAAGATATGAAAGAAGGCGTTGCAGCCTTTTTGGAAAAGCGCAAACCGCAGTTTGCAGACAAGTAATCACATGCAGCAGCGGCATCACCAGTACGAGGAACGATTAAGGAGGAGGCATCCTGATGAAAATCGTGGTTGTGTTGAAGCAGACGTTTGACACAGAAGAAAAAATCGTGATCCAAAACGGGCAAATTTCCGAGGATGGCGTGGAAGTCATCATCAATCCTTACGACGAGTATGCGGTAGAGGAAGCAATCAAGCTCAAAGAGGAACATGGCGGCGAAGTAACGGTGATCAGCGTAGGTCCTGACCGAGTGGAAAGCTCTCTGCGCACCGCTTTGGCGATGGGCGCGGACAAAGCTGTCCTGGTGGATGACGAGTCTTTGTTTGGCGACGAATATACAACCGCCAAGGTGCTTGCTGCGGTTGCGAACAAAATCGGCTATGACATCATCATCGGCGGGCAAATGGCGGTTGACTCCGGCGCAGGCCAAGGCGGACCTCGCCTCGCGGAAGAGCTGGGAATCAACCACGTCTCCACTGCTGTGAAGCTGGAAGTGGACGGCACCACCGTTCGTGTTGAGCGCGATGTGGAAGGCGATCTCGAAGTGGTGGAAACTAGCTTGCCTGTGTTGATTACGGCTCAGCAAGGGCTGAACGAGCCGCGCTATCCTTCTCTCCCGGGGATCATGAAAGCGAAGAAAAAGCCGTTGGATCGACTCGGTGCAGACGATTTGGGACTGACAGCCGAAGCGGTGCAGGCCAAGACGCAAATTGTCGACCAGACGCTGCCTCCGAAAAAGCAGGCTGGCCGTATTCTCTCTGGCGATTTGGCGGCCCAAACGTCGGAATTGGTGCAACTGTTGCGCAATGAAGCGAAAGTGATCTAAGCGAGAGGGAGAGGATATCCATGAAAAAAGTTCTTGTACTTACAGAAGTACGTGACGGACAACTTCGCAACGTGTCGCTGGAAGCGTTGGCCGCAGCGCAAGTATTGGCCGAAGGTGGCGAAATCGTTGCAGGCGTATTCGGGGCAGATGCTGCTTCCCATGCGCAAGTATTGGCGCAGCATGGAGCGAGCACAGTTTATACAGCGGATCACCAGGCACTGGTTCAGTACACACCTGACGCTTATGCGCAGGCACTTGTCCAACTGATCGAGCTTGCCTCTCCTGATGCGATCGTGCTGGGCCACACGGCAATCGGCCGCGATGTTGCTCCTCGCGTAGCGGCGAAGCTCGGCTACGGCCTCGTATCCGACGTAACAAGCCTGGAAGCAGGACCTGTGTTCGTTCGTCCGATTTACGCGGGAAAAGCGTTCCAACAACGCAAATTTGTGGACGGCAAAATTTTCATCACAATCCGTCCAAACAATATCGCAATCGGCACGCCGGACGCGTCCAAAACGGCTGTTGTCGTTCCGGTTGATCTGGAAATCAAAGACTTGCGCACGATCGTGAAAGAAGTCGTACGAAAAACGAGCGGAAAAGTGGACTTGTCCGAAGCGAAAGTCGTCATCTCCGGCGGGCGCGGCGTGAAGAGCGCGGAAGGCTTCCAGCCGCTGTACGATTTGGCTGAGGTGCTGGGAGCGGCTGTAGGGGCATCCCGCGGCGCTTGCGACGCCGACTACTGCGACTACTCCATGCAGATCGGGCAAACCGGAAAAGTCGTCACACCTGACCTGTATATCGCGTGCGGAATTTCCGGGGCGATCCAGCACTTGGCCGGGATGTCCAGCTCCAAAGTGATCGTTGCGATCAACAAAGACCCGGAAGCACCTATTTTCCAGGTGGCCGATTACGGCATCGTGGGCGACCTGTTCGAAGTGCTCCCGCTGCTGACTGCCGAGTTCAAAAAAGTGTTGGTGTAAGGCGAAAGAAACAATTGTCACACATGGAAGCGTCCCACTCCCGGGGCGCTTTTTTTGTTCCAAACCCTTACCTTATTCTGTACCTGGTTGTTATAATAAATGAATAGGAGAGGTGAGCGTCATGAGTGAAGAGCTGTTGCAACAACTGGTTCACATGGTGGCGGAGAACAATCGGCTCATCAAAGACGTGCAGCAGGAGCTGCGGGAGTTCAAGGCTGAGATGTATGAGTTCAAAACGGAGATGTACGCATTTCGCGACGAAATGTACGAGTTCCGCGATGATGCTACCCAGCGCCTGGAGCGTTTGGAGCGGCAAGACAAGCTGATCGAAGCTGACATCGGTTTGATGCACAAAAAGGTGAGCGACCATGAACGGGAGATCAACCGCATCAAGCAAGTCGGTCAATAAATCGAATGGTCAACAATAAGGGAGCGGCACTCTGGATAGACTATAGCGTGAAGTGCGCACAAAGTGCGGGGCGCCGTAGTCATTTTTGTTTTTGGATGATATACTGTAGGAGCGTCTGAACCCTTGTTTTAGTAATTGACTTTTCGAGGAGGTAACTTTCCATGGCAATCGTAAATGCAACTGACCAAAACTTTTCCCAGGAAGTAGAGCAAGGCGGTACTGTCCTGGTTGACTTCTGGGCTCCTTGGTGCGGCCCTTGCAAAATGATCGCTCCTGTCCTGGAGCAAATCGACGGAGAAGTGGGCTCCAAGCTCAAAATCGTCAAAGTAAACGTTGACGACAACCCGGATTCCGCAGGCCGTTTTGGCGTTATGTCCATCCCGACCTTGATCGTCTTCAAAGATGGTCAGCCTGTAGACAAAGTGATCGGCTTCCAACCAAAAGAAGCCCTCATGGCAACCGTAGGCAAACACCTGTAAGCATAAACGACCAGACAGCATGAGAAGCGGCGCTCCAATGCCGCTTTTCTCATGTCTGCACGGATGCTGTCTTTTTGCTTCCTTATAATAGAAAGCGTTTTCACAAACGCTTAAACTGTCGCTGCAATGAGAAGCGGCAGTTTTTTTGCTTGGGCTGCGATTATGCCGGAGCTACGTTTTCTAATCCGCCGAATCATGATACTATGAGCATAGAACGTACATTCTTATTGCAGGAATGATAAGGGAAGGAAGTCATTTGATGCCAAGCAAATTGACGAAAGAGCAAAGCGACTATCTCGTGTCGAAAATACAGCGGTTTTTCGCTGAACAACGCTCGGAAAACCTGGGCAATCTGGAAACGGAAGAGATGATCGAGTTCTTTTCCAAAGAACTGGGGCCGTTTTTTTACAATCAGGGAGTACAGGATAGCCGCAAGCTTTTGCTGGAACGGATGAGCGCACTGGAAGACGAGCTGTACGTCCTGGAGCAGCCCGTCATGAAAAAGCGATAGCAGATGAAAGAACGAGGGAGGGAGCAGCCATGAACCGTTCGTTGAAAGATAAGCTGGCTGTGCTGCCAGAAAAACCCGGCTGCTACCTGATGAAAAATGCAAGCGGGGAAATTATTTACGTCGGAAAGGCTAAAGTGCTGAAAAACCGCGTACGCTCCTACTTTACGGGTAGCCATAACGGGAAGACGCAGCTTTTGGTCAGCGAGATCGTCGATTTTGAGTACATTGTGGTAGCCTCGGCGATTGAGGCGCTGCTGTTAGAGTGCAACCTGATCAAAAAGCATGACCCCCGCTACAACGTCATGCTGCGCGATGACAAGACGTATCCGTACATCAAAATCACGAATGAAGAACAGCCTCGTCTGGAGATTACTCGCAAGGTGCTGAAGGACAAAGCCAAATATTTTGGCCCGTATCCAAACGCTGGCGATGCTTCCGAGGTGAAGAAGCTGCTGGACCGGCTCTATCCTTTGCGCAAATGCCGCAACATGCCCAAACAGGTTTGCTTGTACTACCATTTGGGCCAATGTCTTGCTCCTTGTGTGTACGAGGTTTCGGCAGAGGAAAACCAGCGACTGGTTGACGAGATTAGCCGATTCCTCGACGGCGGTCATGATCAGATGAAGCAGAGCCTGACCGAGAAAATGCTACAGGCGGCAGAAGCGATGGAGTTCGAGCGGGCCAAGGAACTGCGGGATCAGATCAAGAGCATTGAAGCGGTGATGGAAAAGCAGAAGATCACGTTTACCGACACGGTAGACCGCGACATTATCGGCTTTGCGGTAGAAAAGGGCTGGATGTGCATTCAAATTTTTTACATGCGCCAGGGCAAAATGATCGAGCGGCAGACGACCTCTTTTCCATACTATGGCGGCGAAAGCGAAGACTTCATGTCGTACGTCACCCAGTTTTACTACGACAAGCAAAACGCGCTGCCAAAAGAAATTTTGCTGCCGGAGGAAAGCGAGCCGGAGCTGCTTAGCGAATGGCTCGGGGTCAAAGTATTGACACCGAAGCGGAGCAAAAAGCGCGAGCTGGTCGAGATGGCCTGTGAAAACGCGCGCATTGCCCTCCAGGAGAAGTTCGCGCTGATGTCCAAAGATGATGCGAGGACGATTCAGGCTGTGCACAATTTGGGGCACGTGCTGGGGATTGGCGTTCCCCACCGGATCGAGGCGTTCGACAACTCCAACATTCAAGGAACAGAGCCGGTGTCTGCGATGATCGTGTTTACAGACGGTCGTCCGGACAAAAAGGAGTACCGCAAGTTCAAGATCAAGACGGTCGAAGGCCCCGACGATTACGGGTCCATGCGCGAAGTTGTCCGCAGACGCTATTCGCGGTTGCTGAAGGAAAACCAGCCATTGCCGGACTTGATCGTCATCGACGGAGGCAAAGGCCAAATCAGCGCTGCCATGGACGTCCTGGAGAACGAATTGGGGCTGTACATTCCGGTTTGCGGCTTGGCGAAGGATGAAAAGCACAAAACGGCGCAGTTGATGTACGGCGATCCGCCAGAACCCGTGAATCTGAAGCGGGACAGCTATGAGTTTTATTTGCTGCAACGCATTCAGGACGAGGTTCACCGTTTTGCGATCACGTTCCACAGACAGTCACGGACGAAAACGATGCTCTCCTCCCAACTGGATGAAATTCCGGGCATCGGCGAGAAGCGGCGCAAGCTGTTGTTTACCCATTTTGGCTCGCTGAAAAAAATGCGCGAAGCGACTGTGGAGGATTTCCGGGAACTGGGGATCGGCGACAAGCTGGCCCGAGAGATCATCACTCATTTGCGCAAGCTGGAATCGTAACGGTTTTGCAAAAAGCGATTGAACCGCTCGGATTCCCATGATATAATGCGTTTCAAACAGAATAGTTAGCCTCACTTCCATTTATGGAGTGAGGTAGAGGCGCGAAAACCATGAGTACCACCCTGAGATCGGGTATCTGTGAAGGGAACGGGAAAGGGGGATTCGCCGAAGTGTGGAGAAAAACCCGTTTGTCTCCATGCTGGGTCTGCATTGAACAAGTGCAGGACTGTCATCTGGCTCTTGACCGGCGCCAGATGGAGAGCTATCTCACGGTGTGTCGATGTGAGCGGTGACAGGGATTTGCCTTGTCATGTGCTGCCATGGACCGCGTGTAATTGGGAGGGAGGAACCGGTATGTCGAAACAGTAGGCAGCGGCAGGTACTTATTCCTTGTCGGTGCCTTTTTTATACAGACTTTTTCCAGTAAAAATAGAGAGATTCATAAAACGGCAGCAAAAGATACATTCTACAATCATTGGATATGAGAAAAGGGAGAGAAGCCGCATGGGGTTGATCGTGCAGAAATACGGAGGCACCTCTGTAGGGACCATTGAGCGAATTTTACGAGTTGCAGATCGAATTGCCAGTTACAAAGAAGAAGGGCACGATGTGGTGGTCGTCGTATCTGCGATGGGCAAATCTACAGACGTATTGGTAGATATGGCCAAACAGATCAGCGCCTACCCGTCCGAGCGAGAGCTGGATATGTTGCTGACCACGGGGGAGCAAGTATCTATCGCCTTGCTTGCAATGGCCTTGCACACGAAAGGCTACGATGCGATTTCTTTGACAGGCTGGCAGGCTGGAATCACGACGGAAGCGATTCATGGCCGGGCGCGAATCAAACAAATTGATTCTGAGCGCATCCAGGCAGAAATAAGCCGCGGACGTGTTGTGATCGTAGCAGGTTTTCAAGGTCTCAGCGACGAAGGAGAAATTACGACGCTCGGCCGGGGTGGTTCGGATACATCGGCAGTTACGCTGGCCGCCAGCTTGAATGCAGACAAATGCGAGATTTTCACGGATGTGTCCGGTGTGTACACAGCCGATCCGCGGATGGTGCCAGCGGCAAGCAAGCTGGACACGATCTCGTACGACGAGATGCTTGAACTCGCGAATCTCGGAGCGGGAGTTCTTCACCCGCGCTCGGTGGAGGCCGCGAAGAAATACAAAGTACGGCTGGTCGTCCGCTCCAGCTTTACTGCCGAAGAAGGTACGTACGTTGAGGAGGTTGCCAACATGGAAACAGGAAGAGTAGTAAGTGGAGTCGCGCATGACGAGGATGTAGCAAAAGTCACGGTTGTCGGTATGCCTGCGAAGGTTGGGACTCTTTCCCGCCTGTTCAATACGCTGGCGGACAATCAGGTGAACGTCGACATCATTATTCAAAGCTCCTATGACGCAGCAGTGACGAATATTTCCTTCACGGTTGCTGCGGATGACTTGAAAAAGGCATTGGACACGTTGGAAAACCACAAAGCAGAGCTTGGCTTCGAAAAAGTCGATTACGAGCAAAACCTGACCAAAGTGTCCATCGTAGGCTCCGGCATGGTCAACAATCCGGGAGTGGCTGCCGAGATGTTCCGCGTTTTGGCAGAAAAAGAAATTTCTATTAAAATGGTTTCAACTTCAGACATCAAAGTTTCTTGCGTCATTCCTGCCGGGCAGACTGAGCTTGCTGTCCGCAGCCTGCACTCGGCATACGGGCTCGATGTGGAAGAGACAGCAGTGGTGCACGGAATCTAGGCAGCGAATGCTCCCTCGCCTGTAGGCAGAGGGGGCATCTTTTTGACCTGACAAGACACGCCAGTCCTGACAATTATTGCGCTGCCAATGGTTGGCATGAAGGATCACTTTGGAGTATGGGCGCGTATCATGATCGTAGAACTACTCTCGACCTCCAGCCGGGCAAAGGTGTCTTTTCCTTTCCATTGCTCAATGCTGCCAGCAATGATGCCTGCTTCGAGCGACAGGGAGCGGCTGAGGCGTTCCGGTGTTTGGTAGTTGTGGATCGTATGGGTGAGTTTGTAGACGATGGTTTCGGCAGACTCTTCCAAAAGATCAAGCTGTCCCAATCCGAGGCGAATAAAAGGCATAATCGGACCTGTGGAAGACTGGATGGGGATTTTTCGCCCGAGGTCTTTTCCCAGCCAGTACAAAATTGGACTCTCGCTGTCTCCGAGCAGGCTGTTCGTCAATGTCTCGCGTAGCAGATGGTAGCCGAGGTAGGGCATGTTCATTCTTTCCGCTACGGGAATCGTTTGCGGCGGCAACAGTGCTGCCAGCTGATCGGTTTGGTTCATGGCGCTTCCCTCCTGTTTGTAAGAGAGTATGAGAGAAGCCCGGACTCTATGACCGATTCATAGAAAAAATAGTGAAATTGAACAAAGTTATTCTATCAATGTATTTAGTCTATTGATTGTCTTGACGCTCTCTGTCGACAAGAGTACAATTGGATTTGGTCAAAGTTTTGCCCAACTTTTTTTCGTATTTTGACACATTCCGACAAAGTTAGGCGTGAGAGGTTCTAACGGCTTTTTGGCATGTCTAATAGGGTAGGCAATGGGTTAGGATATGGGAGAAAGGTCCATAAAAGAGCGCTACATACACTGAAAGGGGGACCATTGTATGGCGAAAGGCCATAGCTTTCTCAGTCACAAGCTGCACTCACTTCTTGGTTTGTTTCCGATCGGGCTCTTCCTGCTGTTTCACTTGACAGCCAACTATCAAGCGACCCACGGAGCAGAAGCGTTCAACCAGACTGTTGGTCTGATTGAAAAAGTTCCACTTCTCTTGATCGTTGAATTCGTTTTCATCTACATCCCGATCCTGTTCCACGCTATTTACGGTCTCTACATCGCATTCCAGGCAAAACAAAACGTGGGGAACTTCAGTTACTTCAGAAACCAAATGTTTCTGTGGCAACGCCTGACAGGAGTCATTACCCTCATTTTCATTGTTTGGCATGTGTGGTCGACACGTATCCCGAAAGCGATGGGTGTAACCGTAAATTTTGACATGATGGCTGACATTCTTAGCAGCCCAGCAATGATCGTATTCTACACAATTGGGATTATCAGTACGGTTTTCCACTTCTCCAACGGAATCTGGTCGTTCCTGGTTCACTGGGGAATTACAGTTGGACCACGTTCCCAACGAATTGCAACATACTTCACTATGGTCGTATTCGTAGTTGTAACCTTCATCGGATTGCGTGCGATGTCGGCTTTCATTCTGTAGGGATAGGGGGACTCAATCATGGCAAAAGGTAAACTGATCATTGTCGGTGGTGGTTTGGCCGGCTTGATGGCTACCATCAAAGCAGCAGAAAAAGGCGTTCCCGTCCAGCTGTTCTCCCTGGTTCCGGTAAAACGTTCCCACTCTGTATGTGCACAGGGCGGTATCAACGGCGCGGTAAATACCAAAGGGGAAGGCGACTCCACTTGGGAGCACTTTGACGATACAGTATACGGCGGAGACTTCTTGGCAAACCAACCGCCTGTAAAAGCAATGTGTGATGCAGCACCTGGAATTATTTACATGCTTGACCGTATGGGCGTTATGTTCAACCGTACAGCAGAAGGTCTTCTGGACTTCCGTCGTTTCGGAGGAACCAAGCACCACCGTACTGCGTTTGCAGGCGCGACTACCGGTCAACAATTGCTGTACGCTTTGGACGAGCAAGTACGCCGTTATGAAGCAGAAGGTCTTGTAACCAAGTACGAATATTGGGATTTCCTCGGAGCCGTTTTGGACGATACAGGAACCTGTCGCGGGATTACCGCGCAAAATATGCGTTCCGGTGAAATTCAATCCTTCCGTGCAGATGCTGTCATTCTGGCAACAGGCGGACCTGGTATCATCTTTGGTAAATCGACCAACTCGATCATCAACACGGGTACAGCAGCGTCTGCGGCTTACCAGCAAGGCGTTATCTACTCCAATGGTGAGATGATCCAGATTCACCCGACAGCGATTCCTGGCGACGACAAACTGCGTCTGATGTCTGAATCTGCGCGCGGTGAAGGCGGACGTGTATGGACATACAGAGACGGTAAACCTTGGTACTTCCTGGAGGATAAATATCCTGCATACGGAAACCTGGTACCGCGCGATATCGCGACTCGCGAAATCTTCTCTGTCTGCGTAGACATGAAACTGGGTGTCAACGGCGAGAACATGGTATACCTCGACCTGTCCCACAAAGATCCAAAAGAGCTGGATGTAAAACTGGGCGGTATTATCGAGATTTACGAAAAATTCGTTGGGGATGACCCACGCAAAGTACCAATGAAGATTTTCCCTGCGGTTCACTACTCCATGGGCGGTATGTGGGTAGATTACAACCAGATGACCAACATTCCTGGTCTGTTTGCAGCGGGTGAGTGCGATTACTCCCAGCACGGCGCAAACCGTTTGGGTGCAAACTCCCTGTTGTCCGCGATCTACGGCGGTATGGTTGCCGGTCCGAAAGCTATCGAGTACATCAAAGGCTTGAACCAATCTTCGGACGACCTGTCTTCTACTCTCTTTGACAGCTACACAAGCAAAGAGCAGGCGAAATACGACGGCATCCTGAAAATGGACGGAACAGAAAATGCTTACCTGATCCACAAAGAGCTTGGCGAGTGGATGACAGACAACGTAACGGTAGTTCGCTACAACGACCGTCTGGAAAAAACAGATGCCAAGATTCAAGAGTTGATGGAGCGTTACAAAAAAATCAACATCAACGATACAAACAAATGGAGCAACTCCGGTGCTTCCTTTACCCGTCACCTGTGGAACATGCTGGTTCTCTCCCGCGCGATCACAATCGGTGCGCTCATGCGTAACGAAAGCCGCGGTGCTCACTACAAACCAGACTTCCCAGAGCGTGATGACGAGAACTTCATGAAGACAACCATGGCGAAGTACAACCCGGAAACAACTGCGCCAGAGATTTACTATGAAGACATCGATGTTTCGTTGATTGCACCACGGAAACGTGACTATACGTCTGACAAGAAGCACTAAAAGAGGAGGAAACTGATCATGGCAGAAAAATTGATTCACCTGATTATTACCCGCCAAGATAGCCCTGACAGCACTCCATACAAGGAAGAGTTCAGAATCCCGTACCGCCCTGGTATGAACGTCATTAGTGCACTGATGGAGATTCAACGCAATCCGGTCAATGCACAAGGCCAGAAAACCGCTCCGGTAAACTGGGAATCGAACTGCTTGGAAGAAGTATGTGGTGCGTGCTCGATGGTGATCAACGGTAGACCACGCCAAGCTTGCTCGGCGCTGGTAGACAAATTGGAGCAGCCGATTCGTCTGGAACCAATGAGCACATTCCCTGTACAACGTGACTTGTCGATTGACCGCAGCCGCATGTTCGATGCGCTGAAACGCGTAAAAGCGTGGGTTCCAATCGATGGTACGCACGATCTGGGACCAGGTCCACGCATGCCGGAAGTTGAGCGCCAATGGGCGTACGAGCTGTCCAAATGCATGACGTGCGGTGTTTGCCTGGAGGCTTGCCCGAACGTGAACTCGAAAGCCGAGTTTATCGGACCGTTCGCAATCTCGCAAGTTCGTCTGTTCAACCAGCATCCAACTGGTATGATGAACAAGCATGAGCGTCTGGAAGCACTGATGGAGGATGGCGGTATCGGCGATTGCGGTAACTCGCAAAACTGCGTGCAAGCTTGTCCAAAAGGCATCCCGCTCACCACTTCGATCGCTCACATGAACAAAGAAACAGTCAAACATGCTGTGAAGAAGTTCTTCTTCTCCTAAGCTGTTGCCAAAAGAAAAGGCGTGCGCCGGTTACCCGGAATGCACGCCTTTTTGTCTTGCTTCCTGGACAGCCGCAACTGCCAGTTTTTCAAACATGTACACGAACTGCTCCCATTCCTCATCCGTGAAATGAGCAAACAGTTGCTTCAACGCCTCCAGCCGATTTTGCTTGGCTTTGGTCAAAATGCTTTTTCCGTGATCCAAAAGACTGATGTACACGACGCGCCGATCTTCCTCATCGCGGTCGCGGCTTACGTACCCGTGCTTGTCCAGGCGATCAATCATGGCAGTGATTGCGCTTGGTTTGACATTCATGGAATCGGCCAATTCTCCGACGGTGCATCTTTGGCGTTGCTCCAATTGATGGAGAATATAAAACTGCGGTCCGGTCAAACCTGCCACAGGCTCGGCCAACTGTGACCCAAGTGTGCGCATAATCGTGCGGAATGCCTCTTGCAGGCGATCTATTGACTCAGGAGAGGGGGAAGACATGCTGAATTTCAGCTCCTTACAGCATAGTAGCAATATAGTAACGAGGAAGTTTCGTACAGGAAATATTTAACGTAATTAAATATAGGCCGAATCACCTGATTTGTCAACCTTACGGCAAAAGACGAGAATACCCGAGCGGTTCCCAGTGAAAACTGATACATAATGGGTGTACTTCCAACAAGGGGGCAAACGATGAAAAAACAGGTGATCAGCTTAGGGTTAGCGTTGGTTTTGCTTCCCGTAACAACCGTGAATCAGACGCAGGCAGACGTGTTCGCTTCTGGCGACTCCGCTGTTCTGCCGCGTGTGGTCATGCAGGATTTGGCGGAAATGAAGCAGCCATTACATACAAGTCATTCAGCAGAGACGGCAGGGAGCGGACAGCGGGCAAGCAGCGCCAATGAGTGGCAGCGCTCGGAGTCGGTTCCACTGGGCGAACAAGCTGTGCAAGCGCAAGTGTCCACCCTGGAGATGATCGAGGCTGGCCGTGCCTGGCAGGAAGCAGGCGTCAAAGGGGAAGGGATGCTCGTCTCCGTCATTGATACAGGAGTGAACCCGCGCCATCCTGACTTGCCAGCGCCGCACGACAAGCGGTTGGCGGTGCAAAAGTCCGGTTCGGCCCAAAAGGTGATTCCAGGCTTCAACTGGGCGGACCGCAACCAGACGACGGAAGATGTCGCCGAATCCCAACACGGCATCCACGTGGCCGGGATCATCGCCGCCAACGGGAAAATCAAAGGAGTTGCACCGGAAGCGCAAATCATGAGCCAGAAAGTCTTTTCCAACTATCAAGGGGAAGTGCCTGGCCTCAGTGAGTCCATCCTGTTTGCGATCAACGACTCGATCACGAAAAAAGCGGACGTCATCAACCTCAGTCTCGGCTCCTCTGCCGGATACGTGGATGAGTCAAACGTCGAGCAGATGGCCGTGAAAAAAGCCGTCGACAATGGCGTGATCGTCGTGGCTGCTGCGGGGAATGACTCTTATTTTGGCAGTGACAAAGTTCGGGCGCAAAACCCGGACGTGGCGATGATCGGTTCTCCCGGGCTCAGTCCGGACGCGTTTTCCGTTGCTTCTGTCAACGCGACGACACTTGCGGGCAACAGCTTTTCCGTCCAAGGTGTATCAGGGCTGGAACGAGTCGTATACTTGCCGGGGCACGTGGAGAGCGGGGCAGCGCTCAATCCGGTCGTGTCTCTCCTGAAGCCGTATCCGCTCGTCTACATGGGCAAAGGCAAAAAAGAAGACTACAACGTCTCGGTCAAGGAAAAAATCGTGCTGCTGGAGCGCGGCGACATTTCTTTTGACGAAAAGCTGCGCCTGGCGAAAGCGGCGGGTGCTGTCGGCGCGATCATTTACAACAACGAGTCAGGACCGCTGATTATTAGCGCGGAGCATTTGAAGCAAATTCCTGCCGTCGCTGTGCTCAAGCAGATGGGGGAGCAGCTGGCGCAAGCAGTGAAAAAAGGCAAAAAAGTAACGGTCACCTTCAATGGCGAATACGCGCAAAATCCGATGCCGTACCCGGATGGCGGAACGATTTCCGGCTTCTCTTCCTGGGGACCGACTCCCGATCTGCAATTCAAGCCGGAGATTGCGGCACCGGGCGGAGGCATTTTGTCGCTTGTGCGCGATTCGGAGTACGCCGTGAAAAGCGGAACCTCGATGGCGACGCCGCACGTGGCGGGCGGGATGGCGCTGCTCAAGCAAGCGTATCAAAAGCAAGGGCGCAACCTGCAAGGACGGGCTTTGGTGGAAACGTTGAAAGCAGCGGCGATGAACACGGCCGAGCCTGTGCTCGATCCGCGAGGGAGCGTGGCTGCATCCGACAAGGCCAAGGTGAAAAAGGTTCCGTACAGCCCGCGCGTGCAAGGAGCGGGCTTGATGCAAATCGCCAAGGCGATCCAGACTCCGGCGGTAGTCGTAGACGCGAAAGGAAAAGCAGGCGTCTCGCTCGGAGAGATCAGTCAGACGACGACATTTTCGCTGTTTGTCGATAACAAGTTTGGGAAAAAGCCGCTGACGTATCAGATTCAAGATGAGTTCGGCGTCATGACCGATTTGCGCAAGGATGGCCTGAATATGCTTACGGAAACCGCTCTGGAAGGGGCACAGCTGCGTTTTTCCGCACAAAAGGTAACCGTGGAGCCAGGGAAGCGAGCCGAGGTCAAAGTGACGCTGGCGATTCCTCAGACAGCAGCGCGCAACCAGTTTGCGGAAGGATTCATCGCCTTTTTGCCGGAGGAGAAAGCGCTGCCTGTCTTGCGCGTGCCGTATTTCGGCTTTTTCGGGGACTGGGATGAACCGCGGATCATGGATCAGCCCGCGTGGGAAGCTGGCAGCCAGGAAAAGCGCACGGGCGTCAAAACAACCTGGTTCCACGATAAACGCAATGACAAATGGCGTTACCGCGATTATTTGGGCGTGACGGGTGCCAAAGATGACGGCACGGCACAGATTGATCCGAACCAGATTGCGTTTTCGCCAAACGGAGATGGACATTACGATATCGCCGCTCCTTCGATTACGTTTTTGCGCAACGCCCGTCAAGTGATCGTGGAGGTCATCGACCAGTCAGGCAAGCCGGTACGGACACTTGTGCGCGATGAAAAAATCAGCAAGTACGACCAGTCCAAGCTGGGAACGCCTTATTACTACACGGAACGGGAAGCGTGGAGCTGGGATGGCAAAATCTTTTCCCCGCAAAAAGGCAGCTATGTGCAAGCGCCAGACGGAGCGTACCAGTTTTTGATCAAGGCAAAGATCGACGGCAGGCAAACGAATTGGCAGACGATGACACTGCCGATTCGCGTAGACACGAAACCGCCTGTCGTGACCGCGTCTGTCTCCGGCAACAAAGTGCAGTGGAGCAGCCGGGACAAAGATGTGCAAGGCTATTTGCTGTACGTGAACGGCAAGAAAGTAGGCGGGCCGTACTCCGCGAAAATTACGAGTACGCTGGTCAACCAGCCGGAGAAAAAAATCAGCGTAGTGGCCTTTGACTACGCCGGAAACATCGGTGTGGCGAATGTAAACGGCAAGAGCGATACGGTGCCGCCGTTCGTAGAATTTCCGGATGACCTGTTCAGCTATTTGAAAATATCGAAGCAGCCGGATGTCGCCTTGCGCGGGAAGGTAGCAGGCGAGGAGCTGCTCGACCGAGTTCGTTTATCCATCAACAAAACACCTGTGAAGCTGGAGGCAGACGGTTCGTTCGAAACGATCCTGAGACTGCAAGAAGGATTGAACTACGTCGTCTACAGCGCTGCTGACATGTACGGCAATACAAGGCAGTTCACGCAGCGCGTCATCGTCGATACAAGCCCGCCGATGCTGCAGCTGCAAAACGACGGCTCCGAGGACATTCAGTTTGACCCGGCAACGAAAACGATGCTCGTGCCGATTCGCTTCATGTACCGCGATCAAACGTACAAGGGGCAGGCGAGCGTCAACGGACAGATCGTTTCCAACTTCGAGGAAGACCAGTTGGAAATACCTGTGCACAAAAATTTGACGCACGTTTTGCCGATGAAGCAAGGAGAGAACCGCGTCCTGATCGAAGGAAAAGACGGGGCAGGCAATCAAAGCTCGCTGCTGCTATACGCGTACGTGGATGCAAGCGCTGGAACGGTCGTGCTCACCTTGGGAGAGCAACGGCTGAACTATCGGGCGAGAACGGTAGCCGCGCCTACGATTCAATTGATGAAACAACAAGTGGAGAGCCAGGAAGGCGAGACGCTGCCGATCGAAGGCAAGGTGACAGGTGCAGGCCCCGTCCATGTGCAAGTCATGTACAAAGAGCAGCCGATTGCTGCGGATGTGAATGACCGTGGAGGGTTCCGCCTGGTGCTGAATCGGGTGGAGGAAGGGAAGCAAAAGCTGACTGTGATCGCAACCGACTCGCTGGGACGTGAAGTGCGCGCCGAAATGAACGTGATCGGCAAAAGGAAGCAGTAAGGATGGCCCGGCGCAGCGAATTATCGCTGCAGCCGGGCTTGCTGCTTTAGGGGGAAACAAATTCGATGTTTTATCACGGAATCAAGTGGGAATATGTTAGAAAAGAGTATCCACTGCTCTCGCCCAGACGAATTGCCGGGAAAAACGGCAAGGCGCAATGCATGGATCGGCTGCACCTGCTTCAGCAGTTCGGACTGGAGCCTGTCCATTTGCTCGAAGCAGACGATAGCTATCCGGATGAGCGCTGTATAGCAGAGTGTCTCGCATTTGGCGATACTGTTTTTGCATTTGAGCGGCTCAGTTTGCCGATGTGGCAGCTAAGCCGGCATGAGGTAGGCGTAGAAGTGTTGGATCTGCGTACGTGCTCGGCTATCTATACCAAAAGGCATGATGCAAAAGTATGGGAATTATTTCCGGGAGTTCGGCGGATAAGTGACCTTTTGCCTATGAAGTTTTTGTGATAGTCTTGCATCTGCCAAATATCGACATTATGATAGTCCTATAGCAGAGATAATTGCCCGGGAAAGGAAGAGATCGCAAATGATAGTCAAATACCTAGATCCATTTCTTGAATCAGCCTCCTCTGTGATTCAACAGGTATGTAACGTAGGCATTTCGCGTGGGGAATTGGCTGAGAAGGAGTGGAGCAATGCGGAGGGTCACACCTGGATTCGGATCGGGATGACAGGGCAATTGCAAGGAGACGTGTTTTTTGGTCTGCAAGAGGATTTGGCTTTGCGCATTGTCTCTGCCATGATGGGTGGTTTTCCGGTGCAGGAGATGGACGAGTTGGGGAAGAGCGCCATATCCGAGCTGGGGAACATGATCTCAGGCAACGCCAGCACCTTGCTATCCAATAACGGTGTGATTGTCGACATTACGCCTCCGTTGTTCGTGCATCATCAAGATTTGAAAGACGTGACGGGAACAGCGCTTACGGCCCCTCTCGATCTGCATGACATGGGCCGATTGGAAATTCAAATTATCGTGATTCGGTAAAAGGCGGCAGCGGCCGTCTTTTTTTGTTTTAGAAGGAGAAACGAATCTATTATCTGAAATATAAAAAAACATAAAATATTTTTTGATTGTATAGATGATTTTTTTTAGATGGTGTATTGTTGGAATTAGTAAGGGGGTAGGAGTGTTTGTCATATGTAAAACAACTGCTTGGGATGTTCTTCCTGGTCATCGTCGTCTGTGGCGGGCCATTTATGCTATATACGGTCAAGGAAGAGATCGTATTCGCACCGGAAGAAATCGTTGTCCACTCTGTCTTTTTGATCCAGCAGATCGCGAGTGGTTCTCTCGGCACCTACTACTTGGGGGAAAATGAGAGAAGCATCGCGGAGGATATCGTCCCGTTTGCCATGAATACGTTTAAGCTCTTGTTTTCCAGCGTCAGCATTGCTGTGGTGGCCAGTCTGGTATTCGGCTTGTTTTTGCAGCGCTTTCGCATGGTTCGCCAGTTGCAAAAGGTTCTGAATCTTGTTGCCACGATTCCCGATTTTATTCTGATTTTTATGTCGATTTTGGCAGCAGTCGGATTTTACAAGCTGACGAATATTCGCATCATCACCTTGTCGCCTACCAGCGACTCCGCCAATGACTGGTTCCCGATGACGCTGCTCGCGATCGGGCCGACGATTTTCCTGATGAAAGTAATCAGTCTGAAATACGTGCAAATCGGCGGCGAAGATTACATTAAGACAGCGCTTGCAAAAGGGATGGGCATTTGGCATGTACTGACCCACCACGTATACAAAAACATCAAGCCGTTTCTCGTGGCCGATTTGAAAAAGACGATTGCGATTACTGTCGCAAACTTGTTCATCGTGGAATATTTGCTCAACGTCGTCGGTCTTACCCGCTTTATTTTCAGCAAGGACGGGGGCTATCAGTTCAATGCCGCGGTCATGGGGCTGCTGGGCATCATTTTGCTCTCGATTCTGGTCTATGTGCTCATCCGCGCGGTGCTGTACCTGTTCGAACGGGTAGCCGTGTACAAATAACGCGATGTTTCGTCGTAACGAGTGAGGTTTTTCTATGCAAAAAGGATTCAACTGGTCTTTGTGGACGGGGAGCATCCTCGTGGTGCTGCTCCTGATCCTCGGTGTGCTCGGGCCGTATATGGCTCCCTATGAGCTGGACTATCAGGAAAAGCTGCGCAACGAGGTCGTAAACGGCAAAACCATCATCATCGCACCGCCATTGCCGCCGTCTGAGGCTCACTGGCTGGGAACGGACAAATGGGGATACGATCTGCTCACACTGTTGTTGCACGGCGCTCCTTATACTGTTTTTGTCACGCTGGCGGTGGCTGCTGTGCGCCTGTTGATCGGGACGTTTCTCGGACTGTATATCGGCATTCAGGACAAGCCGCAGCGCTGGTGGCTCGCCATCGAAAACGCCTGGAGCTACATGCCGATCTTCATCCCCGTCTACTTTTTGCTCAAAGGCATCAATATCAATCCATTGACGCCGACATCGACGCTTGTCCTGTTTTTCATCGTGCTTGTCGGAGTGCTGGGAGCGCCTTCTGTGGCTTCTTCCATTCGTCAAAAGACAGAACAGATCAAGGAATCGCAATACGTCCTGGCGGCTACCTCGTTGGGAGCGGGACGCGAGCAAATCATTTTCCGGCATATTCTCCCGCACTTGAAAGAGCAGATCATTATTATTTTGGTGACAGAAATGGTCGCCATCATGACCTTGATGGGACTTTTGGGGATGTTTGACCTGTTTGTCGGCGGGACGAAAATGACGATGGACCCCGTCCTTTTCCACTCGATCACGCATGAGTGGGCAGGGCTGCTCGGAGCGTACCGGGGGTTTGTTTACAGCAATTACACCTGGATTTTCCTGACGCCGCTGGTTGCTTTCGTGATCGCAATCGGTTCGTTCACGCTGTTGGCGAAGGGATTGCGCGAGAAGTTCGAACAGACGTATCATCGCACGCCGTTTATTTAACCGTAAAGATGATGGAGTTGATGGCCCCGGTCGTGATGGATCGGGGTTTTTGGTGTGGCTGTGCGCCCTGCTGGAACAAGCTTGCGAAGAACGCGGAAAAAGGAGGGGGAAAGAAGGGAGCAGCACACATGCTATGTGAATAGACTGAAGTGTCGGGGGCGGTGTTGGCCTTTGGGTTCCGGCGCCAGCCTCCCCAAGCGGGCAAGTACGCAAGCCTGTTTGGTCAAAGAGACAACCGGCAGACTGCCGACCAACATGATTTTTTCGGAAGTGGCGGGGATGGCTGGAGATGTTTCTTGTGTGGTGTTCGGAACCCATTGCCCATTTTGTGAATAGGATGTAAGGCAAAAGCCTAAAATCCTTGAAATTCCGGCACCATCACCCACCCCCCATCATAGGATAAGGTGACTCTGTAATCCCTCAACCTTGTTCCTGTAGAGCCCACAAGGAGGGGTGGCACGATTGAAGGGTAGCGACCAAACCAAGCCGTTGTTAACGAATCGCGAAAGAGAAGTGTTTGAACTCTTGGTCCAAGATAAGACAACCAAAGAGATTGCCGGACAACTCTTCATCAGCGAAAAGACTGTGCGCAATCACATCAGTAATGTCATGCAAAAATTAGGTGTCAAAGGTCGATCTCAGGCAGTAGTCGAACTCGTTCGACTTGGTGAACTAGAGATTTGAACCCAGTCCACCCAGCCTCCCTTTTCTTCCCATGGTCGGAAGGGAGGGTTTTTTATTTTTGGGGCGCATTTTACAAGCAGGAGCACTGGCCTGCTGAGCACGAAACACGGATTGATTCCGCCCACTCTCCGTGGTGCGAACCAGCGTGGCTTTGAAGAGTTGCCTGTTGTGCGGGAATGGCGCGGGCCGATGTTCAACTCTGTGCCTGTGACTTCCCATAAATATGGCGGGAGCAATGCCAACATGCTGGTTGCCAAGAGAGCGGGCAGTGGATTCAAACATCTGAAAAATCCGGCACGAAGCCGAGTAGCCTAGCAGTATCTGTTACTGTTATCAATGATGGGAGTCGGAAGCGAACAGACTTGGTACCTTTTGATCAAATGCTAAAGTAAAGGAAGGAATCAACTCATTGATCCTCTCTTGCAGATGTGTCGCATCGTGTTCTCCCAGTTCCGCTAAAAGTTGTGTTTCTTCGCGAGATTCATCTCCGGTTAGCAGCATAGTTAGCGTGCGCTGATTAATGATTTCCTGAGGGGGAAGGACTAATGCGTTCATCATCATATATTGCTGGAACATGGAAAGGTCATGATTCTCCATGGCCTGCTTCACGGCCGTTTTGAGGTATAGATCAAAGTATTTCTGAGCAAATGCCACCCCTTTTAAGGGGATAGCGCCTACATGCTCCACCCCGTTCCAACGTAAATCGGCAATCGCACTCAACCACCAGGCAGGTTCAATGGCTTGTTGCATCCGTTGCAGCACCTTGCGCTCGAAGTCAGGTTGAAGCAGATCGCCTTTCTGTAAACTGATGTCCAACATTTCGGCTTCAATCGCAGCTACCGTCATGCCTTGCCCATAAATAGGGTCAAAGTTGCAAAATGCATCTCCCAACACCAGCAGTCCCGAGGGCCAATTTTCCATTTGCTCATAATGCTGCCGCGTCGATTCTTCTGCCCGAAAGCCACGGGGAGCGCCGACTGGCTCCAACTCTTTGATTAACTCCTTCAACATGGGAGTAGACAAGGAGTACAGCTCTTTTTCATATTCTTCTGGGGCTGTTGGGGGATATTGTTTCCCTCCCGCACGAAACAACAATGCCTGCGCTATGTTATCCTCAATATACAGCAGCCCCACCGCACCCTTGTTGTTAGCAGGATCTCCTTCTGAACTAGCCGACAATTTTTCTGTAAGATGGGCAGGGACTCGGTAATGTCGGGTACTGTACCCAAAACGGACTTTTAAGCGCTCAGGCTCTGGAACAGCATATCCCAGCGCTTCCAGCCATTTATTGAGCTTCGATTGACGGCCGCATGTATCCACTACCAGATGAGCGGCAACGGTTCGCTCCTTGTTCCGTTCCTTTCGTGCGTGAAGGCGAACACCGACAACTTGCCTGTGATCTTCCGAAGCAAGCAGTCCTGTCACTACTTGTTTCGTTACAAAGCGTATATTGGGAATCTTTTGCACACGCTGGCGGATCGCCCATTCCAACAAGGCCCGACTGCTAGATGCATTTTTTTGGCTGCTAACCAATTCAAGTTTTCCATATGCAGTAAATCGGGTCATTTTGCTATTTTGCACGTTACATGCACCGAGATTCAATAAATCATCGATATATCCCGGGAAGAAGCGGTTCATAATCAAATCCCCACGCGGCAGCACACGATGAGGATGAAAATCCTGTGGGGTACCAGGACGAGTAGATGGCTTTTCTGGCAGCTCATCTTTTTCTACAACCATGACTTCCGCAAAATGATCGGAAAGAACGCGGGCGGCTAGCAAGCCTGCAATGCCGGCTCCAATTACAAGTGCTTTTTCTTGCTTTCTTTTGTCAGCTTGCAGTTGTTTGTTCATAGCTTATTTCCTCCTTAAAATTGATTCGCAGTTCGCTGCGATTCATTAGTTGGAGTTGCAGTGTTTTCAGCAAATGTATCCGAAGCCATACCAGACGTGTTAGTTTGATGCTTCTAATAAATACTTTATGGACAAAAAAACGTTCTATGAACAGCATCTGTTTATATTGCCTGATCCGAACAGAAGAAATATGAAAATCGGTTGAGCAAAAGAAAGAGAGAGTATTTGAGGCGGAAGAGTTGGAAAAAGTATTTCAACAACTGGGCAAAATGACTTTTCCTTTTCCTATAACGAACTTGCTCTGGCAGCGGGATGATGAAAAAGTGATATGGAAAGAAGATGCTCAGAGGGCAGCGAAGTGAGCCAAAAAGAAACAAGCTGATGTCGAATGCACGTCCGACGCCAGCTTGTCCATTGGCTGCATGTCATGTGTCTATTGCCCATGCATGCGGCTGTTCCGTGTTCTGTTTTAGCTAACACGCTTGATCAGATTGTTTGATCCTTGCGAGCGAACAATGATCCATCCGCTTGGGAGAGGCGAACCTAGCAGTACCCATTGCTCATAGCCAATCGGAGCGCTCGCAATATTTTTAATGTAGCGCGTATTTCCGTTAGTTCTGGTGATGACCCATCCGGCTGGAATAGGCGAGCTAAGCAGGACCCAGCGTTCGGTGCCAAAAGGAGCATTATTGACGTTCTCGATGTAATTCGTATTTCCGTTGTTTCTGGTGACGATCCATCCGGTTGGAATAGGCGAGCTAATCAACACCCAGTGTTGAGCGCCATAAGCCGCGTTATTGACATTTTGGATGTATTTGGTATTTTCCTGGTATCTCGTCACGATCCATCCAGTCGGGATCGGGGAGCCTCCCAATACCCATAGTTGGGCATTAGCGGGTGCATTGTTCAGATCCCGGATCAGATTCATGTTTCCTTGATTTCTGACGATGACCCAACCGCTTGGAATGGGCGAGCTAATGGTCACCCAATGCTCTTCGCCGTATGCTTTGTTTGCGATTGCTTTAGCGGACACTTTGGAAGGAGACTGCTTCGTTTTCCCGTCTTCTTTGCTGAAAGCGGTCGTTTTTGCCTGGGGAGATGGCGTTGCTCCATGGGCTTGCGCAGCGAGAGCCGGTACGGCGACAACGGAGCTTAATGTCAGGAGGAGCAAAGATTTCTTAAACATGAACATCACCTTTCTTGATCATAGTAAATGGCGTTTGGACAATATCATCAAGTGGAAGTTAACGGTTGTGGTGTTAATTCCAACATTTACCATTTTAAAGCACGTTCTTTGCCTTTACCTTAGGAGATACTGTCGAATCATGGAATTGATTTACAATATTTTGAACGAGTGTAAAAATAAATAGCGCTCAAAACATGATAGAAACAAGTTTGCTGGTAAAAAACGCTAACCTTGAAAGCAGTCGGTGGTCGCCACCAAATATAAAAAAAGATCCCCGGAGAAATCCGAAGATTGTTGATGGATTCGCTATTAAGGTGTAGTGCGCGTAATGACATTGCCATGCCGATCCTTTGCCGCTCCATTGACAAAATTTACGTATTTCCCTGGACCTGGGTTATTGCTTAATTTAGTGTTCATAATCAGGATCGGATGGTCAGGATCTGTCGTATCCCATGCCAATGAGGTAACAAAAGCGGAAGGATTCCACACTGTGCTCTTCATGCCAAAGAAAGCTATGACTTTTTTCGGGTCTATTTCAGCGATGGTGTCATCGTCGAGCGCTCTGTTGAAGTGGATGATGTATCGCGGGAGGGTACTATTCTCCGCGATCGTGCCAATCGCTGGGCTGGTATCGCTATTCTGGCCTTGTTCCCTCCGGTTATTTTGGAGGGATTTCGTTCGAGCCTACGCCGTGCGGGCGACTTTCAACGCACACGGCGTTCCATCAACGGATAAGAGATCGTTTTACAACGGGCGAATTTAGCATAACGAAGCGAACTTTCAGTGTCGTCTAGCGAAAGTTAACAAAAACTTGGACAGACCGGGCTGGCCAGGGCAGCGGAGACAGAACGAGCCTTTAGAAAAAGGCACTCATCTCCCGGCATCGAGAGAGAAGAAACCTCATTTCTTTTCCTGATCTTCCCCAGGATTTTCATGCAACCCGACAATCTCAATCACTTCCGCTACAGCTACTTTTCGCGCACCCTCCATGAAATACCCGACAATTCCTGGCTTGATGCGATGGATATGGACGGTTTGGCGCATCTGCGGGAACAAAATCCACATGCGGGCCGTTCCTTCTGCCGGGACTGGAGCAGTCAGATCGCGGATGACATCCCCGTCCGGCGTCTCAAACTCAGGGTGGATAGCGAACAGCTCGATTTTTTCATTGTCGCCGGCATAAGAAAAATCGCTTCGATAGCCTTGAACAGGCGGCAGCTTTCTCCCGCTCTCTGCTTCCGGATAAAAGCGATACTTGACCCGGAAGTCAGCAGGATGCCCCCGCCAATCCTCGTAAGGCGTCCACACAGTCGCCGTCATGAGCAGCTTCCCCCTCTATGGTTCGTCTTTGCGAATAATCAGGTACACAATCAGCCCGATAATCGGGAAAAATAACAACGCTACCAGGACGATGATGGAAAATTCCTTGCTGTTGCCTCTGCGCCGCGAATCGCGATAGCCCCAAATACTGATCACGATGTTCAGCACGTTCAGGAGCACGATCACCAACAGGGGCAGAAGCATGAAAAAAGAAGAGTCACCGATGCTAACCAATGCAATCACCTGCTTTTTCATTATAGCGCTTTTATGAGTATACCAAAAATTGGGATATTGCTCGATGTTCGTGCATGCAGCCCGCACTACAGGCAATTGCTCTCTCTGTACCGTTTTTGATACTCGCTTTTCTTGTCTTCGATCAACGGGAACCTGCGAGAGGCCAGCTTGGATAAAAAGCAGCAGATATAAAACGGACCCAGGCAACTCTTCATTTCCCGAGGCAGCAGGTTATCTCTCATGAACGGTACCCCCATTTTCGCGTAAAGTGAAGTGGAGCCAAGCCATATCAGTATCAGCTTCATTTTACAAAAAGAAAGAGCCAGATGGCAAAGAAAGGAAGGTGTCCAGAAAAAGTGCAAAAAACTGAAAAATCCAAATTGACACAAGCTGGAAGGGTCTGCTATGATCACTTTATAAAGTCATTGGAAAAACAAAGGATGAGCTTATAAAATGCGCAGGACCGGAGACCTCAAACTGATTCAAGAACTAAATCGCTTTATTATACTCGATACAATCCGCCAGCATGGGCCCATCTCGCGCAGTGACATTGCCAAAAAGCAAGGCATCAGCCCGACTACGGTCACGTCGGCAGTCAACGAGCTGATTCGTGACGGCGTGGTAGCGGAGGATGGAACAGGAGAATCAAAAGGCGGCAGAAAGCCGATCATGGTGCGCTTTTGCCCCGATGGAAAATTTTTGATTGGCGTCTCCATCACGAACACGGCGATCACCATCGCGGAAATGAATCTGGAGGCGGCGACCAAGCGCAAGCAAGTATATCCGGTCGGTCCTGGTCTTGTCAGCGATCGGATGGTGCAGTATGTACTGGACTCGATTGCAGACTTTTTGACACAGGCAGCGGACACAGAGCGTTGCTTGGGCATCTCCATTATCGCTCCGGGGATTGTCGACGCAGCGAGCGGGGTGATTCGCTTCAATTCCAAGCTGCGATTGACGGATGTTCCGTTGAAGGAGCTGGCTGAGCAGCGTTTCGGCATGAGTACGTGGCTCGACAACGACGCCAACGCGATTGCCCTGGCAGAGAAAAATTTCGGGGTAGGGATCGAAGCCGACAACCTGCTGTTCGTAACAGTGGGCGAAGGGGTAGGTTCAGGTCTTGTTGTAAACGGTTCCATTTTCCGGGGAAGCCGCGGGGGAGCTGGCGAGTTCGGGCACACGACCGTAGACCGCAGCGGCATGCGCTGTGATTGCGGCAACGTCGGCTGTCTGGAAAACTACGTCGCCTGGCCGGCGATCTACACAGGATTGCTATCTGCGATTGCCCGCGGCAAAGAGACGCTGGTCTTGGAGCTGGCGGGTGGAGACATGACGCAAATCACGTTTGAAGTGTTCCGCCGTGCCTTGCAGCAAAAGGATCAGGTGTGCGAGGACATCGTAGAAGAAATCGCTGCGTATTTGTCCATCGGCATCGTCAACCTGGTCAATCTGTTCAACCCGAGCCTGATCATTTTGGGCGGGGAAATGATGCGCGACAATCAAGTGTTGTTTGAGCGCATCGAAAAGCAGGTGCGCGAACAGGCAATGGGCATTATGGTAGACGGGCTGGAATTCCGTCCGACAATGCTGGGAGCGGACTTTGAAGTCAAGGCAGCCGCTGCCGTACTGCTACAGGACGTCTTTCATTTCAGCCTGTAGTTCCTTTTTGAATACTTTGTTTTAGCATTGGAAAAAGAAAGATTGCATCGTACGGTGAAAGGGGGGAGCCGTGGAGGTCAAGACGCAGTCGTTTCAACTGAGTTGGGGGTAAAAAAAGAGGAGAACGTATGTCGAGGAGGGACTTCAGATGAAGAAGTTGGTTTCGTTGGCAATGGCCGCATTGTTGGTAGCGGTAGCAGGATGTTCCGGTGGCGGGCAAAGTGCCACACCGTCAGATGGACAAAAATCAGGCGCCGCAACCGGAGAAAAGGTAACGCTTACTTACGCCCTCTGGGATAAAAACCAGATGCCGGCCATGGAGGAAATTGCAAAGAAATTCCATGAAGCGAACCCGAATGTTGACATCAAGATCGAGCTGACACCGAACAAACAGTATTGGACGAAGATGGAAGCGGCTGCGACTGGCGGAACTTTGCCGGACGTTTTCTGGATCAACGGCCCGCGGATCATCAAGTATGCGGCAAACGATGTGCTGCTGCCGCTCGATGAACAGATCAAGGCAGACGGCGTCGACCTTGGAAATTATCCAAAAGCGCTGGTTGATCTCTACACATACGACGGAAAAACGTTTGCATTGCCAAAAGATTTTGACACTATCGGGCTCTGGTACAACAAGAAGCTGTTTGATGACGCCAAAGTGCCATATCCGGACGAAACATGGGATTGGAACAAGCTGAAGGAAGCAGCGAAAAAGCTGACGGACGAGAAAAAAGGCATCTGGGGAATCGCGGCAGCGCCATACGGACAAGACAATTACTACAACACGATTTTCCAAGCTGGCGGCTCCGTCATTTCCGAAGACAGAAAGTCGTCGGGCTTTGACAAACCGGAAACGATCGAAGGCTTGAAGCTGTGGGTAGACATGATCAATGACAAAGTGTCGCCGTCTGCGGCGCAAATGTCGGAGACTGAATCGACGCAACTTTTCGAATCCGGGAAAGTGGCGATGGTTTACTCCGGGTCTTGGATGGCAAGCGCATTCAATGGCAACGAGTACACCAAAGACAAAGTGGACGTGGCCTACCTTCCTAAAGGCAAGGAAAACACGAGCGTTATCCACGGTTTGGGCAATGTGATCGCGGCGAACACGAAGCACCCGAAAGAAGCGTGGGAGTTCGTCAAGTACCTGGGCTCCAAGGAAGCGGCGGAGATCCAGGCAAGCAAGGGAGCGGCAATCCCGGCGTTCAACGGTACACAAGATACTTGGGTGAAATCGATGCCTAACTTTAATCTGAAAATTTTTATTGATCAGGCAGCTAACGCAAAAGCGTATCCGATCTCCAAGGACACCGCGAAATGGGCGAAGCTGGAGACCGATTACATGACCAAAGCATGGGCAGGTCAAATGAGCGTAGAAGATGCAGCGAAAGAACTTGCGCAAAAAATGAACGAGTTGCTGGCGCAAGAGTAGGGGTTTCTTTTTACGGATGGCTTCGTGTCGAGGACGGAGCCATCCCCTGTTACGAGCTTATTGTCAGGGGGGAATATTGCGATGAGCAGCCAACTTCAGCCAGAAGTGCATGCCGCTGCCCGGCCAAAACCAGCAAAGCCATTGAATCGCATGAAACGAAGCGACTGGTTGTGGGCGTATCTCATGATTGCGCCGACGTTGCTCGGTCTGGGTTTGTTCTACATATGGCCAGTCGTGCAGACTATTTATCTCAGCTTCACCAAATGGGGAGGCTTCGGCAAGTACAAATGGACGGGCGTGGACAACTATGTCCTGCTGTTCCAAGACCCGAACCTGTGGATCGCACTGAAAAACACGCTTATTTATACGGTTCTTGCAGTTCCAGCCAGTATCGCTATCTCCATATTAATCGCCGTCTTGCTCAACCAGAAAATCAAAGGCATCTCGTTTTACCGTACCTTGTACTTTTTGCCAGTCGTAACGATGGCGGCTGCCGTGGCGATGGTGTGGAGATGGCTGTACAATGCCGATTACGGCTTGATCAACTACTTGTTAGGGACAGTGGGGATACAGGGACCGCGCTGGATTTCCGACCCTGACATCGCTCTGTACGCTGTCATCATCGTTGCCGTCTGGAGTTCGATCGGCTACAACATGGTTATTTTCCTGGCGGGCTTGCAGGGGATTCCGCGCAGCTATTACGAAGCGGCGGAAATCGACGGAGCCGGACCTGTGCGGATGTTTTTTACGATTACATTGCCGCTGTTGACGCCATCGATTTTCTTCGTGAGCATTACTTCGCTGATTGGCGCGTTCCAAGTATTCGACCTGATCTACTTGATGATCGGCAAGCTGGGCAATCCGGCGGCTGAATCGACGCAGACGGTGGCGTACTTGTTCTTCACGAACGGCTTCGAATCAGGCAATGGCGGTTATGCAGCAGCAGTAGCAGTCGTGCTTTTGGTGCTGATCCTGATTGTTACCGCGATTCAAATGAAAATGCAGAAAAAATGGGTCCATTACGATTAAGCGAGCATGACTGGACAGGAGGAATGATCGATGAGTGTCCAAACAGGACGTAATCGGGTTGGCAAAAATCTTTTGATTCATCTGCTGCTGATACTAGGCGCTCTAGTAATGGTCGCGCCGTTTGTCTGGATGATCCTGACTTCGCTCAAAACGCTGGGTGAATCGACGCAGGTGCCGCCAGTCATTTGGCCGACGTCCCTGCAATGGGAAAACTACACGCACATTTTCGAAATGCTGCCTTTCTACGACTTTTACTGGAACACGATTTTGACTACAGTCGTGAAAGTCGTCGGGCAAGTATTCCTTTGCTCGCTTGCGGCATACGCGTTTGCCCGCATCGAGTTTCCGGGGCGCAACGCCTTGTTCATCGTCTTTTTGTCCGTCCTGATGGTGCCGGGGCAAGTGTTTTTGCTCCCGCAGTTTCTCATCATGAAGGAGCTTGGCTGGCTGAACACGCTCACCGCGTTGATCGTGCCAGGACTGTTCAGTGCTTTCGGCACATTTTTGCTGCGCCAGTTTTTCATGTCATTGCCGAAAGAGCTGGAAGAGGCGGCAAAGCTCGACGGCTGCAATCACTTCCAAATCTACTGGCGGATCATGCTTCCTCTGGCGAAGCCCGGTTTGATCGCTTTGGCCATCTTCGTCGCCCTCTGGTCGTGGAATGATCTGATGTGGCCGCTGATCGTCAACAGCACGCCGGATAAAATGACGCTGTCGGCAGGATTGGCCTATTTGACAGGAGAACATACGAACATGACGAACTATCCGATTTTGATGGCTGGTTCTGTTCTCGCCATCTGGCCGATGATTATCGTCTTTATTTTCTTGCAGAAGCATTTTGTCGAGGGTATTACCCTAACTGGGTCCAAATAGCCATTTTCCCCTGAAGGAGTGAAAAACCACTATGCATCATGTTCTGGTAATCGGAGCAGGTACGATGGGAACTGTTCACGCAAAATCTTACGCTGCCATGAAAAACGTCGAGCTGGTCGGCATTGTCGACTTGCGCGGAGAGCGCGGCCGCGAGCTGGCAGCCGAAACGAATACGCAATGGTTTGCGAGCTACGATGAAGCCATGGAGAAGCTGGAGCGGGTAGATATCATTGACGTGTGTCTGCCGACTTACCTGCATAAAACGTATGTGCAAAAAGCTGCGGACGCAGGCAAGCACGTCATTTGCGAAAAGCCGCTGGCACGCAGCAAGGAAGAGGCGCAATCGATCGTTGACTATTGCCACGAGAAAAACGTCAAGCTGTTCGTCGGCCATGTGCTGCGCTTTTTCCCTGAGTACGAGAAGTCCCGTCAACTGGTGAACGATGGCACGATCGGCAATGTCGGCGTGGCGCGGACGTTCCGTGGCGGTATTTTCCCGACGGCGTGGAACGATTGGTATGCGGATTACAAAAACAGCGGCGGTCTTGTGCTGGACATGATCATCCACGACTTCGACTTTTTGCGCTGGTGCTTCGGCGACGTGGAGCGCGTCTATGCGAAAAGCTTGCTTGGACGCGGCTTCGCCCGCATCGACTACGCGCTGGTGACGCTTCGGTTCAAAAGCGGGATGATTGCTCATGTGGAAGGGTCTTGGGCGCATGAAGGCTTCTCGATGAAAATGGAGCTGGCGGGAAGCGAAGGAATCATTCAGTATGACAGTGCAAAAGAAAAGCCGCTGATCGCCGTAAATCGCGCGAAACAGGCAGGAATGGGCGGAGTGGCTGTGCCGGAGAGTCCGCTGCGTGAAAATCCGTACTTCCGCGAGCTGAAGCATTTCATCGATTGCATCGAAAACGATCTCCAGCCGCGCGTGACGGTCGAGGATGCCGTGAAAGCAGTGGAAATCGCGCGAGCTGCGCTTGAGTCAATCGAAACGGGCAAACCCGTAACGCTAGTGTAGGAGGGGACCACATATGAAACTGGGAATCATCAGTGTCGCACATATGCACGCATACAGCTACGCGAATGCGATCGGGAAGCTTGCGGGCGTACAATTGGTCGGTGTAGCCGACGAGGATGAAGCACGTGGCAAGGAAGCGGCAGAACAATGGGGCGTACCGTTTTACCACGATTATCGCGAGCTTTTGGCAGCTGACGTCGACGCTGTCATCATTACTTCGGAAAATGCCAAGCATCATGAGCATACAGTAGCAGCCGCGAAAGCAGGCAAGCACATTTTGTGCGAAAAGCCGCTTGCGACCACGCTGGCGGCGGCCCAGGAAATGATTGAGATTTGCCGCGAGCAAGGCGTCATTTTGCAAACGGCGTTCCCTGTTCGCTTCCACCCTGCGGTTGTGCGGGCAAAACAGCTGGTAGAGCAAGGCAAGGTTGGCCGCATCATGGCGATCCGCGGCACGAATCGCGGGCAAAATCCGGGCGGCTGGTTCGTCGATCCTGCCAAGTCCGGCGGCGGCGCTGTTATCGATCATACGGTGCATGTCGTTGACTTGATGCGCTGGTTCATGGGTGTGGAAGTGCGCGAGGTGTACGCAGAAGTAGACAGCAAGTTTTCGCCTACCCCGATTGACGACTGCGGCATTTTGACGATGGAATTTGAAAATGGCGTATTCGCCACGCTGGATTGCAGCTGGTCGCGCAACAAGACGTTCCCGGTCTGGGGCGACGTTACGATGGAAATCATCGGCACGGAAGGCACTATCTCGCTCGATGCCTTTTCGCAAAAGCTCGATGTGTACAGCAATGACAAAGGATTGAAATGGGTCAACTGGGGCGACGACATGGACAGCCAGCTGGTGAGCGACTTTGTTGCCAGCGTCCGCGAGAAAAAAGCGCCATCCGTAACAGGAGAAGACGGCATGCGCGCGGTCGAAGTAGCGCTTGCTGCCTACCAGTCGGCCGAATCGAAGCAACCGGTGGTCATTCGCTAACGGGGACGGTGGATCAACATGAGTATGAAGATCGGAATGATCGGCGTCGGCGGGATCGGCCAGCATCACCTGCAAGGCTTGCTCGCTGACGAACGAGTGAAAGTTACCGCTGTCTGCGATGTGAATCGGGAAGCAGCAATGTCCACGGCCGAGCGGATCGGTGCTTCCGGCTACACCTCCTGGCAGGAGCTGCTCACGCACGAAAAGCTGGATGCGCTGTTTGTCTGCGTCCCGCCTTTTGCCCACGAAGAAATCGAGGAGCAGGCGGCAGCAAAAGGGATTCACCTGTTCGTGGAAAAGCCGATTGGCCTCGATATGCACATAGTCGCGAAGAAACAGGCGGCGATGGAAAAAGCAGGGATTATTACCTCGACAGGCTATTGCCTGCGCTATCTGGATATCGTGCAGCAAGCCCGCGAGTATTTGGCTGACAAGCAGATCGCCTTGGTGCGCGGCCATTATTTGACCAAATTCGTGGAAACTCCGTGGTGGCGGCAAATGGGCAAATCGGGCGGCCAACTGGTCGAGCAGGCGACGCATACACTCGACATGATGAGCTTTTTGGCGGGTGACGTGGAAAAAGTATACGCGCAGATGTCTTTGCTCGTCTCGCAAGACATTGAAGGCATCGACATCCCGGATGTGTCTGCGGTCAGCATGGCTTTTACCACAGGGGCGCTCGGCCATCTGGATACGTGCTTTATCCAGGCGGATCACCGGACAGGTGTAGAAATTTTGGGGAAACATTTCCGTGTGCTGATCGACGGCAGACAACTGACGATCACGGACGAGGCTGGTACGCGCACATTTGAGGCGACAGTAGATATGTACCGGGAACAGGATCGCGCTTTTGTGACGGCGATTGAAACCGGAGATACGAGCCTGATCTTGTCGCCATACGCCTCTGCGAAAAAGACGCTGGCAGTGACATTGGCCGCAAACGAGTCTGCGCAGTCCGGTGCACCTGTCACCATTTCGCACGATTAAGAAGGAGTGAGCAGCATGTCTTTTCAAAAAGGAATCAACGCCTGGTGCTTTCCGAGAGAAAGCCGCGCAGAACATATTTTTCAGCAAGCAAAAGAGTACGGGTACAAAGGCGTCGAGTTGAATCTCGACGAGGGAGACGCTCCCTTGCATCTGGAAATGACGGAGGGCGAGCTGGCGAAGCTGGCGCAACTGGCTCGCGAGTATGGATTGGAGCTGCCGAGTGTCTCGACGGCGCTCCTCTGGAAGTACCCGCTTACTCATAACGACGCGGAAGTGCGGGAAAAAGGCATCCAGGTCGTCGAGAAAATGATTGAGGCAGCAAGCGTTTTTGGAGCACGTACGGTTCTGGTCGTGCCAGGGCTGGTGACACCGGAAGTATCGTACGACACGGCGTATGAGCGGGCACGCGAAGCGCTCACACGACTGGCGAAAACGGCGGAAGCCAAGCAAGTGCATATCGGGATTGAAAACGTCTGGAACAAATTTTTGCTCAGCCCGCTGGAAATGGCCAGGTTGATTGATGAAGTGAACAGCCCGTGGGTGGGCGCTTACTTCGATGTCGGCAATGTGCTGCAATTCGGTTTTCCCGAGCAGTGGATTCGCATCCTCGGCAAAAGGATCCGGGCGATTCACGTCAAAGATTTCAAGACGACGACGGGCAACATTACCGGATTTGTGCCGCTTTTGGCTGGCGACATTCCGTGGGCGCGCGTGGCAGAGGCGCTGCGCGAGATCGGGTACAGCGGCTACATCATCCCGGAAATCTCGCCGTATGCCTACAAGCCAGAGCAGTTGGTCGCTTCGACCTCCGAGGCGCTCGACGCTATTTTCAAATAGAGAACAGACAGCGAGGATGTGAGTCACACGATGACCCAAGAGAAACCATATGCCATCGGGATTGACCTGGGAGGCACGAAAGTCATCGCCGCGATTGTCGACCAGAATGGCAGCATCCTAAGCCAAGCGAACGCTCCGACACAAAAAGAGGACGCGGCTGAGATTGTCATTTCGCGAATTGGCGATCTCGTCTCGTCCGTGCTCGCGGACAGCGGTGTCGGCATCTCGCAAATACGCGGAATTGGAATTGCTACAGCCGGAATCATTGATACAAATCGGCAAATGGTCATTTTTGCAAGCAATTTGAACTGGAGCGATGTGGCGATCGGCGACAAGCTCGGTCAACGGTTCGGCGTTCCGGTGCAGCTGATCAACGACGCCAATTCGGCAGCCGTTGCCGAGTGGGCCTTCGGCAGCGCCAGCGGCACCGATGATCTCATCTACGTCACGGTAAGCACGGGAGTGGGCGCCGGGATCATCAGCGGAGGGCGGCTGATTACAGGCATTGGCGACAGTGCAGGCGAGTTCGGCCACATCTCGCTCGATCCGGAAGGGCCGCTGTGCGCTTGCGGGAACAGAGGATGCCTGGAAAACTACGTGTCGGGACTGGCGCTGGCAAAAATGGCGCAGGAACAGCTGCAAGCTGGCGCGGAAAGCTCCCTGCGAACCGTCTGCGAGGGCGAGCTCGGGCGCATAACGGCCAAGGAGATCGGCGAGCAGGCAGAGAGCGGCGATCCGCTTAGCATCAGCTTGATGAAGCAGGCAGGCTACTACCTCGGTGTCGGCCTGACCAACCTGATTCATCTGTTCAATCCGCAGGTGATCGTGTTCGGCGGAGGCGTCATGAAAAACGGCCGAATTTTGCTGGAGGAAGCAGAGCGGGTGATTCGCCAGCGCTGCATTTCCCGGATGGCGAGCCAGGCGACGTTCCAGTTCACCACGATGGGAGCAGAGGCGGGCGTGCTTGGCGCAGCCGGGCTGTATTTCCCTGCCGCACGCAAACAGGTAGCGGTATAGGTGTAGCAAACAAAACGAGTTGACAAGCCGCATAAAAAAGCCGACGGTTCCGCATGGACGTCGGCTTTTTGGCATGGCAGATGAAATCACGCTTTTGATTCGGGCAGGTAAGCTACGTAACCGATGCTGTCTGGCGAGTCGGCAATGCGTGTCTGTTTGGAAAAAGAACGGAGCGTCCACAAGATGTAGAAGTCGCCAAAGCTGCCGATCAGCATGACGATGCTCCACACGTACCAAAACAGCGATTGGAAAAAGTAGGCCAGGAAAAAGGGCAACACACCGAGCAGCAAAGCCGGCAGGGCGACAGCAAGCCGATAGCTGCCCACAGAGATCGGCTTCAGGCAGCAGGCGTAAACAACAAGCTTGCGCCACATTACCCCGAAGCGGATATCGGATGTAGCAACCTGGCGGCTGAGCATGAAGCCGACTCCGTGCACAGCTTCATGGACGATGATTCCGCCGAAAACGACTACAAAAAACAGCCCGATATCGCTGAGAGATACCGAGAACGTCACCGCCTTTTGATAGAAAAGCAAAGCGGCCGGAACAAACAGGAGAAGGCAAACACAAGCAAACAGGTTGGCTTTCCATGGTTGCAAGACGACTTGCTTTTGGACATAGTTCGTTTCCAATTTCAACCTGGCCTCCTCTGGTGATATACTTGTAGTATAGCGCGGCAAGCTGCAATAGTTCAAATTCAAGCTCGGAAAGCTTTCATGGATTTGGCCTTTCGACTCATATGGCTGAGGGTCATGATTCATGTATGATGAAATAGTGGTACGTACTGGTAAAAGCGGGTCAAAAGAAACAGAAAAAGCGGATGAGGGGTCGCGGTATGCAGGGGAAAAACAAACGGATCGTAGGGATAATAGCGTTGCTGGTCGTCTGCGCTTTGGGCTTTTGGGGCTATCGCGCGCTTATGCCGATCGCGCTGGCAGAAGGCTATTTGTACGCAGACCAGAGCCGGATGGTGTACGCCAAGGTGACGCCGGAACAGGAGCAACTCAACGTCGAAATCACGTTGTCCAAGCTGCTAGTCGAGGATACGGTTCCTCGCTTGCAAACAGAGACAAGCCTTTTTACAGGGACGCGGGAAGGCGATGCGCTGACGCTTCAGCCGAAGTCCGCATCTGCGGATAAGACGGCTGAGTCGGCTGGGCCGCTTCAGGCCAAGCTGAGTGCGGACGGCCTTTTGATTACAGGTTCACTCGCACAGGGAGAGCCACAGGAAACCAAGCTTGTTGCCAGCACAAACCAGGCTTACAGCGACAAGCTTGCCGCCTGGACGAAAAGCGTCGAGCTGGAAGCGGAGCAGAAGAAAAAAGTGTTGGCGGAGCAGCGAGCCAAGGAAGAGGCGCGGGTGGCTTTTGCGAACAAAGTCGTGCGGACGGAAAAGCTCGCGGCTGACTTGCAGGAGAGCGCGCAATATTTGCAGGAAATCCAGTTCGCAGACGAGATTCAATTTTCCAAAGACCAGGCGGCTGAGCTGCAAGGGTTGTTGGACGAGCTGACTACCTACTCCAAGCAGCCTAGTTTGAGCAAAATGGAGTATGACGTCATGGCCGGGACGCTCGGCAGCATGAAGGTGCTGGTCGACGGGATGGATGCGATGGACAGCACAATCGCCCAGAAGAAGCAAAGCATGCAAGACCTGATTGCCGTCCTGGAAACGGATATTAAGGACACGCAGACGGTTTGGGAAGAGATCAAGGCGAATGCTCCGGACGCGGCTAATCGCGAAAAAGCGTTGCAGGCGGCGATCAAGGCAGGCACCGACGCAATCGATCAGGCGAAGCAGCGGCTGGCTGCGCTGGAAAAAGAGCATGGCGGCGGCAAGACTGCTGCGAACAAGCTCTATCAGCAGGCGGCAAACGTGCTGCAACAGACCAAGGCCAAGTACGGCTTCTAAAGCGCGCAAACAGATCAAGTCCCGTTGTCTCGGTGCGGCTGTGCACCAGGGAACGGGCTTTTTTGCTGTTTTCAGATCGGTTTAATTGTATTATGCTTATTCGTATACACCAGCCAGTTGGCTTTGTCCGGGAGGTTTTTATGAACGTCTACCAAAATATCACCGAGCTGATTGGAAATACGCCTTGCGTTCGCCTGAACCGGATGGTTCCCGAGGGAGCGGCAGAGGTGTGGGTCAAACTGGAAAAGTTCAATCCGTCCGGGAGCGTCAAAGACCGCGCTGCTTACAATCTGATTGCCAGAGCGGAGCAGGAGGGGCTGATCAAGCCCGGGGATACGATTATCGAGCCGACGAGCGGCAACACGGGAATCGGTTTGGCGATGAACGCGGCAGCCAAAGGCTACAAGGCGATTTTGGTCATGCCTGATAACATGTCGAAAGAGCGGATCAACATTTTGAAAGCATACGGGGCAGAAGTCGTGCTGACGCCGAGTGAACAGCGGATGCCCGGCGCGATTGCCAGAGCGAAGGAGTTGCAGCAGGAAATCCCGGGCAGCTTCATTCCGCAGCAGTTTGAAAATGCGGCGAATCCGGACATTCATCGCATCACGACAGCCCGGGAAATTTTGGCCCAGACAAAAGGACAGCTCGATGCTTTTGTCGCGACGGCGGGTACAGGCGGGACGATTACAGGGACGGGCGAGGTGCTGCGCGAAGAGGTTCCCGGGTTGTACATCGCCGTCGTGGAGCCAAAAGGCTCGCCTGTTTTGTCGGGTGGCAAGCCGGGGCCGCACAAGCTGGTCGGCACAAGTCCTGGGTTTATTCCGCGCATTTTGAATACGGACATTTACGACGAGATCATCCAGATCGCCGACGAAGAAGCTTTGGACAGCATGCGCAAGCTCGCCGCGTGGGAAGGCATTTTGGTCGGCCCGTCGTCAGGAGCTTCTGTGTTTGCTGCGATCACGATTGCCAAAAGACTGGGCACAGGCAAACGGGTGGTCTGCATTGCGCCGGATACGGGTGAACGTTACTTGAGCATGAACTTGTTCTAGGAGACAGGCGACAAGCGAGAGCTGCTTTTCGATGGAAAAGCGGCTTTTTCGTATGCCCTGGTCGCTTGCCATGTTATGATTTGGAAAAGTCTTACTGACGGGAGAAAAAGTCATGACCAACGGCAAGCACAAAGACAGAAAAGCGATGATCATCGGGGCCGGGTTGGCTGGAATGTCGGCGGCGATTGCCTTGAAACAGGCAGGTTGGCAGGTCAGGCTGTATGAGCAAGCCAGGGAGCAAAAAGGTATCGGGGCAGGCATCGTGCTGGCTGCCAATGCGATGAAGGCACTGGACAAGCTGGGAGCGGGCCAACGCATCCGGGAGCTTGGTTCACCCGTCCGCAAGGCGAGCATTTGCGATTGGCAAGGAAACGTGCTGGTCGAGCTGCCTGTCGCACGTCAAGCCGAGCGCTGCGGGGCGGACAGCTACCTTGTGCACCGCGCAGACTTGCAACAAGCTCTGCGCGAAAGGGTGGACGAGCAAGAGCTGGTTCTGGGCAAAAAGCTGACCGCTTTTTCGCAGGAAGCGGAGCGGGTCCAAGCGTCTTTTGCCGATGGCACGACAGCGGAAGCAGACGTCCTCATCGGTGCGGACGGGATTCACTCCAGCGTGCGCAAGCTGTTGTTTGGCGCGGAAAAGATGCGCTACTCCGGCTA
Organism: Brevibacillus sp.; assembly: GCF_003521185.1. Taxonomy (NCBI): domain Bacteria; kingdom Bacillati; phylum Bacillota; class Bacilli; order Caryophanales; family Paenibacillaceae; genus Brevibacillus; species Brevibacillus sp. The sequence goes on from NZ_DOTK01000062.1 coordinate 60,243, forward strand.
TACGGCCATTCGCGGAATCGCCCGGTATGAAGATGCGCGCTATCCGCTGGAAACGGGCGGCGGCTTTGAAGCGTGGGGGAGTGGAGCGCGGTTCGGTTTTTCCCATATCGGTCACAACCGGATACACTGGTTCGCTGCCATCAATGCCCCGGAAGGCGAAAAAGATCCGCCGATCGGACGAAAGCTCGCGGCGTTGCGCCGCCTGGAAAACTGGTACGAGCCTGTCCGCGCCGTCATCGCCGCTACGCCGGAGGAAGCGATTTTGCGGCACGACATTTACGATCGACTGCCGTTGAAACGGTGGGGTACGGGAAGGGTCAGCCTTTTGGGCGATGCCGCACATCCGATGCTGCCGAATCTGGGGCAGGGAGCAGGGCAAGGGCTGGAGGACGCGCTTGTGCTGGCACGTTGTCTTGCGCCTGCCGACGTGGATATTCCAGCCGCTCTCGTCCACTACGAGAAGCAGCGGAAAAAGCGGGCACATGCGATCGTGCGCGGCTCGCGTCTGATGGGCTATGTTACCCAGTGGGAAAATCCGTTGGCAATCGCTGTGCGCAATTGGTTGCTGAAAACGATTCCGCCTGGCATGCAAAGCAGACGCCTGGAATGGATCATCCGCCATGAAGTATAGCCAATAGGAAAAGGCAGGGAGCCTGAAGTCCCTGCCTTTTTTTGGTGCGCCACGCATG
>NZ_DOTK01000044.1:0-90636 GCF_003521185.1 Brevibacillus sp.
TTGGGAGGAGCCTGTTCATCTTGATGCAGCCATTCTAGGATGATGGACTGCACGGAATCAATGACTGGTTTCGGTTTCGAAAGCTGGTACACAGGGATCTCCGTTGATTTCAAGGCTTTTCGTATGACTTGACGGGAATAGCCAGTTTCTCGAGAAATTTGGCGAATCGGCTTCCCTAGCAGAATGTGTTGTTTCCTGATAAACTCATAATTAGCCATCTGAAGCATGTCCTTTCCTCCTATACCTTGATGTCTCAGCAACTTCAAGATACAGGAAATAGGTGCTCAGGTGGTCAACTTTTTTATGAGCGATGTACCACTGGGTGGTCAAGAATTAGATTAGCATTCACAAAAAGTATCCCTATTTAACGTAATATCGTTACATTGAACAGGTCAATTATGGTCAGATACCACCATAAAAGACCTGTTTTTTGTTATCTTCGTTTTCTTGCGGTTTTTTCAAATATGTTTGCAACGATGTACGTACATAGAACGATTGATAGGGTGAAAGAAACACAGTGCAACTTTTGAGTATGGTATAGCGACCATAGAGAGTGTCAGGAATCAAATGATAATTGCAACGGGAAGGTCACGTGTGAAAGGCTAGCCACCGACTCCCTCATCTATATAATACAAGCGGCAAATCCGTCAAAAGTTTTGCCTGTGGGGGTAACGCATGAACAACGTACAACTTTCCATTGATAAGGTTTCCATTGAGTATCAAGGAGTGACGGTCAGCTTTTACAATCAGCTTGCACTATCGTTTCGAGATTGGTTTGATATTAAACCTGCCATACGTCACAAAGGGTATGTATACCATTGGAATTTAGCTTTGGATGACGCATATCTTTATTTGCGATACCAACCGTGGCGGCAAAAGAAATCATTAAAATACACCTTGCAAATTGAAACTCATCCTGACTACTTGGTTCGTTTTCAAAAGTTGCTTTCAGCTTTGTACAGGCACACGCAGAAGGTCTATTTTAGTCGTTGCGAATTGGCTTTTGATTTTCCTTATCCGATGAGCAATGTATTCATCGCATCGAATACAGGGCGGAACATGAACATTTACGAGGGAACTCGATATTTTGGGCGGAAAGACGAAAGTAAAGCCCATGCCTTTTGTCGTAATTATGATAAAAAGGCAGAGCAGATAGCGAAGGGGATTCTAGAAGAGGGAGAGCGAACGAGAGTGGAACTAGTTTACAGACCCGATGAGAAAATACCTTTGGAGAGCATCATTCAATATCCGCCCAAATTTAATGATTACTACACTTGTAGCGTCATCACAGAGTTGCAAACAGTTCGGGCGGAGAAGAGAGCCATGATATTAGCGTTGCAACACGGTTTAATGACACCCGATGAATTGAGCAAGCATCATAGAGCATCAATAAAAGAAATCATGTCTTCACAGCAACTTGTAGACTTTGATGCTCTCGCCGCTCAACATTGGGAGGATTTAATGACCCTGACATGTGCTCTAGTTTGCGGTAGAGTTAGTCATCTTCCAGTACAAGAAGTTCATGCAGGCTAATGTTTAAGGTCTTGCAGATAATGTCAAAGGTGCTGAGATGTACTCTGTCAACTTCGTTAGAACATAGATGACTTATGGTATTCGGTCGTAGCCCAGTAAGCCTTGCTAATTCACGCTGAGACATATTACGTTGGGCTAGAATCTCTTTCAGTTTTACGACTACTGGCAAATTGACACCAACTTCCGAACAGACTTTATCACTTTATTATACGATTTCCTCACTCTTTATGGAAATGATTGATTGTAACGCTTAGTCGATATATAATTACGTTGTATCTACTAAGCGTTACAATAATTCAGATTTCTGTAACGGTGGGGAGGAAACACCATGAATGTCATCGGTTACGTAAGAGTATCAACACAAGGACAAGCCAAAGACGGCTACAGTTTAGCGTACCAACAAGATGAAATCCGCTCTTATTGTCAGGAGCAAGGATGGAACTTGATGAACATATATGTTGACGAAGGAATCAGTGGGGCGAAGGTAAATGAGGATGCTCTTGAGGTAGACAGAATCGGCTTCCAGAGCATGTTAGCCGCACTAGCCAGTAAAACCATTGATGCAGTTGTTGTCCTCCATACAAGCCGTTTATGGCGGTCTGACATCGTAAAAGTTCTGGTTCACAGAGAGTTCAAGAAGTATGGGGTGGACGTTCGGAGCATTGAACAGCCCACCTACAGCATTTACAAGAAAGACCCGAATGACTTCCTCATAAATGGCTTGATGGAGTTGCTAGACGCATACCAACGTCTTGAAATCGCCATGAAGCTAAGCAGAGGGCGGAGCAAGAAAGCCCAACAGGGCGGCTATGCAGGTGGAAGGGCTACCTTCGGATACAAAGCAACAAAGGTCAGAAAAGTATCCAAGTAGATGAAAGACACGCCCAGACCGTCCGTAGAGTATTTGAAATCAAGGAACAGTATCCCACATGGTCATTGACCCAGATAGCCGAAACACTGAACCAAGAAGGCTATACAACTGGGCAAGGCAGATTGTTTACCAAAGTGCAAGTGAAACGAATTTTGGACAAACGTGATTTTTATAGCGGCACATACCGCTATGGAGATATACAAGCAGATGGCTTGCATGAAGCCATCCTGTAACAGGAAATGAATGGAGAAGCTTGCGTCCCATTGCGAACCGTAAGGTTAACGCTCGAACTGAGGTTGCTCCCATTCTTACTCCTAATCATCAAAGAATCCGTATACAGGGGTGATTTCTTTTATGCACTACAAGCAAAAACACATTTATGTCGGGCTTGATTTACACAAAGCCCACCATACAGCCGTTATCATCGACTGTTGGAATACGAAACTGGATGAAATCCAAATCGACAACAAGCCAAGCAGTTTCGATGACTTGATGAAGATGGTCAAGAAGCATTGCAAAAAAGGAATGACTCCTGTCTATGGATTGGAAGACACGGGCGGCAACGGCAGAGCACTAGCCGTTCACCTTGTTGAGAAGAAGCAAATTGTCAAAGAAGTCAATTCTGCCCTGTCCTATAATGAGCGTAAGAGTTATGCAACCACCCAAAAGTGCGACAGTTGGGATGCGTATTGCATCGCCAAAGTATTGCTTGCAAGGTTAGATGAACTACCAGATGCGAATCCACAGGACATTTACTGGACAATCGGGCAACTGGTGGCAAGACGCAACGCACTGGTCAAACACGCCAGTTCATTAAAGAATCAACTGCACCAACAATTAAGCTACCACTATCCGTCCTACAAGAAGTTCTTCTGTGATGTAGATGGAAAAGCCGCCCTTGCTTTCTGGGAGAAGTACCCTGCTCCCCATCACTTGGAATCGGTTGGGGCGGATGAACTGGCAACCTATCTACGCAAGGCAAGCCATAACACCTGTTCTATCCGTAAGGCAGAGGAAATATTGGAACTGGTGAAGAAGGACGGGGAGACGAAGCGAAAGTTTCAAACGTCCAGAGACTTTAATATTGTCAATATGGTTCAGGACATGAAACGGAGCAGAGAACTGATTAAGCAGACAGAAGAACAGCTTCGTCAGGTCTTGTCTGAGACGGACTACAAGCTAGAGTCGATGGATGGAATCAGCACCGTTACAGCGGCGGAACTGATTGCCGAAATCGGAGACATCCGCCGATTCTCCAACGCTGACAAGCTAGCACGTTTTGCAGGAATTGCTCCCGTTCGCTTTAGTTCGGGCGGCAAAGGCAAAGACCAAGCAAGTGGACAAGGAAATCGGGTATTGAACGCTATATTCCACAATCTAGCCGTTCAACAAATCCAAGTAGCGAAAGGCGACAACAAGAAGCAACGAAATCCCCTCTTCTACGACTACTATCATCGAAAGCTAGCAGAAGGCAAAACCAAGAAGCAAGCCCTGATATGCGTCATGAGAAGGCTCGTAAACATCATTTACAGCATGATGAAGCACAAGACCGAGTATCGGGCGGCTAATCTAATAGAGCGTCAGGCAAGTTGATATAATGGTGGTGATTGGTAAAACAGTTGCCACCTTCTTTATTCCCAAGTTTAAGATTACAACTTAGGGGACGGGTGAACCTGTTAGAAGATATTTTAGAGAAACAACACAAGCAGATAGAGAACTTGTCGAATCCCTAAGAAAAAAATATACTGCTGGGAAGAAAAGGAACGTTGCGGCGGCAAAAGGAAAAATAGATGGTGATGAGATAGATTTAGAAAGCGTTAGTGGAGAGTTTACAGACAATGACTACTTTAATAAGGGCAATTTTAAGCCCCCACAACCAGAGGATTATCATTATCAGGGACCAATTAGCGAATTCACAAGTCATACTGAACAAAAAATTGTAGAATATTTAAGGCTCAAGTACAAAGAAAAGCCTGATGTTAAGGGGAAAATTGAAATTATTTCTGAAAGACCGTATTGTGATAATTGTATTGATTTGGTTGATCAATTCCAGAAAGAATTTCCAAATATCGAGGTAGTTCGTGTTGAAGTAATTCCAAAATAAAGGAGAATAACGATGAGATATTTAAATGAACTTGTTATCCAACTTCAAAATGATAAAATTCCTATGATTCCGTGCACAATGGAAGAATTAAATGAAGTGAAGAAGTTGATAGGAACTAATAAACTTCCTGAAGCATACATTGAGTTTCTTGAAGTAATGGGAGGCGGAACAGAGCATACTTTTTTACGTGGAGAATCATGTTTTATTGACGAGTTGCTTGAATTGAATGAATGGGGAGCGGAATTATTAGAAGAAAATAATGTTCCTTTGAAGCTTACCTCTAACGATTTTGTATTTTGGATGAGTCAAGGGTGTATGTTTTGTTTCTTTAAATTAGATGAGGGTGAGAATCCCCCTGTCTATTTTTATTCAGAAGGTAAGAAGAAAGAAGGTTTCTATAAGATTACAGATACTTTTACAGAATTTTTACAGCGCAGGTATTTGAGAGATAAGTATGTTTTTCAAAAGAAAGATTAGGAGAAGTAAAGGGTTGTCAACATTTTTGTGTAAGCCCATTTACAACCCCAACAACAAGATCGTACAATACAACCAACAAACCAAACACTAAATAATTCAAACACTTGATAAACTTCAAAAGCTCTTTCCCACTTGAACCATGAGTAGGAATGAGCTTTTTTGCATGCCCAAAATCAAAGGAGGATGAAACGAATGGCAAAACGTGAACAGGTAGGGGCAGAAGAGTTGAAGAACGAGCAACTAGCACAGGAAGTAGAAAAAGAAGTGAGGTCTATTGCCCAGGCTCGCGCAGCATACGAGCAGCTTATGAATGAAATTCGCAGTTACTGTCAGCAAGCAAGGCAATTGCGTGAACAGGCGGAAGAGTTGCAAAGATCAGGACGTACCGATTTTCACGTTAGCGAAGAGATTCAGCAGTTGTTGAAACATGCAAAGCATTTGGATGCGGTGGCAGATCAGAAGTATGGACTGCCACGCCAGCAAGCACTAGAACTCATAGACAGACTAGAGCAAGAAGCATCAGATTGCAAGCAGCTTGTACAGTATAACCAGACCGTCCTGACGCGGCAGCAGCAGGAACTTGAAGATGCAAAGGCAGCGGCGGCAAAAATGGTTCAGGACGCAGAGGAACGCCTGAAACAAACACGGCAGGTACTGGCTGAAAAAGTAACTCAGCTTGCAGAACTGGAGGGGTCAGGCAGATGAGGAACCGTATACCACAAACGGATCAGGACATGATGAATGCTCTGTTGCAGCGGTACAAGGGAACAGGCAAATGAATTGAACTGATTACAGAGAAGGGAGCCTATGCAATGCAGGCGAGCAAAGATAACAGCAACTTCGTCATTGAGATCGTGGATGATAGTGAAGTCATTGAAGTTAATGGAGTAGGCACTACAGATGAATTGAGAGCGGCTGTTCAAGACGCAGTACGTGAAACAATCAGCAACGCTATAGGCAGAACGTAACCAGAGGGAGGAATAGAGAGATGTTGAACCTAAGTCCGGAAGCATTGGAAGCACGTCGGGAATATAGAAGACAGTATGAGCGAGAGTATCGGCGCAGATGGCGGCAGAAGCCGGAGAATCGCCTGAAAGCGAAGGAGTACGAGCGCAGATACTGGGAACGAAAGGTACAGCAATCCAAGGCATAGCATTGCAGCCCAACGCTCTTAGGTGACGCACCCATTCAAATGTACGACCAAGGACATTTTACCACAACAGACACGAAACCACGAGAGCAACCAAATACGAAAGTCACAGGAGGTAATAGCACAATGACAAAACATGAAGAATTCTTATGGGAACTGGTGCTTCACGAGAGCGAAATGAAAGCAGAACTAACACGACTGTATTTGATTGCTTTACGTTCATTGCTAAAACAGAACAGCTTGAGGCATTTCAGTTGCATAAGAAACAGAGGGAAGATAGTGGGAGGAAAGCATTAGGAGAATCCTGCTCTATGAATGAACCAGAATATGGATTGTCAACAGTGAATCAGACAACTTTTTTAAGGGCTTCTTGGCGATACTGAACAGGCGTCATATAGCCTAATGTCCCATGAATGCGATGCTTGTTAAACCCGTTCACGTAATCGTATAATTTCAGCTCCAGATGACGAAGACTCTGGAAGTTCATCTGGTTCACAAACTCTGTTTTCATGATCTTGTAGGTGGCTTCAGCCACAGCGTTGTCGTACGGACAGCCCTTCATACTTAGCGATCGGGCGATTTCAAGCGTCTCCAAAAGCTCGTCCATCTTTTGATTTTTGAACTCGCTACCACGGTCGGTATGAAACCACTGAATCTAGCGTAAATCTCCATGTACCGTCGCAAAAGCGCGGGAAATCAGAGCAGCGTCCTTGTTTGGACCCGCACTATGCCCAATGATCTCTCGATTGAACAAATCAACCAGCACACAAATGTAATGCCATCGGTTCTGGACCTTTCCATACGTCAGAGCGCTGACGACGAAGTGTTTGGCTTCCTCCTGCTCGAACTCTCGGTTCAGAACATTCCCCGTCGTTGCTTCATTACAAGCGGTTTGATGGGGCTTATATTGAGACACGGTGTAGGTGGAAACGAGTCCTTGCTCTTTCATAATACGACCAATTCTACGTCTGGAGACGACGAATCTGCGTTCCTAGAGCTTGACTTTGATCTTTCGTGTGCCGTACGCTTTTCGATTTTTGTGGAAAATCTCTACAATCAATTCGGTTATATCGTCTTCGTTTGGTTGTTCGTTCGCTTCATAGTAAAACGTACTTCTTGCGATTTGCAGGACGTCGCACATTGCTGATACTGAGTATTTATCACGGTTGTTCTGGATGATAGCTACTTTCGTCCCATGATCAGCGCGGCTTGCTTTAAAATATCGTTCTCCATTTTCAGACGCTGGTTCTCTTTTCGCAAAGCGATCAGCTCATTTTCTTCTGACGACGATAACGCTGTGGCTGAAGCCACCTACAAAATCATAAAAACAGAGTTCGTGAACGTGAACCAGATGAACTTCCAGAGTCTGCGTCATCTGGTACTGGAATTGTACGATTACGTTAAATGGTTCAACAAGCATCGCATTCATGGGACATTAGGCTATGTGACGCCTGCTCAGTATCGCCAAGAAGCCCTTAAAATAGTTGTCTGATTTACTGTTGACAATCCAACGCTATCATTTCCCGCGGCGTTCCATCAACAGATAAATGCGCACACGATTTCTTGTCCTACATATCATAACTATATGGACCACGCTTGGCTTTTTTATAATCTTCCAGCTCTGATTTGTATGGTTTGACATCAGGGCTATCCAAAATAGCGTAAATTTCCTCAAGAGAAAGCAAGTCATCGCGGAGGTTGCCATCCGGATCATAAGCTAAAGTGGAGGCCCATTCATCAGAATCGTAGAAGAGGAAGTATGTGATTATCTCTCCCGATACTCCCACTTGTCAAAACGGCTCATGTGTACGGAGTCCAAATCGCCGACAAAAAATGACTTGCCGTCAGTTGCCCACCCTAAAAACTGGATATTGTCGCTCGAGTTCATGTAAAAGCTATTATCGAATGGATACACAAACGATTTGGTTGTTGTTTTGATCACAAGCTGGGCATAAAAATCTTGACCGTTCGAGGGGTGCCAGTATTTGTCCGCGACATAGTTATGGCCAGTCGGCGACCAGTAGATTCTCGTCAATTGACGCTCCAAATCGTTTGGGTCCGCAGTGTAATTATTTTGGGTCGATACACTCTTTCCGGTTTGCAGGTCGGTGATGAAACCGTGTCCTTGCTTGTCTTCAAACCGCAGCTTCATATCGTTGGAATACGAGGGGAAGTTTTTAAAAGAATACGTGTACTTGAGTCCGGTTGGCAAATCGAGTTCTTTTATCGCTCCGTTTGCCTTGTACAGCACTTTTTTGGATGTCGGCACCCAATAAAACAAGTCTGGTACCATGTAGCTTTTGAGTTGGTCGTCACTGAGCGAAAATTGGTCATTTACCTTCATTTTCAGTGAGTTCATGTCTTGCAAGTACAGTTTGTAGCGTTTGGTGGCATCCGGCTCTTTGAGATTGGCTTGCACAAAGACGAGGTAATGGCCGTCTGGTGCCATCGCATAATCGAGGATTGGCGTGTCGGCCGTGCCGTTGGCAAGCAACGTTTTTTGCTTGGTGAGCGGGTTGTAGCGGTACAAGCTGGCTTGCTCGACCATTAACAGCTCATCTTTGCCAGAAGCCCATTTGGCGAAGCCGTTCAACTGGCTGAACTGCTTGGTTTTGGTGTCGTACAAATAAGGAATGGTCGGTGCGTTGTTTGTGAATCCTTGCTTTTCGGCGTACACAAAACGTCCGCTCGGCGACATGCTCGCGCGGTGTACGGCAGGCAATTGAGCGACGAGCGTCTGCTTTTTGCCATCCAGACCGATCCGGTATATTTTGCTTGGCGGGTCTGTTGGAGTGGCTGTTGCCGATGCAGTTGCTGCGCTTGCTGTCGGCAATGCCAGGGACGGGAACAGTGAGACAGCAAGAAACAATGTTGTTAGAGCAATCATACGGGTTATTTTCATCGAATCATCCTTTCTGCAATAAGAAGACGCCCGAAAGGTTGAAAAGTTACAAAAAAAGAAAGAAATGGTATGCCAGCATGCGGGAAGAGGTGCGAAATGAAGGGCAGTTTCCGCCATTGGCTTAGCCGTAAGAAGAGTACATCGGGTCACAGGAAATCCAAATAGATAAAAAGTTTTCGCGACAAAACATCTCGACTTGCTATCTTTTTTATCTTTTCAAGATTTTGCAATAATTCATATTAAAACAATCGGATAAATGTGTTAAGATTTGCAATAGGATGTGAAAGATAGGAAAGGGAGTGGGATCATGCCAGTTGAAACATTTAAAGCAACCGCGCATCTTCAGGAGGGAATGGTCGTCAAGGCGCATTCCAGAAACTTCGAGGTAACGGTCGACGAGCCGAGAAGCCTTGGCGGAACGGATACAGCGATGAATCCTGTCGAATTGGTGCTGTCCGCCCTTGGCGCGTGCCAATCGATTGTAGCGCGTGCGTATGCGAAAAAGTTTGGTGTGCAGCTAGACGACTTTTGGGTGGAGGTAGAAGGCGACCTCGATACAGATGGCTTCATGAACAAATCCGATGTGCGTCGCGGTTACTCCGAGATTCGCTACACCTTTCATATCAAGACGGACGCATCCCGAGAGCAAGTGGAAGCATTCATTCAGTTTTTGGAGAAGACATGCCCTGTCGGCGACACGATTGCCAATCCGGTCACGCTCAAGCTAAACGGAATTGTCATCGGGAATGCTGCAAGCAAGCTGGGCTAATTTTTGCTGATGAGCAAAAGAAAAGAGGCGGGAGATTCTGCCTCTTTTTCTGTGTGAAGCGTGCCCGGAAAGCGGTATGTGGGAAAACCTCACGTACGGTTTGATGAGAGGGAGCTGAGAGAAGTAGGGCAACACGAAGGCCGCCCGAAAAATTCAGTTTTCAACTCTACAAAACGACATGATGTGTGCGTGGGGAGCTGCGCGCATAGCGGCGAGAGCGCAGCAAAAATGACAAAAAGAGGCGAAAAGCTTCGCCTCTTTCTGCGGGAATTGTCCAACGCTGCCTGCCTTACCCCAGCGGTGCGTTTTCAGAATGCGTTGCCGCTTGCTTCTTTTTCGACCAGATCAAAACAGGGATCAGCAACAGGGAAAGGAAGCCGCCAGCGAGCGACAGCGTGGCGTAGCTGGCACCGGAGACGACCATGCCGGACAAAGCTCCGCCAGATGCTCCGGCAAGGGCGATCAGGACGTCGACTGTTCCTTGGGTTTTCGCTCGTGTAGCGAGCGGAGTCGCGTCGACGATCAGGGCCGTACCGCTGATCAGGCCAAAATTCCAGCCGAGTCCGAGCAGAGCCAGAGCGAGGACGAGCAGCAGCATGGAATCAGCAGGGGCCAAAGCAGCGAGCACTCCTGCCGCGAGCAGCGTGATGCCAGCAGCAAGCGCCATGGCAGAGCGTCCGATTTTGTCCACGAGTATGCCAGTCATAAGCGAAGGCAAGTACATGGCGCCAATATGCACGCTGATGACGAGACCGACTTCGCTCAAGCCATGGCCGTGATGTTTCATATGGATGGGAGTCATCGTCATGATCGCAACCATGACGATTTGGGTCAAAATCATGATCGTTGCACCGACGATGATGCCGCGGCTGTTGGCGACAGACTGGCTATCCGCCAGATGTTCGGGATGTTTCTCTTCGCGGGCCTGGGCATCGGCAATCGCTTGGGCAACCAGCAGCGGGTCTGGGCGAAGCAGGAACAAAAAGACCAGTCCGGCGCAAAGAAAAGCCGCAGCCCCTAAAATAAAGGGACCAGCCAGCGGCGGCACGCCGATGGAAGTGGCAAAACGGCCCATCGTTTCCACCAGATTCGGGCCAGCCACTGCGCCAAAGGTGGTAGAAACGAGTGCGGTACTGACAGCGGTCGCGCGCTGCTGCGGCTGGGCCAGATCGGTTCCGGCATAGCGGGCTTGCAGGTTGGTGGCTGTCCCGGCGCCGTAAACGAGCAGCGAGGCAAACAGCAAGACGATATTTTGCGTCATGGCAGCGAGGATCACCCCGATGGCGCCGATTCCGCCCGCGAGGAAGCCGGCTGCCAGACCGAAGCGGCGACCATGGCGTTGCGAAATTTTGCCGACCAACAGAGCGGCCAGCGCGGAGCCAAGCGTAAGCAAGGCAGCGGGAATGCCAGCGAGACTTTCGGTTCCCAGCATGTCCTGGGCGAGCAGGGCACCGACCGTGACGCCAGCGGCGAGTCCGGCGCCGCCAAAAATTTGCGAGATGACGACGATCAAGAGTGTCCGCTTGTAAAGCCGTTGTCGCTCATGGGATGAATCGATAAAACATCGAAAATGGGCCTGTTGATTTTGCAAAGGCTGCAAATTATGATTAGAATGACGCACCATGGCTTTCTCTCCTTCTATTGTAGCTGTTTGTATGTAGCAAAATGGTTTCATGGGAAACGGAACTGGATGAATCTTATCTCCAATTTCTAGAAAAGTCAAACCAGTTTGACAAACAGAAGGGAGTATCTCTATGTCCGATTGGTGGGGACGCCCAAAAATCGAAATCGCCAAGTCGAAAAGCGAATGGATATGGGACATTCTTGGGGCCTTCTTTTATATCGGTGGAATCGTCTTTTTGCTGTTCGTTTGGGGGGAACTGCCGGACAAGGTTCCAGCCCATTTTGACGCGGTGGGAGAAGTGGATCGCTGGGGGTCCAAGTGGGAGCTGCTCATCTTGCCCGGGATCGGGGCATTCATCTTTGGCTTGATGCAGCTTTTGGAAAAGCATCCGGAAGTGTACAACTACCCGAAGCGATTCAATGAGTCCAACGCGGAGCAATTTTATTTGCAGAGTCGAAAAATAGTGAATCAGTTAAAAAATATGTGTCTGATCGTGTTTTCTGCGATTTTGCTGGAATCGGTTTCGATCGCCATGGGGTGGGGAGGCGGATTCGGCAAATGGTTTTTGCCTGTCGTGGCAGCCGGGATCGTCATTCAACTCGTTTACGGCTTCAGCAACTTGAACAAAATTCGCTGAGATCGCAAAAAAGCCCAAAGCATCCACTCCTTTGAGCAAAAGGAGCGCGCTTCGGGCTTTTTTGTGCTGCTTTACAATCCTTTGGAGCGTGGCTTGACGGGCAAAATAGCGCTTTCCATTTTTTCATAGAAGGAAAGCAAGCTATGTACAAAAGCGAAGCGCGGCAACAGCAGGAAGACGGTCAATGCCGAGCCGATGCTGATCAGAGCGCCTACGAGGACGTCGGCCGGATAGTGTACGCCTACCCAAATGCGGGACAAACCTACGCACACAGCGAGCAGCATCCAGAGAATGCCCGTTTTTCTTTGGAACAGCCAAAAGCTGACACAGAAAGAGAAAAACAAGATCGTATGGTCGCTCGGAAACGAATTGTCTACGGCTTTTTGCACCAGCTGATTCACATTGGCAAGCTCGGCGAATGGCTGGTTGTTAGTATGCAGAGTCCCAGCCAGTTTTCCGAGCACCTCCGCCATGACAAACGTGGCTGTCGCACAGATTACCATCATGCGATTTTGCGAGTCTCGCGTGAACCAGTAGAGCAGGGCGCACAGAGCCAGCGCGTAGACCGTATATTCCGCGATGGCGTAAAACGCCGGATTCAGTTCTGGATACTGCTTTCCCAGGTCGTTGATCGCCCGGAAGCACTGCACATTGAGTTCCATCAAATTCAAAAATAGCCAGCCCCTTTCTTTGACAATAGGAAAATACTAACCAACGGGCAGCAGAGAAGAAATCGATTTAGATTACATAAAATTACAATGGTGTAAGGTTGGCTCTCGACACGGAACGAGAAAAGCGAACAGCGGGTGTCGAAAAAGAAATTTTGAAATTTTATTTTATGATTAAGAAGATATCTTGATATTTTGTTTCAAGAGTCTATAATACAGGTATGTAACAAATTGCCAGTAAATTCTCGCAATAGAGGCGCTGCAAGCAGAAGGCGAAGGGGGAGTTTTTGGTTGACGCTCATTAGCCACGGTACAGCGGGACGAATCGAACGGCTGGCAAAGCAATCATTTTTCTTTTGCTAGAGAGAAGGACATTTTTTGAAAAGGGGAGGCTTTCCATGAAAAAAAGCAAGTTTTTATCCGTAGTAGGGATCGCCAGTCTGGCAGCGGCATTGCTCGTGGGAGGATGTAGCCAATCGTCGACGCAGCAGGGAGACAAGGTGGAGCTGTACATGGGGTATACTTCTGACCCGCCGACGAAGAAAAAGATGGAAGAAATTATTGCAAAATTCGAACAGTCTCACCCGCATATCAAAATCAAGACAGTGACAGCGCCCTACGAAGACTTTTACCAGAAGCTGACGACGCAAATCGCCGCAGGAAATGCGCCTGACATCTGGCAAAGCGACGGGACGAAAGTATTCGGCTTTGCCCAGCGCGGAGCGATTCGCGATATTACCGATTACGTCACGAAGGAAGTCAACAAAGACGAAGTGCTTGGCGTGGAGTTCAACAAAGACGCTTCCGGCAAATATTGGGGCGTGCCGCAGGGCATCCAGGTCGGGGCGCTTTTCTACAACAAAGATTTGTTCGACAAGGCTGGAGTCGCTTATCCGACGGCTGACTGGACCTGGGATGATTTGAAGGCGGCTGCCGCCAAGCTGACGCTTGATGCGAGCGGGAAAAATGCGGACGACCCTGCTTTTGACAAAAACGCGGTGAAGCAGTACGGATTTACGTTCTTCGGAAGCTCGCGCGGTGCGTTCAACATTATGAAAGCGTACGGCGGCGGCGTTCTCGATCCGACGATGACGCAATCGATCATCGACTCGCCGGAAAACAAAAAAGCGGTGGAGTGGATGGCGGACGGCATGAAGCGCAAGCTGTTCCCCAACCCGGCAGAGCTGAAAGCGTTCCAAAGCAATTTCAAGGTGTTTTTGAGCGGGGCCACGGCGATGCAGATCGACATTTACGCGGCGACGACCTCGATGAACGGAGCAGGCTTGAACTACGATGTCGCGCCGATGCCTAAAGGCCCGGACGGCAAACGTTTTGCGCCTGTCATCGCCAACTCGTGGGTCATCAACAAAAAAGCCGAGGAGCAAAAAGTCAAAGCAGCCCAGGAATGGATCACGTATTGGACGACATCGGACGAGGCGCAAAAAGAATGGGCAGAGGTGGGCGAAGCGATCCCGGTGAAAAAATCGGTCGCCAACTCCGAGATGTTCCTGAATCCGAGCATCAAGCCCGACAACAAAAAAGTGTTCCTGGATAGCCTGGACTTCGCCGGAACGATCGATACGAATGCCGTCTTTGCCGAATGGCTGAAAGTCGTCACAGACAATTTGGCCGAGCTGTTCATGGACAAGATGAGTGTGGACGATTACATCTCGAAAACCGATCAAGGGGTACAAAAAGTTTTGGATGACTTCTTCAAGAAGCAATAGCAAACCATCAGGGGAGGAAGTGTAGCGAGCGATGCTGGAGATACCGAACAAGCTACAGGCACAGCCTGATGTGAAAAAGAAGCGGAAATGGCTGGACAGCGAGGGGAGATGGGGATTGCTTCTCGTCTCCCCCTACCTGATCCATTTTCTCGTGTTTGTCGTAGGAACTTCCCTTGCTTCCCTGTATTTCAGCTTTTCCGACTACGATATTTTGAATCCGCCCAAGTGGACTGGCCTGGACAACTATGAAAAGCTGTTCGCGGACCCGCTGTTTTACCAGGCGCTGTGGAACACGGTCTACTTCACGCTTTTGTACGTTCCGGCCAAGACGTTTTTGGCCCTTTTGCTGGCAGTCGCGCTGAACCAAAAGCTGAAAGGGCTAAAGCTGTTCCGCATGGCGCACTTTTTGCCAGTGATCTCTTCCTGGACGGTAATTGCCTATGTGGCGGATGCGGTGTTCAACCAGCGGATCGGTTTTGCCAATGCCATTCTCGCCCACTTCGGGATTGCGCCGCAAAGCTGGCTGATCGACGAAGTGTGGGTCATTCCGGTGCTCGTGCTCATCGCGATCTGGAAGTCGGTCGGCTACATGATGATTATTTTTTTGGCGGGACTTCAAGGGATTTCCAATGACATGTACGAGGCGGCTTCGATTGATGGCGCCAACGCCTGGCAAAAGTTTTGGCGGGTGACTGTGCCGATGATTTCCGGTACGACGTTTCTCGTCATTATTTTGAACACGATCTACTCTTTTCAAAATTTCGAGCAAATCTTTGTCATGACGGGCGGGTCAACCGAAGCAGGATCGACGGGCGGCGCCAACAATGCGAGCCTCGTCCTGATGCTGCTCATGTTCAGACAAGGCTTCAGCTTTTACAAGATGGGCTATGCCTCCGCGATTGCCTGGGTGTTGTTCCTCATCCTGCTGGCGATTACTTTGGTGCAATTCAAATTGCAAAAGAAATGGGTTCACTATGACTAAACTTGACTGGATGTGCAGAGGAAAAGGGGGTAGCCATGCAAAAGCGTTTTCCGCTCAATAAACTATTCGGATACCTGTTTGTTCTCGCCAGCACTTTGATCATGGTTGTGCCGTTTTTGACGACTGTCTTCAACTCGTTGAAAACGTACAAGCAATACATGCAATTTCCGCCGGAGTGGCTGCCTGACCCTGTGAAGTGGAGCAACTACTCGCAGGTGTGGGAACAGGCGAATTTCAGCAGCTATACGGTGAACAGTGTGATTGTCGCCGTTCTTTCCGTAGTCGGTACGCTGTTGTCCAGCTCGATGATCGCGTTTGCTTTCGCTCGCTTGAAGTTTCCGTTTCGCGACACGCTGTTCATGATCGTGCTCGGAACGATGATGATTCCGGGGATTGTGACGATCATCCCGCAGTTCATCATCTTCAAAAATTTGGGCATGCTCGACTCGCTCACGCCGCTGTGGATTTTGGAGTGGTTGGGACAGCCGTTCGCGATTTTTCTGATGAGGCAAGCATTTTTGAGCATTCCAAAAGACTACGAGGAAGCGGCCAAGCTGGATGGCTGCAATCCGTTCCAGATTTACTGGCGGGTATTTTTGCCGATGTGCAAGCCGGCGCTGGCGACACTGGCCGTATTTACGTTCATGGGCAAATGGAACGAGATTCTCGCGCCTGTGATTTATTTGCTATCCGAAGAGCATTTTACGCTGCCGATCGGAATTTTGTCGCTGCGCGGACAGTACAAGACCGATGACCAGCTGCTGGTCGCCGGGGCGTTGATCAGTTTGATTCCGATTTTGATCGTCTTTTTGTTTGCGGAAAAATATTTCGTGGAAGGCTCCAAAACTTCCGGGCTAAAGTAGGCGAGGCAATAGGAGGCGGATGAAACGCATGTTTTATGTACCATTAGACGAGCTGTATCTGGATGCTTTGTGCGAGCTGTGGAACCAGGAGCTTGGCGAGCGCTTCCCGATGCGGCCCGAGCTTTTTCAGCAAAACAGCTTCGCAGACAAAAACGTGCTGCAAGCCGGCTCCTGGATTGCCATCGATTCTGCCACGCGCCGTCCGGCAGGGTTCGCTGTGGCGAAATGCTGGCAGGAAAAACTCGATGTCCAGCTGGGAAAAGGTGTCGGCTGGATTCAAGTGTTGCTGGTGGATCACGAGTTTCGCGGGCAAGGAATCGGCGGGGAGCTGCTGACGCGGGCGGAGCGGGCTTTGCAGCAGCGAGGGGTGCAAAAAATTTGGCTGGGGCGCGATCCGTATCATTACTTTCCTGGCATCCCTGATGAATCGACGGCGGTCAAAGACTGGTTTGCCGCGCGAGGATACAGTCTGCTGGAGCCGCTGGAAAACGATCTGCTCTGCCGCTATGCCGCAGAGGAGGAAGCATCGCCGCTGCCGCAAGTTTCCGACGGTTGCTTCCGGTTGTTGACGCAAGCAGACAAGGAAGCTTTTCTGGCCTTTTTGCACCGCTGCTTTCCGGGGCGCTGGGAGTACGAGGCGATCCACTATTTTCAGCGCGGGGGAACCGGGCGCGAGTTCGTTGTTTTGGAGCGGCAAAAAGAAATCGTCGGCTTTTGCCGGATTAACGATGCCAACTCGCCGTTCATTGCCCAAAACGTGTACTGGTCGCCGCTGTTTGAGCAGGAATTGGGCGGGATCGGGCCGCTTGGCATCGACCCGGCGCATCGGGGAAGCGGTTTGGGACTGGCGATTGTCCAGGCAGGGATTGCCATGCTGCGCAAGCGCGGCGTGCGGCAAATTGTCATCGACTGGACTGCGCTCATGAACTTTTACGCCAAGCTCGGCTATTCAAGCTGGAAGCAGTACGCCAAATACAGCAAGGAGCTGTGAGAAGGGGGATCTCCATGCGCGCAGAGCAGATGAGTGTGGAGCAAAAAGTTGGGCAGTTGCTGATGATCGGGTACCAGACGCTCGATCTGCCACAAGAGATGGAAAAATGGATCAAGGAGCGGCAGATTGGCAACGTCATTTTGTTCAGCCGCAACATCGGTGCGCACGCGGAAACATTTGAGCGCGTGCGCACGATGCAAGGCTGGGCAAAGGAGGCCGGGCACTGCTGCCCGCTATTGATCGGGACGGATCAGGAAAACGGGGTGGTGTCGAGACTGCACGAAGCGACAGCATTCCCCGGGGCGATGGCGCTCGGAGCGACGGGAAATCCAGACTTGGCGCGGCAAATATACGCAGCGACAGGCGCGGAGCTGCGAGCGGCGGGAATTGGCGTCAATTTTGCTCCTGTCATCGACGTGAACAACAACCCGCAAAATCCGGTGATCGGCGTTCGTTCATTTGGGGCTGACCCAGCGGCAGTCGGGCAATTTGGCGAAGCAGCCATGCACGGTTTGCTGGCGAGCGGCGTCATTCCGGCAGTAAAGCATTTTCCCGGACATGGAGACACGCATACAGACTCGCATGAAGCGATTCCGGTTTTGCCGCACGATTGGCAAAGGCTTACGCAGGTCGAGCTGGCTCCGTTTCGGCACTGCATCGAGGCAGGCACTCCGGTGGTCATGATTGGTCATGTCAGCTTGCCGACCATCGATGCCAGCGGACTGCCTGCTTCGATCTCGCAGCAGCTCGTGACGGACATTTTGCGAAGGGAACTTGGGTTTTCCGGAGTCGCGATTACCGACTGCCTGGAAATGGCGGCGATTGCCAACTCCACTGGCGTGCCGGAAGCGGCGGTGCTTTCGCTCAACGCTGGCGTGGATATGGTGCTCGTCTCCCATACGCATGAGGTTCAGCGGCAGACGTATGACCGACTGGTCGAGGCGATTGAAAACGGCGAGATTTCCCCAGCCCGCGTAGACGAAGCAGTCAATCGGGTTTTGGCTTTGAAGCGGCGTTTTCTTTCCTGGGAGACGTATGCTGCGACGACGCCTCCTGCTTTTGACCGGGCCGGGCACGAGCATTTGGCGAAGGAAGTGCTGGCGCAGGCTGTCACGGTGCTGAAAAATGAGCGCGGGATCGTCCCCATTCCGAAGCAGGCAGCGACGCTTGGCGTGATCATGCCGCGAGTCGGGCGAGTGACGTTGGCCGAGGATGAGGATCAGCAGGCGGAAGCGGAACTTTTGGCAGCGTCTTTGCAAGCGTATAGTCCGGTACAATGCCATTTTCTGCGTTCGCTGCAACCGACGGGGGAAGACGTAGAGCAAGCTTTTGCCGCGATGGCGCCTTTTGAAACGGTCATTGTCTTTACGTACAACGCCCATCTTTACGAAGGGCAAGCGCAGTTGGTCAAGCAACTGTCCGGTCAAGGCAAAAAAGTGATCGCGGTAGCGCTGCGAAACCCGTACGACCTGGGCGTATTTCCCGAAGTCGATGCTTGTCTCGCGGTGTACGATCATCGCAAGCTGGCGATCGAAGCCGTAGCGGATGTATTGTTTGGCAAGCAAAAACCAACTGGTCGATTACCTGTCAGGATGTAGGAGCAGCATGGAAACTTTGGACGCAAAAACAAGTGACAAAACAAAACTGACGGGGAGGTAGCGCATGAGAAATCAACTGAGCGGCTTGACCACGGAAACAAAGAACAAGCAATCCGAAGATTTGGATTTGCTCTCGACATTCGATATCGTCAGACTCATGAACGAAGAGGATAAAAAAGTCGCTTATTGCGTGGAAAAAGAACTGCCTGCCATTGCTCGGGCAATCGATATGATCGCGGAATGCCTGCAAAACGGCGGAAGGCTGTTTTATTTTGGCGCAGGCACCAGCGGACGTCTTGGACTACTGGATGCTGCGGAGTGCCCGCCGACTTTTGGCACAGACCCTGCATTGGTGCAAGGCGTGATCGCTGGCGGAGTGGAAGCGGTCGTGAAAGCAATCGAGGGCGCAGAGGATCTCGCCCATTTGGGGCAGGAAGATGTTGTGGCGCATGGCGTGCGCGAAGGCGATGCGGTAGTGGGCATTGCCGCGAGCGGACGGACTCCCTATGTAAAAGGGGCGCTGGAGGAAGCGGGACGATTGAAGGCGAAAATCATTTCCTTGTCGTGCAACCCTGCTGCCGAAATCAATGAGGGCGTGGACGCCTCGATCAACGTGGTGGTCGGCCCGGAGGTCGTAACAGGCTCTACGCGGCTGAAGGCGGCGACTGCGCAAAAAATGGTATTGAACATGATTACGACGACATGCATGGTGCGCTTGGGCAAGGTGTACAAAAACTTGATGGTGAACGTGCAAATCACAAATGAAAAGCTGAAGGAGCGAGCCAAGCAGATCGTAGCAGAGGCCGCGCAAGTGCCGCCGGAAGAAGCGGAGCAGCTTTTGGCGCAAGCGAATGGAGACGCCAAGCTGGCGATTGTCATGAAAAAAACAGCGTTGGCGCGGGAAGAGTCTGTGCGCTTGCTGGAACAATACAAAGGGAATATTCGACCGATCATGGAAGGGCATGTGTCCAGGTAGAGGAGGACATAGCTGATTCAGACGGTGTAACGAAGGCTTTGCCAGGCGACGGCGACTGGCGAAGCCTTTTTGCCTTTTGGGGGCGCAAAGCATTGAGAATGGCCGGGATGGGAATGAAAATCAGTAGTATGATCCATAAAATGTTCATTTGATGAAATCACTGGAACACTCTATAATTAAATTAATTATTATATTGTAATTGTTCTATATTGATTATGGGGGTGCTTCTTATGAATCATGCTGACTATCATCATCTCGATCACGTGAAGGAACAGCAAAAGTCGAAGAAAACGCTGTGGATTACACTGATCTTGACTTTGTTTTTTACGATTGTCGAAATTGTGGGCGGCTTGCTGTCCAACTCGCTCGCGCTCCTGTCCGACTCGGCGCATATGATCTCGGACGTGATCGCCCTCGGCCTGAGCATGACCGCGATTTACATGGCGACGCGCAAGCCGAACAAAAAGTATACGTTTGGCTTTCTGCGCTTTGAAATCATTGCCTCGTTTCTGAACGGTCTGGCTCTTGCCGTCATTGCCATCGGGATTGCGATCGAAGGGATCAACCGGATGATTCATCCGCAAGACGTCGACTTGGGACTGATGTTGACGATCGCCTCGATCGGGCTGATTGTGAATATCGTCCTGACCGTCGTTCTCTCCAGAAGCACGAAGGAAGAAAACAATCTGAACGTAAAAAGCGCGCTGTGGCACTTCATCGGCGATTTGCTCAGCTCTGTCGGGGTAATCGCTTCGGCTATTCTCATTTACTTCACAGGCTACTACTTGTTCGACCCGTTGATCAGTATGGTGATCGGGGCCATCATTTTTATGGGCGGCTTTAAAATCATCCGCGAATCTCTCGCTGTGTTGATGGAGTCTGTGCCGGAGCAGTTTGACCTGGATCAAATCCGGGCAGACCTCGCCAGCGTGGAAGGAGTCTACGATGTGCATGAGCTGCATCTGTGGGCGGTATCGACGGAGCACTATTCGCTGACGGCGCATGTGTTCGTGCGTGAAGATATTCAACCGTATTGCGTGATTCTCGGCATCAATCATCTGTTGAAAACAAAGTACGGCATCGAGCATTCGACGATTCAGATCGAGCACCCGATGATCCTCGATCACGGGGAGTACGGGAAACAATTTTTGCTGCCGCAGACGTAAGCGGAATGCTGTGGCGTGTGCGGCCCATTCAAGCTGAATGAACAAGGCCGGGCGGTTCCAGATCATGTGCAGGTTTTGCTGTACAGGTTCTGGCAACCAGCCCGGCTTTGTTTTTCCTTGCTGCTTTAAAGCGTTTGTGGTTTTACGCATGCTCTTGCTGTGTATTCTGAATAGACTGTAAAATTCCGGTATAATCGCATACCAAAATTCGAGTGGAGGATACGCTGGTGAAAACAATCAAGTTTTGTCCGTGCAATCTGGAAGGCAGTCTGAAATGGGTGAGGGACGAGGTCAGGCAGCTTCCCGACGTGCAAGTAATCGATGAGCGCTGTGTCAACTATTGCGGTCAATGCCTGGAAAAAGCGTTTGCCCTGTTCAACGGCAAAAACGTGGTGGGCAACGACGGGCAAGAACTGCTGGAGCGACTGAAAGAAAAATGGGCGGCGACAACCGCGGTATACCAGGACGCAGAAGGGGCGTGACCTTCTGCGTTTTTTTGTGGGTGTATACGAAGAAAACATTGACACGAACAATTCGCAAACACTGAAATTTATAATTTATGTAAAATATAGTATATTTTTGATGTTGGAAAATAATTGAATCGTTTCTATCCGTAACATAGAAGGGGGATATGGGTGAGAAAAGCGAAGCAGATGTTTTTGGTGGTGAGTTATTTCGTTGTCTTTGTGCTCGGCGGATATGCCTATCATGTCATTTTTCAGCCCGAAGACAAGCAAAGTGGGTATTTGTCTGAAAGCGATCGGGATAAGTTTGTACATGTCACCAAAAAAATCGATGAAAAGTTCAAACCAGAAGGCTATGAAGAGTTATTGCAAGGGGATGTAAACATGTTAACAACCCCGGATATGATTTTGGGGCCACAGCAACAAGAATTGCAAACGTCAATCTTTGGCAGGCAGAAAAACTACATATTTAAAAACCAAACAAACGGAACCGTAATTCTCATGAGCATAAGCAAAAGAGTTGGCGCCGAGCAAGAACAATGGCAAAACAGCATTTATTATAGCAACGCCAGATACAATTCGCCGGACAATGATTTCAAAGCCTATTACGCAAATGTGTATCCATCCATAAATGCCTATCAATATAGCCTTGAAAAATATGGATATAATGTAAGCTGCGTTCTGCTTTCTGATTCTACATACGATAAGGGAGCGAGTGATTTAGCAGATTTCATCACTCAAGTAGATGAGTTCCTGCAAGAGAATGTATAAATGTCGATTGGTTATTCCGACGATGTATTCGAAGCAACGACCCACGAATACATCAAACCTACGAGAGAAAGATAATTCCCTTCCCGCGCATGCGGATCGAAAAGCAAAAAGCAGAGGCGACTTAATCCGCCTCTGCTTTTGCTTTTTCAAGCTACTCGTCCCCAAACAGAAAGCGCCCTTTTTCCTGGAGTTGTTGCCCATCAATGAACACATCCGGTTCGTTTACGATTAAATCAATGTGCACACCAGCCTGGATGGTACCCCCAAAAGTCGCGTTGCTGCCGAACGCAACGTGGATCGTTCCGAATGCTTTCTCGTCTTCCAGCACAACCCCGATAATTCTCGCCTTGTGATTGGTTCCAATCCCAAATTCCGCCAGCATGCGGCCATCGCCATCCCCGAGCGTGGCAAGCAGTCGCGAACCCGTCGGCCCCTCTGCGCTGATCAGCCGACCATCCTTGATCGTAAGCAGCAAAGGCTCGTCAATCATGCCGATTCCGCCGATGGAGCCGTCGACCAAAATTTGTCCGTTGGCCGAGCCTTCGATGGGGGCGATGTACGCCTCGCCAGACGGGAGATTGCCCGATTGTCCTTTTTCCAGATACATGCCAGTGCTGGGAACGCCGTTGCGTGTTTCAATGGAAAATTCCAGCGCGTAGCCGGCTTTTTCAATTCGTACTTGTTTGCCGCGGGTCAGGATGTCTGTCACCTCTTCGGTCAGCCGTTTGACCTCCTGATAATCGGCAGAAATCGCTCCAGCGGTAAACATGTCGCGGGTAATGCCCGGCATGGTGGCGACGCGCGTTCCGTTGGCAGCGGCCACTTTTCGCGCTTGTGTGTGCGTAAGCGAATGTTTCGTGATGCACACGGCTACGTCCGCTTGCTCCATCGCTTTGGCAATCGCCTGCGGCGGCTCCTGGCCGGATTTTTCGCGCTCCTGCATGACTAACAGCACGGTTTCCGCACCGAGCAGCTTTCCAGCTTCATAGAGAGCTTCTGCCAAAGGACGCTTATCTTCATCGGTAACAATGACCAATTCTTCCTTTTCCTTTACGCCTAAACAAGTCGCCAGCAAATTGCGGCTGATTTCCACGAGTTGGCTCATCGGTCGCTCACTCCTGATTTTTAGTAAATGTAAATCTTGAAGAGATTGTACTGAAAGAAAAAGCGGTTAATCAAGGCTTAATTTTTTTGTTTTTTGACTATTTACACTAAAAAAAGCATTTGCTATAATCCAAAACGTAACACATATTGAACATGTGTTTCATTATTTGATACACACAAAAATGTCTGGGGGAATCGTAGTGAGGAAAATGTTGAAAGCCAAAGCGTTGTTTTCTTCTGTCATGGTCGTATCCATGCTGGCACTCGCTGCATGTGGTGGACAAGGAAGCGCTCCTGCTCAAGATGCAAAGGGCGGCGACCAGCAGCAGGCGGCTGGACAGCCAAAAGATGGCGGCGTGCTGAAAATCGGCTTGTCTTCTACGGCAAAAACACTGGACCCAATTGCTTACACGGGTGCTTATGAATCCAACATCATCCGCAGTATTGGCGACACGCTCGTTCGTTACACGAATGACTTGTCCAAAATTGAACCGAGCCTCGCAACAGAGTGGAAAGTGTCGGATGACATGAAGGTGTATACGTTCAAGCTCCAGGACAATGTGTACTTCCAGCCTGGCAAATACCAGGATGGACGGAAAATGACAGCCGAGGACGTGAAGTACAGTCTGGAACGTTCTGCGAAGCAATCCGCACTCAAGCGTCTGCGCGGCGTGGAAAAAGTAGAAGTCATCAGCGAAAACGAAGTAGCGATTCACCTGGACGCGCCAAACGCCGCTTTGCTTGCCATGCTGACAGACGGCGGCAACATCATCGTTCCGCGCGAAGAGGTAGAAGGCTGGAAAGATCAGTTCGGCACTCACCTCGTGGGAACAGGGCCGTTCATGATCGATAAATTCAACCAAGACGATTCTGTAAATTTGAAGCGTTCTGATAAATACTGGGGTCCGAAGCCTCACCTGGATGGCGTAGAGTTCAAATTCATCACCGATGCGAACATGATGACCAACGCCCTGCGCTCCGGCGACATCGACATGGTGACCGATGTCAAAGGGCAAAACCGTGCGATCATCGAGAAGGATCAAAACTTGAACTTGCAAACGAAGCCAGGTTTGTCCATTGAGTACATGGGTCTGAACCAGATCGAAGGCCCGACGAAGGACAAAAAAGTGCGTGAAGCAATCCGTCTCGCTGTAGACGTGGAAGGTTTGGTCAAAGGGGTATTCAAATGGGGCGGAGCGGAAAAATCGTTCCTGCCGCTGCCAAAAGCATCGTGGGGCTATGACTCGTCTCTCGAAGCAGCCGTTCCTGCTTTTGACCCGCAAAAAGCCAAACAGCTTCTGGCTGAAGCAGGCTATCCGGACGGATTCAAAACCGAGCTTTATGTAATCGCTTCCCGCGTGCCGCAAGCGACCATCGCAGCGCAACAGCTGAAAGACAACCTGAACATCGACGCAGAGATCAAAACCGTTGAGTGGGGAACGTTCAGCGACATCGTAGCCAAAGGAAAAGCTCCGCTCTACATCATGGGCTGGTCCTGGTACCCGGACCCTGACTTCTTCCTCTATCAAATGTTCCACAGCAAGCAAATCGGTTCGCTCGGCAACGGCTACGCCTACAGCAATCCGGAAGTAGACAAGCTTCTGGAACGCGCAACGGCAGAGACGACGGACGAAGCGAAGCGCAAAGAGCTGTACAGCCAGGCGATGAAACAAATCAACGATGACGTCGTTCACGTCGAACTGGGCCTGCTCGATGTTGCGACCGGAATGAAGAAATACGTGCAAGATTACCAAGTGCGTGCGGACAGCTCGATCTTCCTGGTCAACAGCGAGACGAACGTTTGGCTGAACAAGTAATACACACGCCTAAAAGCTTCCACGCTTCGAAGAGAGGCCGCGACAAAGTCCTCTCTTCGGGCATTTCTTACCAGGCCAAGCTTTAAACGAATAGTGGGAAGGAGGAGAGTGGCTTGCTCAAACTGATTTTCAAACGGTTATTCGATTTAATCCCTACGCTGTTTGTCGTTGCCACGACCGTTTTCATCATCACGCGGTTGATTCCCGGCGACCCGGCGGCAGTGCTGCTTGGGCCGCAAGCTTCCCCTGATGAAATCGCCAAAATGCGGGAAACACTCGGGCTGAATCAGCCGTTGTACCTCCAATACGTCGACTTCCTCGGCAGCTTGCTGCAGGGAGATTTGGGAACCTCGCTCGGCTACAATCAGCCGGTCATGTCTTTGATCATGGAGCGCTTCCCGAACACGCTTTTGCTGTCCGCCTGTGCGCTCGCTCTCTCGCTGCTCATCGGGATTCCGGCAGGCATCATTTCTGCAACCAAACAGTATTCGTTCTGGGATTACACCGTCATGATTCTCTCGCTCGTTGGCGTATCGATGCCGATCTTTTGGCTCGGGGTCATGCTCGTTCTTTACTTCAGCGTACATCTTGGCTGGCTTCCGGCTACCGGGATGGGCTCGTTGTCCGAAGGCTTCGGCAGCGTAGTCACGCACCTGATTTTGCCGAGCATCGCCTTGTCCACGATTCCGATGGCTACTTTTGCCCGGATTACGCGCTCCAGCATGCTTGAAGTAATCCGCCAGGACTACATCAAGACGGCTCGGGCGAAAGGGCTGCGCGAATTTTTCGTCGTCTGGAAGCACGCCTTGAAAAATGCGATGACTCCATTGCTTACGGTCATGGGGATGCAAATTTCCTCCATGCTCGGCGGGGCTGTCCTGACGGAGACGATCTTCAGCTGGCCGGGGATGGGGCGTCTCGTGGTGGACGCGATTGAAAATCGGGACTTTGTCGTCGTGCAAGGAACCGTCCTGTTCATCGCCGTTATTTTCGTGTTGATCAATTTGCTCGTCGACATTTTGTACACCGTGGTCAATCCGCGCGTGAAACTAACGAATAAAGGGGAGGGCTGATCCGATATGAGCAACCACGCGCAACCATTATCGCCAGCTCCCGCGACGCTCGCACCTAACGCACCCAAGAAAAAAAGCAAGGAAAACAGTGTATGGAGCCGGCTTTTGAAAAACAAGCTGGCGATGGTCGGCATGGTCATCATCGCGCTCATGGTCATTTTCGCCCTGTTCGCGCCATTGATTGCGACGCACGGGCCGAATGACATGGACTTGGCCAATTCGCTGTCCGAGCCTGGCATCGACGGTCATTTGCTCGGAACTGACAACTACGGACGCGATTTGTTCAGCCGGATCGTCTACGGCACGCGCATTTCCTTGATCGTCGGTATTTTTGCGATCGGACTCGGCGGCATGATCGGCACGCTGCTCGGTCTTTTGGCAGGCTACTACGGAGGCAAATGGGATGCGATCATCATGCGCCTCATGGACGGATTGTTTGCATTCCCGTTCATCCTGTTGTCCATCTCGCTGATGACCGTGCTTGGAGCCGGATTGTTCAACGTCATTCTCGCCATCGGGATTGCCAATATTCCCGGCTTCGCCCGAATTGTCCGCGGCCAGGTGCTGGCGGTCAAGGAGGAAGAGTATATCGAGGTGACGCGATCGCTTGGGGCCAACGATTCCCGCATTATTTTTCACCATATCCTGCCAAACTGTATGGCGCCGATTATTGTTTACGCAACGATGCACGTAGCCGGAGCGATCATTTCCGAAGCGGCGCTGAGCTTCCTCGGTCTGGGCGTGCAGCCGCCGACCGCTTCATGGGGCAGCATCCTGAAGGACGGAAAAGACTTCCTCGTCTTGTCGCCGCACATGGCAACGTTCTCCGGGCTGGCGATTTTGCTCTCGGTACTCGGCTTCAACCTGTTCGGTGACGGCTTGCGCGATGCACTCGATCCGAAAATGAAAGTGTAAGCGACAAAAGTGAGACATAGATTGGGGTGAAGGGGAATTGGCAAAGTCAGATGTACTACTCAGCGTGCAAGATTTGGCCGTTTATTTTTATTCGTCCGGAGTCGTGAAGGCGGTAAACGGCGTGAGCTTTGATCTGAAGCAGGGGGAGACGATCGGGATTGTCGGAGAATCAGGCTCGGGCAAAAGCGTGACCTCCACCGCCATTCTCGGGCTGATTCCGTCTCCCCCTGGAAAAATCGAGCGAGGCAGCATTTTGTTTGAAGGAAAAGATTTGACGAAGCTTTCCCAGGCACAGATGCGCAAGATTCGGGGAAACGAAATCTCGATGATTTTTCAAGACCCGATGACCTCCCTCAATCCGGTTTTTACCGTGGGGAATCAAATTATCGAAGTAATCCGCCTGCACCAGCAGCTGGACAAAAAAGCGGCTCGCCAGCGGGCGATTGAGATGTTGAAGCTGGTCGGGATTCCGGAGCCGGAAAAACGGCTGGAGCAATATCCGCACGAATTTTCCGGCGGGATGCGCCAACGCGTCATGATCGCGATTGCCCTCGCTTGCAATCCGAAGCTGCTGATTGCGGACGAACCGACAACCGCTTTGGACGTAACGGTACAAGCGCAAATTTTGGACTTGATGAAAAAGCTGCAAGACGATTTGCAAACATCGATCATCATGATTACCCATGACCTGGGTGTCGTTTGGGAGAGCTGTCAAAAAGTTCTCGTCATGTATGCCGGAAACACGGTGGAATACGCAACGGTAGAAGAGCTGTACGAAAAGCCGCTTCATCCTTATACGTGGGGATTGCTCGATTCCCAGATCAAATCAGACACAACGGGCAAGCTGCCGTCGATCCCGGGCAATCCTCCTGACCTGCGCGAAGATATTGCGGGCTGCTACTTCGCTCCCCGCTGTCCATATGCCAAAGACAAGTGCTTCAGCGAAAAACCGCCGCTCGTCGAAGTGGCTCCCAACCATCTGGTAGCCTGCCACTTCCAGACGAGCGACCACCGTCTTGAACGGAAAGGGGGAAGCCAGGCATGAGTGAGTCGATCATCCAAATCAATCAGCTGAAAAAGCATTTTCCCGTAAAGGATCAGTCTTTGTTCGGCAAATCCTCGAAAGTCGTCAAGGCAGTCGATGACGTCAGCTTTGAGGTGAAAAGAGGGGAGACGATCGGGATCGTGGGCGAGTCCGGGTGCGGCAAGTCGACATTGGCTCGCCTGATCATGCAGCTGATTCGTCCGACGGAAGGCTCCGTCATCATGGGGGGCCAGGATTTGGCCAAGCTGTCCGACAAGGAAATGAAGCGGGCGCGCAAATCGATCCAGATGATTTTCCAAAATCCGTATGCGTCGCTCGATCCGCGCAAAACAGTCGAGCAGCTGATCGTGGAGCCGCTGGTCATTCACCAGGTCGGAACTCACCAGGAACGGGTAAAAAGGGTGAAGGAGCTTTTGGAAGTCGTCGGGCTTTCCGATTATCACGCCACCCGTTACCCGCATGAGTTTTCCGGCGGACAGCGGCAGCGAATCAACATCGCCAGGGCGCTTGCGCTCAATCCGGAAGTTGTAATTTGCGACGAGTCCGTTTCGGCTTTGGACGTGTCGATTCAGGCGCAAGTGATCAACTTGCTGAAGGATTTGCAGGCGAGCTTCAACCTGACCTACATTTTCATTTCCCACGATTTGAACGTCGTGCGCTACATCAGCGACCGGATTGCCGTCATGTATTTGGGCCGTGTCGTGGAGATGGGAACGTACGAGGAGATTTACCACAATGCGCAGCACCCGTATACGCGAGCGCTGCTGTCGGCAGTGCCGAAGGAAAGTCCGCTGATCAAAAAGGAGCGGGTCATCCTGACGGGTGATGTGCCGAGTCCGATGAATCCGCCATCCGGCTGCCATTTCCACAAGCGGTGCCCGTATGCGACCGACCGTTGCAAGACAGAAGCGCCTGCGCTCACGTTGTATGAAGGGCAGCACAAGGTTTCTTGTCATCTTTTAGGAAATCTATCATAATGGAAAAGGAGACTTTTTTATGTCTTTCAAGCATGTAATCGAAATGTACGATCTTATGGACAGCGCTTACGTTACAGGGGATGACCTGAAACGATATTTTGAACAAAGCGGCTTTCGCGATGTAGAAGTATCTACCGTTACTGGACAAAAAGGAAAGACCGATTTCGTCAAAGTATTAATAAAAGGAAAGAACGGAAAAAGCAGCGGCGGAACGGCGCCGACACTTGGCGTCATTGGCCGTTTGGGCGGGATTGGCGCCCGTCCCGAGCAAGTCGGCTTCGTATCTGATGGCGACGGCGCTCTGGCGTGCATGGCAGCAGCAGCGAAGCTTGCCGACATGCAGCAGCGCGGCGACGTGTTGGAAGGAGACATCCTCCTGACTACGCACATCTGCCCGGATGCGCCGACTCTTCCGCATGATCCCGTGCCGTTCATGAACTCTCCGGTGGACATGCAGATCATGAATGCGAATGAAGTATCGTCCGAGATGGACGCGATTTTGTCCATCGACACCACAAAAGGAAACATGATTCTCAATCATACAGGCTATGCGATCACCCCGACGGTCAAGGAAGGGTACATCTTGCGCATCAGCAACGATTTGCTTGAACTGGTGAAGCAAACGTCCGGCAACATGCCAGTGACATTGCCGATTACGGTACAAGACATCACGCCGTACGGCAACAATTTGCACCACATCAACAGCATCATGCAGCCGTGTGTCGTAACAGACAGCCCGGTTGTCGGGATTGCCTTGACGACCCAGGTGCCAGTAGCAGGCTGCGCCACAGGTGCGACTCATCTCGTGCACGTCGAACAAGTCGTGCGCTTCGTGATCGAGGTAGCCAAGCTGTTTGGAACAGGCAAGTGCGCGTTCTACGACGAGGAAGAGTTTGCGCGGATGACATCGCTGTACGGCTCCATGAAGCATCTGCTCACACTGGACGGCAAGGTGAGCGTGTCATGAGCGATCAACTGAAAGCGTTAAAAGACCAGGTCATCGCCGCCGTCGAACAAAACAAGGACGAATTGATCGAGCTGTGCTGCAAGCTGATCCAGTTCCCGAGCGAAAACCCGCCTGGCGATTCCGGGCCGATCAGCCGCTTTATTACGGAATATCTGGAGCGTTTTGACATCGCCACAGACTGGCATGAAGCAGGGCCAAACATGTACAACCTCGTGTCCCGGATCGGCAATCTGCAATCGGGCAAAAAGCTGATTTACTGCGGCCATACGGATGTCGTGCCTGCCGGGGACTTGTCCAAGTGGGAATTTGCTCCGTTCAGCGGCGAAGTAAAAGACGGCTGGATTTTGGGCCGCGGCGCTTCTGACATGAAGGGCGGCTTGGCTGGACTGATTTTTGCCGCGACGATTTTGCAGCGGCTGGGAGTCGAACTGCCGGGACAATTGATTCTGGCGATCGTGCCGGACGAGGAAACAGGCGGAGCGATGGGCGTTCCGTGGATTTTGGAGCGCAAGCTGGTCGAGGGAGACGGATGCCTGATCGCCGAGCCGTCCTCGCCGCATAATCCGACTTTGGGACAAAAAGGTTCCTGCTGGTTCCAGCTCACGGTCAAAGGCAAGCCAGCTCACGGCAGCCTCGGGCCGATCGCCGGCAAAAATGCGATTATGGATGCGATTCGCGCCATCGAGCGGATTCGCACCGTATGGGATTATCCGGTCGTGATTCCGGATGAAGTCAAGGAACTCGTGAAGGTATCCAAAGCATACATGCTCGGCACCGAGCGGGAACCGTACCAGGATGTGCTGGAGCGCGTCTCTTGCAACATCGGTACGATTGAGGGCGGAACGAAAGCAAATGTGGTCCCTGACACTTGCACCGTGGAAGTGGATTGCCGCCTGCCGTTTGGCGTGACGAGAGCAGAAGTCATGGGCTACATCACCAGCCAGTTGGACGAGCTGGATATTGATTACGAAATTGTGCCGATGGGAACGCAAAGCCATGCGAACTACACATCGCCGGATGATCCGGTCTGCCGGGCGATCGTCGACAACATCACGTACGTGACAGGCGAGCACGCTTTTGGCGTTCAGCAGTGGGCAAGCAGCGATGCCAGACATTTCCGCGCGTACGACATTCCGGTCTTGCAATACGGGCCTGCGTACTTGCCGAGCATCCACAATTTCAATGAAAAAGTGCTGGTCGAAGACGTCGTCCGCTGCGCGAAGGTGTACGTGGCGGCAGCCATTGACTTTTTGTACGAGCAATAAACGGGTTTGAAAAGTAATCGTGAATAAGGGGAGTCGTCGTGCTAAAAACGTTGGATCAATCACTCAAATTGTTACAGCTGTTCACGAAGGAGAAACCGGAATGGGGAGCAAGGGAACTCGCCAAGGAAGTCGGTTTGAATCACGCAAATGTATTCCGCGTATTGTCTACGTTTGAAGCCAATCGCTTTCTGGAGAAAGATCCCAAGACGAAAAAATACTCATTGGGCATTCGCCTGTGGGAGCTTGGATTGACAATGAGAGAGTCGTTCCATGTATCACGACTGATTCGGCCTGTGTTGCAGCGGATGATGGAGGAGTCGGGCGAGTCGATCTTCCTGACCTGCCTGGACGAAGACGAAGCGCTTACGCTCGATGCGCTGGAGCCGGACAATGTGGTGAAATACTCCGTGTCGGTAGGCAGTCGTGCCCCTTTGTTTGTAGGCGCATCGTACCGTTCGATCATGGCCTACTTGCCGCAAGAGAAAATCGAGCACATCATTTTGCAAGGCTTGCGGCAGTACACGAAAAATACGATTGCCGATCCGGACAAATTGCGCGAGGAGCTTGTGCATATTCGCGAAGCCGGATGGGCGATGAGCACGGGCGAGTATACGCCGGATGTTCTGGCGATCGCGTGCCCGCTGTTCCACTACGACGGACATGTGATGGGCTCGTTGACCATATCCGGCCCGATTTACCGGATGAGCGAGGAGAAGAAGGCAGAGTGCCTGGAAATCCTGATGCGGGGCAAACGGGAAGTCGATGAGATTATTCAAAACTACCGCGTGGATTTATCCCGCTATTACTTGTTTGGTTAGAAAAAAGCTGCCGCAGAGCAAAATCTGTCGGCAGCTTTTTTGCTGTGAAAAACGTCGAGACGTACGTTTTTCATGAAATGGGATGTGACCGTGCTGCTCGTTCGCGTCTACGGTTGAAGCGATTCGATGCCGAGCCGAAAGCTCGTCGTCCGATTTCGCCCGGCCGCTTTGGATTGATACAGCGCCTGATCCGCGCAGGTGATGATGTCGAGCGCTTCCGTACCGTGCAGCGGATAGCTGGCAATTCCTAGGGAGATCGTCACCGGATGTCCCGTCGGATTGTCGAGCGCTTCAATCATTTGCCGCAGCCGCTCGGCGATTTGATAGGCAAACAGATGCCGATCTCCTTGCAGCAAAATGCCGAACTCTTCCCCTCCGTAGCGGAAGCAGAAGTCGTCTTCGCGCGTCGTATCCAGCATCGTTTGGGCGACTTGTTTCAAAACCTCGTCACCTGTGACATGGCCGAAAGCATCATTAATCCTTTTGAACCGATCGACGTCGAGCAGAATGAGGGAAAACGGAATTTCGCTGCGCAAAGCATCTTGCAAGCAGGCATCGAACGTTTTGCGATTGGCAAGTCCGGTCAATCCGTCCTTCTCCACTTCGGATTGCAGCTGCCGCAGCTTGCGGTTCATCTGGCGAAGTGCCAGCCGCGTGCTTTGGTACAGCTTTTGCACCTCGTAAATTTTGGAGGTGGTCGTAAGCTCGGCAGGACAGTCCATTCCGCCAGACTCATCGGAAATGTGGGTTAATTTGGACAGCGCGGTATTGATGTTTTTGGCAATCAACCAGACGATACCAAGCGTGAGCAGCAAAAAAGGCAAGGAAGTCATCAACAGATTGTGGAGCAGCTTGTGATTCGACTCGTCAATGACAGAGGTCGGCGTCTGGGAGACGATAATCCAGCCGCTGACGCTTTCGGTCGTATATCCGGCAAAATACGATTTGCCCTTGCTGTTGACGATTTGCTGGTAGCCGCTTTTGCCCGCGAGAGCTTGCTGGATGGCGGGATTCAATAGCACGGTTTCTCCGAGGCGCTTTGTTTCGGGGTGGAAAATGAGCCTCCCTTGCTGATCGACCACATATACGTAGGAACCGTCCCCATAAAAGTGTTCCTTCAAGGTCCGGTTGAGCACATTCGATTCTTCCAAATAAATCGTTCCGCCCGCAAAGCCTTGGTACACTCCCTGTTTGTCAAAAATCGGCGAAGAAATCATCAAAATCAGCCGGCCGGACACCGCACGGTAAGGCTCGGAGACCAGCGGTTTCTTTTGGATCAACGCCAGTCTCACAGCATGCGAGGTCAGCAACGTTCCGAGGGCAACGCCGGATTTCAGCGGGCTGACTTTCTGGATGTGACCTTCAGCGTCTGTGATGAACAGGGAATGAAAATTTTGTCTGTTGGCCGCATACCAGTCGTCCAAGTCTTTCTCTACGAGCGGCTTCTCGCCAGCCTGTCTGGCAATCGTGTCGACGTTGTTTTGCAGGACGGTCAATATGTCTGCTGTGTTTCTCGCCAGCTTCTTCGCGTACTGGTAGTTGTTTTCCAGGTAGTTGGTGGAGAGCGAGGTGCGATTGACATGAAGAGAAGAAATGACCTCAATCAAAATTGTCGCGAGGACAGAAAACACAACGAGCATTTCCATAATAAAGCGAAGCGTATAGGTTCTTCTTTTCCCCATGCCAAACTCCTTTTTTCTGTTTCTGAAAGCTCTTGCTGTAAATCTTTACCCGCAATTCGCGAAGTCTAATCTCTCGGACGGCAAAAAGACAGCCTGTAGGGAGCGTGTGGCGATGGGGGAGAGATTTTCGGAAAACAAAAACAGGTTATCCGAAGACAACCTGTTTGGCAAGTATTTGATTGGTTAGCGTGTAAAGCTTAAAGCGACACCGATGGAATAAGGGACCAGCCAGAGCACCCATACAAACAGGCTGAATTTGTGGAACTGCTTGCGTTGGCGGTCTTGCTTTTTCCAGAGGACGAAGCCGGCCCAGGCGGTGTGCAAAAACATCAGGATTAACGCGACCAGCCCGGTAATCCCGTGCAAATTCAGCGAATTGCCGTCGGCGAGCAGCTTCATGAAAGCCGTTCCGACTGTATCGAAGACAAGCCCCAGGCCAAAAAAGACGAAGTGCTTCCAGGCAAGCTCCTTGGCACGGTGCTCCGACCAGACTCCGATTGTATACGAGGCGAGCGCCAAATTGATGAAAATGACAGCCCATACTAGCATAAAAAATCATCTCCCATTCGCTTCTTGATTGTCTACACGGTTGAGTGTAGGAAAAGAAGATGAACGGAAGATGAACAACGAGGGGATTATGCCGATTTACGAATGGCGCTT
This sequence comes from Brevibacillus sp., assembly GCF_003521185.1. Classification (NCBI taxonomy): domain Bacteria; kingdom Bacillati; phylum Bacillota; class Bacilli; order Caryophanales; family Paenibacillaceae; genus Brevibacillus; species Brevibacillus sp. The sequence continues at coordinate 34,597 of NZ_DOTK01000044.1, forward strand.
TTTTCGCAGGAGCAGCCATATAATCAGGGTGGTAAGAGCCGCCTTCCACAGCTTTGGCCAAAAGTCAGCGACAATTCCGTCGTAGACGTAGGCTGATGCCATTTCAAGCGGAGTGGCTCCCGGCGCGAATTGGATGGCTACGCCGAAGCCGAGCATGGCAGGCAGACTGTAAAACAGGTAGCTGGCAAAAAGCAGAAACAGCCATTTTGGCAAAAGGAAGCCCTCCTTTCCGGTTTGTTCGATTGCGTCTAGCGAACAAACGTGTTTTTCACCCGTTTGGACAGGCGGAAGTGCGTTATCCGGATCATGGAAAAAATGCCGTTGCGTGCATCGAAAAACATCTTCGCTAAAATTGGATGAATTTCATAAAAATGACTAGATCATGGTAATGGATCGCGCCTTCTTCGTCAATGGAAAAAGCAACCGGGAATCGGGAAACTCGCCAGGCAAGGGAGGAATCGGCGGTAGCCAGATCGTATTCATACCCAAACAGGCTTGAAGGAGGCAATAAAATGAAGCCGATTCGCTATGAACGCAGAAAATATACGCAAGGTCCGACGCCGATCGAGCGTCTGGAGAGGCTGTCGCAGGTGCTGGGCGGCCCGCACATTTCCATCAAGCGCGACGACTTGCTCGGCTTGACGGCTGGTGGCAACAAGACGCGAAAGCTGGAGTATTTGGTTGCCGACGCGATCCGGCAAGGCGCAGATACACTGATTACGTGCGGCGCTGTCCAATCGAATCATTGCCGTCTGACACTGGCTGCGGCGGTTCGCGAAGGGCTGCGTTGCCAGCTCGTTTTGTCGGCGCCCGAGACAGGCGACTACAATCCGCAGGCGGGCGGGAACCATCTGTTGTTTCATTTGCTTGGCGCCGAACAGATCGAGGTCATTCCCGCAGACGGCGATATGCTTGCGGCGATGGAAAAGCTGGCGGACAGTCTGCGGCAAGCAGGCAGGAAGCCGTACCTGATTCCGGTTGGCGGCTCCAACGAGATCGGCTCGCTTGGCTACATGGCGTGCGCAGAGGAAATCGAGCAGCAAGCGTGGGAGAGCCGCACTCCGTTTGATTACGTGGTGACGGCAACAGGCAGTGGCGGGACACAGGCGGGTCTGATCGCCGGGTTTTTGGCGAGACAATCGTCTGCCAAAGTGATTGGCATCAATGTCAGCCGCGACCGCGCCGCTCAGGAAGCGAAAGTACAGGAGCTGCTTGCGCGCACCGCCGCCGAGGTCGGTCTGCAAGCGACGATCCAGGCAGATGTGGTGCAGTGCGAAGATCGCTTTGTCGGGCCAGGCTATGCGATTCCGACAGAGGAAATGGTCGAAGCCGTGCAGCTCGTCGCCCGCACAGAAGGAATTTTGCTCGACCCGGTTTACACGGGCAAAGCGATGGCGGGGTTGATCGGGCTGATTCGCGAGGGGCGCTTTTCGCAGGATGACCATGTGCTTTTTCTGCACACGGGTGGCGCTCCGGCACTTTACACGGCGTCCGAGCTGTTTTTGCCCAAGCAGGGATGACGGTGTACTTGAAGCTGCTTGCGAGACGAGAGACGAAAAGGAGACAGACAAATGCTTGATGTTGTTGCCTGCGGCGAGCTTTTGATTGATTTCACGCCGATGCCCCATCCCGAACCGGGGAAAATGGCGTATGAACAAAATCCGGGCGGAGCGGTGGCAAATGTGCTTGCGGCTTTGTCGCGGTTTCATAAAAAGACAGCTTTTCTCGGCGCAGTCGGAAACGATGCGTTCGGCCGCTTTCTGAAGCAGACGCTGATGGACCTGGAGATCGGGACTGACGGGCTTGTCCTGACGGATGCTGCCTTGACCACGCTCGCCTTTGTACACATCGACGCGAATGGCGAGCGCTCGTTTTCGTTTGCCCGCAACCCCGGAGCAGATACGCAGCTTCGCGAGGCGGACATAGATGAGGAAATGATCGCGCAAGCAAGGCTGTTTCATTTCGGCTCCTTGTCTTTGACCCATGAACCAGCGCGCAGCGCAACCTGGAAGGCTGTAGATATAGCGAAAAGACACAAGCTGCTCGTATCGTTTGATCCAAACATTCGCGAAAGCTTGTGGCCGGACATGGAACAGGCGAAGGCAATGGCGCTGCACGGGATCAGACAAGCGGACATCGTCAAGCTGTCGGAAGAGGAGCTGGAGCTGCTCGCTCCGGCAAGCGGTTTGGCAGAGGCGACAGAGTGGCTGATGGAAACTTGCCGCAATCAGGCGATCTTCGTCACTCGCGGCAAAGCGGGCTGTTACTTCCGAACGGAAAAAGAGCAGGGGATGGTTCCAGGCTACGCGGTCGATGCTGTCGATACGACCGGGGCAGGAGACGCGTTTTTGGGGGGCTTGCTTTATCAGGTGCTGGAAGCCAAGCAGTCGCTTCGCTCCATGGACAATGACACGCTGACACGTATGGTTCGCTTCGCCAATGCGGCAGGAGCGCTCACCACCACGCGGACGGGCGCGATTCCGGCGCTGCCAGCGCTGGCTGATGTCGAGCGGTTTGTGGCAGAAAATCGCATATAGCACGGTTCAGCCGATTCTCTGTCAGAAAATAAAGGGGAATCGGCTTTTTTGGCGAGCGATTTGATATACTATTCGTAATTTCGCATTTCTATGGAAGAAGTGGGTATGAACCATGATTTTTCTCGAAGTGATCTTGCCTGTCTTGCTGATCTTTTTGTCGGGCTACATTCTTCAGCGCAAGTTCCGAATGGATTTGAAGCCGATTTCGTCGCTGGCGATCTACGTGTTGACCACGGCGCTTGTCTTTCGCACGTTTTACAAGACCGAGCTTGATCTGCAATTGTTTTACATCGTCGTCATCTCGCTGTTGCTGCTCGGAGCGCTGATCGTGCTCACCCAGCTTACGGCTCGCCTGTTTCGCTACGACAAATCGCAGGAGAGCGCCCTGATGCTTTCCACCGCCTTCATGAACAGCGGGAACTACGGGACTCCGATCATTTTGTTTGCTTACGGGGAGGCCGGGTTTACGTATGCGGTCCAAATCATGGTTTTTCATTCGATCATCATGGGGGTATTCGGCGTCTACTTCGCTTCGCGGGGCGGGGGTGGCGCGGGCACGGCGATTCGGGCGATTTTCAAGCAGCCTTCCAACTACGCGGTTGTGCTGGCGATTTTGCTGCAACAAGGCAATGTCGTGATTCCAGCGGGCTACTATCAGGCGATTGATCTCGTGGCGCAGGCAGCGATTCCGGTCGTCATGCTGATTCTCGGGATGCAGCTTGCCAACGTATCGTCCAAAGCTTTGGAGTGGCAAGGATTGAGCGCCGCCAGTGTCATTCGGCTGATCGCTTCGCCTGTGCTCGCTTACGTGATCTGTCTGTTTTTCCCGATTGATCCTTTGCTGCAAAAAGTGCTGGTCATACTCGCAGCGATGCCGTCTGCTGCGACGACAGCGATTTACGCGATCCAGTTCAACATGCGTCCGCAATTTGTTTCCAGCAGTGTCCTGGTCACGACCGTGTTCAGTGTAGGGACGCTGACGATCTTGCTGAATCTGCTGCACTAGCCGATTCTACTGCCGAGGCAATCGCGCCACACCGAAAAGGTTGCCAAGGCATTGCTTTTTTCTATATGATGAGAACAAGAATCGTTTTCAACAAAATCAAAACCGGGAGATTGCCATGCATGCCACATCCATTCATTCCATCTACGACAGTTATATTGACGCGCTGCCGAACATTCGGCTTGATGACATCGGGACGGAGATGGCGGGGGATGACTTGTCCGGTTGGAACGGATACATCAACAGAATGATGCCTCGTCCTGGACTGGAGATTGTCGATTCCTTCCATCGTTTTCAGGATGATCACGCCATGCGTTTTCGCTCGGAAGCCGCCATGGTGGAGCTGAGCTTTTGCTTGCAAGGAACGGGGGAGGTAGCGGTTTCGGGCGGTTCCCAGCACGATCTCGTTCCGGACAGCTGCTCGCTGCAATTGATGCGGGATTTTCAAGCCGACTTTTGCTATATGGCCCAAGCGCCGTTTCGTTCGGTAGCGATCGGGATTTCCGTCGAGCTGTTCAACGAATGGCTTGCGCAAATCGACGAAGGAACGCCGTATACGTTTGAAAGCTTGTTGGGCAACCGTCCTTTTCGCATGTTCCGCATGCCGCTTCGGCCAGATTTGATGATGCGGCTCCAGCAACTGATCGCGCCGCCTGCGTCTCAGCCCAGATTGCGGCGGCTTCATGCGGAAGGCAAGACGCTGGAAATCGCTGCGCACGCCTTCGACATGCTGCTGTTTGAGCGAGAGGCGGAAGTCACCCGACCCTTTTTGTCCCGCAGCGATCGGGAAAAAATTCATAGCGCCAGAGAAATTTTGCTGGCGAATATGGAGGCGCCGCCTTCCTTGATCGAGCTGGCACGCATGGCGCAGTTGAACGAATACAAGCTGAAAATCGGCTTCAAAGAGGAGTTTGGCACGAGCGTCTTCGCGTACTTGCGGGAAAAGCGCCTGGAAAAAGCGCTGGAACTGCTGCGCTTGGGCGAGATGAATGTCAGCCAGGTAGCGTTGTCGGTCGGCTTTTCCAACTTCAGTCACTTTTCCGAAGCGTTCCGCAAACAGTACGGAATGAATCCGTCCGATGTGAAGCGGGGCAGGTATATTTTGTAGCGAAAAAAGCGGGAGCGATGTCTCTCGCTTTTTTCTATTATCCCGCCAACCGTAGTTTTCGCCCTCGTCCGGTAGTTGCAAACAGCTGGCAAAGGTACGATCAAGCGTAGTTGTTGAGAATTATTATCACAGATGATGGAGGCTGACGGAAGGTATGGCAAAAAGAAAGCACGGCTGGATCGCGGGATTGCTCGGTTTGGCGTTACTTGTAGGGGGATGCAGCCAAGCTGCTGACAACAGTGCAGGCGGACAAGGCGGACAAGCGCCAGCAGACAAGCCGGCTGCGCAAACAGCAGAAACGCGGACAGTCAAGGATGCAGCAGGCGAAGTAACCATCCCGGCCAATCCGCAAAGAATCGCGGACGTATCTGGATCGACTGAGGAGCTGTTGGCGCTTGGCATTCGTCCCGTGCTGACCGCGAACAGCCAGTATGAAAGCCCGATGGATTTGACGCCGATTTTGCAAAAAGAGCTGGGAAAAGACGTGACCGTGGCGGGCTGGTTTCAAAATGAGGTAAGTGTCGAGGCGATCGCCGCAGCCAATCCCGATCTGATTCTCGTGGGTCCGGCCCAGGAAAAAATTTACGAGCAGTTGAACAAAATTGCCCCGACCGTGCGCGTGCCTTACGGTTTCAACGCGTTTCGCGAGCGGTTCGACTTTGTGGCGAATACGCTCGGGAAAAAGCAGCAGATGGATGAATGGCTGAAAGCGTACGATGACCGCGCGAAGCAGCTGCACGATCAGATTGTGGCAACTACCAAAGAGGAATCGTTCGCAGTGATCGAAGCGACGCAAAAAGGGATTCGCCTCTACGCGAAAACCGGGCTGGCTGACATGATTTTCTCCGACTTGAAGCTGCCGAAAGCGGCGGGGATACCGGAGCCAGATCCGTGGGGAGGCAAGGAGACGGACCTGGAGGGACTGTCGACGCTCAATCCCGACCATATCGTGCTGCTCGCCGATTCCGAGCACAATGTGCTGGAAGATACCGCGATCTGGAACAATATGAAGGCGAAGAAAAACGGCAAGGTGTACCGCGTCACTACAAAACAGAGCTACAACGAAGCGTTTTTTGCCCTCGGGAAAAAGGCGATGATCGAGCAGGTAGCGGCAGATATTTTGCAAAAGAACCAAAAATAGCAAAAGCGGGCACGAGCAAAAAACGGATGCTTTTCAGGCGTCCGTTTTTTCATAGGCGGCGCTTGACCGACTTCACTGTGTATGTTGTATGATGAGCGAAAAAGACATTCTGCCAAAGGAGATCGCCATGTGCCGAAATATTAAAACCTTGTTCAATTTCTCCCCTCCCGCTACCGAAGATGAGGTTCAGGCAGCCGCGCTGCAGTTTGTGAGAAAGCTCTCGGGCTTCAACACGCCCTCCAAAGCAAACGAAGAGGCGTTTCAGCGGGCGGTCAAAGAGGTAACAGCAGTCGCCCAGACTTTGCTCGATTCATTGGTGACAAACGCCGAGCCGCGCAACCGCGAGACGGAAATCGAACGCGCCCGCGCAAGAAATGCCAAACGATTCGGCACGCCCCAATCCCAACCGGCTGACTCTGTTGATTGAATTTTTCGCCGCTTATCATCGTTTTGTGATTTTGTTTATCATAACTCTATCAGATCGCTTCTATTTTCCCGCCCCGTCTTTTGTATTATCTTGGGGACAAAGGGGAGAGATCCATCATGGAGAAGATAAATCTGACAGAACAATTTTCGTGGATACAACAGTCTTTACGTTCAACGGTCGTAGGGGAGCTGAACGATTCGGCGATCAAGCTGGAGCAGCTTTCGGGAGAATATCCCTGGCAGCAGCACGACCACAAGGACGAAATGATTCTCGTCGTAAACGGAAGATTGCTATTGATGTCCCATGAGCGCAATATTTGGATCGAGGCTGGCGAATTGCTCGTCATACCAAAAGGAACGGCGTACAAATGGTTCGTGCCCAACGGAGTTTGCCATCTGTTGGTGATCGAGCCGAAACAGCTGGCGGCGCTCAAGCGTTGTTCGTGATAGATTGCAAGCAAGCATGAAAGATAGATGGCGTGAACGAGATAGCTGTCATTGTCGGGACCAAGCGGCGGCTTTGTACTATAGGCGAAAAAAGGGTTGACTTTCCGGTATTTTGGTATGTAATTAATACGGATAGCTGCAACTCTTTTTTGAGGTGATGAACGTTGGAAGACGGCGTCTATGTCCTGATCAAAAAAGGCGATCCGGAGCTTGTGCAAAAACGCCAGTTTCTTCGTCAGGATGAGTACACCATTGGACGGAGAGGGAGCCAACTTGCGCCTGACATCGCTTTTTCCAGCCCATACGTGTCGAGACGGCATGCCGTGATCCGCAAGATCGGCAATCGCTATACGATTTCCGATCTGGACAGCAAGCATGGAACAGAAGTCAACGGGCAGAGCGTCCGCCAAGCGCCGCAGCCGTTATTTCACGGCGATCTGATCAGCCTTGCCAAAGGAGTCGTCGAGCTGGTCTTTTTTGCGGAGGGCAGTGAGTTGGACGTGACCAGGGAATTTTCTTTTCCGCTGGTGCAATCGATGGTTTCGACTGTTTCCACGACAGGATTGGTCATCAACCTGGAGCGGCGCGAGATTCGCCTGGATGGTGCGAGGATTCATTTGACAGGAAAAGATATGGATTTGCTGATGCTTTTGTATCAACGGGCCAATCAGGCAGTCAGCTATGAGGAAATCATGGTGTCGATCTGGCCGGAAAGAATGATTTACACAGACAATAGCGTGCCGGATGTGGGACGCGCCGAAATCAATGCGCTCGTGTACCGTTTGCGCAAACGGCTGGGCAAGTACGGGGAAAAGGTCACCACGATTCCTCGCTTCGGCTATATGTGGGAAGATTGAACAAGGGAGACGAGCCAGTGGTCTCCTTTTTTCCATGCGCTTTTTCCTGTTGAATTGTCTGACACTTATCATTTGTTTGTGAGTGTGATCTGATGATTTCATCAGTTTTCTTCCATTTATTCTCTAATCCGGCTGGTTTATCGTGGGAAAGGGAAGGTGAGGAACTGGTGAAAAAGGCTTGGATATGTTTTTGGAGTGTCTTTCTCGTAATTCTTTCGGGATTTGTCTTCCTTTTTTGGGACTATTGGAAGGAAGGGCCGAAAACGGACGGGGAAATGGCGAAGGCGGCGTTTACCGCTTATACGACGAATTGGAAAAATCAGCAGTTTGCACATATGTACGAACAGCTTTCACTGGATACAAAGGCAAAGGTGACAAAAGACGAGTTCGTTTCACGATACGAGAACATTTACGGCGGGATCGAAGCCAAACCGATCCTCGTCGAGCCGCTTTACAACGGAGATGTCGTCCCGACTGAGGATGGGAAAATCAACTTCCATTACCAGATCAAGCTGGACACATTCGTCGAACCGATTTCGTTTACAGGAAAAGCAACCTTGATCAAAGAGACGCAAAACGACAAAAAAGATTGGTACATCCATTGGAATCCTTCCTTTTTATTTCCCGGCATGCAGGAGGGGGATAAGGTGCGCGCCAACACGCTGTATCCGAAGCGGGGAGAAATATTGGACCGGGCCGGACGCAGGCTGGCTACGAGCCGGATCGTGGTCGATGTCGGGATTCGTCCAGATGAATGGAGCAAAACGCCTCCAGCCGGGAGGACACAAGTCAGCAAGCTGTTGCAAATACCGCTGGCAAACCTGATGAGTGTGGTGAGTGCCAATGCGGGGAAGTCTGGCTCGTTTGTCCGCATCGCAACTTTGCCGGAGGATGATGCACGCCTGCAAACTTTGCAACAAACCGCGAGCATCGTTTTGCAGAAAAAGCAGGTCAGGTACTACCCGTATCAGGCTGCGGCGGCTCATTTGGTCGGCTACACGGGTGCGATTAGCCAGGAGGAGTACGAAAAGCGCAAAGACATGGGCTACCGCGCCTCGGATATCATCGGCAAGGCGGGGCTGGAACAGCTTTTTGAACAGCAATTGCGCGGGGAATCCGGCGGCCGGATCGCGATTGTCGGTGCAGACGGGACGGTGAAAAAAATCGTGGCGGAGCAACCCGCCAAAAACGGGCAGCCACTCGCCCTGACGATCGACGCTACTGTTCAGCAAACGATTTACAGCGAGTTCAAGCAGGATGCTGGGACAGCCGCAGCGATTTCGCCCGCGACGGGAGAAGTTTTGGCGCTGGTCAGCTCGCCTTCGTATGATCCAAACGCATTTGTGCTCGGCATGTCGACAGAAGAGTGGAAAAAGCTCAATGACGATCCGGGCAAGCCTTTGCTGAATCGCTTTGCCCGCGGCTTTGCGCCAGGGTCTACCTTCAAGCCGCTTACCGCGGCAATGGGACTTGCGACTGGAGCGATTACGCCAGCCGATACTGTTTCGGTCAAAGGACTGCATTGGCAAAAGGACGCCTCCTGGGGCGCATACGAAGTGACACGGGTGAGTGACTACGGAGCGCCCGTCGACCTGAAAAAAGCACTCGTCTACTCGGACAATATTTATTTTGCCAAGGCGGCGCTGTCCATCGGGGAGGAGCCGTTCGTGGCACAGGGAAAGCAGCTTGGCTTTGACGAGGCGGTGCCGATCCCGTATCCGCTCGATCCGTCCCGGCTTGCCAACAACGGCATGAGAAACGAGATCCAGTTGGCAGACTCGGGCTATGGGCAGGGCGAGGTGACAATGACGCCGCTTCACTTGGCGCTCGTGTACAGCGCTTTTGTCAACGAGGGAAACATCGTGTACCCGTCGCTGCTTCAGGGCGAGCAAAAAGAGCGGTATTGGAAGCGTGAAGCGATTCCGCCCCAAGTGGCAGCCATCGTCAGGGACGATCTTGTGCAGGTGATGGAAGACCCCCGCGGCACAGGCCGGGGAGCGCGCGTGCCGGGCATCCGCATGGCGGGCAAGACCGGCACCGCAGAATTGAAGCAAAAAAAGGGCGAGCAAGGACAGGAAAACGGTTGGTACGCGGTGTTCAATGTGGATGATCCGCGCCTGCTGGTCACGATGATGGTCGAGGACGTCAGAGGCCGCGGCGGCAGCCATGTGCTCGATGCGCGAATCAAGCGGATTTTTTCCAAGCTGTTGCAGGGCGTGGGGGCGTAAGCAGCATAGAGCAAGCGTTTCGTTTCGCTAGTTTCGCTAGGATAGAAGCAGAGAGAAAAGGACAGAGGAGCGGTGGGAGCAATGAGCAGGCGAGTAGAGGGTGAAAAGCAGATGAGATTGGCTGCGTGTACGGCTGCTTGGGGAATCGTCACGGAGCCGTCCGTGCAGAAAGCGGGTTTTTGTTTGCCTCGCTCGCGGTGTTCCGACAGCAAAAGACGCTGGAGAAAGCCGCAAGCGTGGAGCTGGTGGAAAAGCTGGAGAAACTCGTAGGGAACGCGAGTGCAACTGAGCGAGGGACTTGCTGCACATGAGCCGTTTTCATCAGTATGGACGGTTGTGTGCAGTTTTTTTGTGGGATTGTAGCGGAATGAAATGAAGTGGTCTGTTCACGCAGGGGGGATTTGTACGGGAGCGGACTTGCCGTATTAAAGGAGAGTGATTTGTTTGGGGAGTTGGATGAAGGAAGTGGCGGTTGAAAGATATTTGCGTTTGTGGATGAAAAGTTGTTTGGGTGCTGGATCGTGTAAAGAAATGGATAGATGAGATGGGGGATAATGTTTTATTATAAGTATGAGGGCGAATGGTTACCCTGTAGCGAGGAAAAAGAAATGAACAAGATGCGTACACGTACAGCCTATTTTCGAGGATAGGGCGTGATTTTTGACGAGAAGTGAATCCTCGAAAAAAGAGCGGGTTCTTGTTGGCAGTGAGTATGGGGAAAGCCTTGGCGTTATTGAGGTTAAGCATGGTAGTCAAAGTCGGTTACATTGGAGACCCGAGAAGTTAGGGGACTGAAACAATCATGCAGGCTAACACTCAAAAAGATGTATGGAAGTTACATTGGAGACCCGAGAAGTTAGGGGACTGAAACCTATAGAATCGCGTTCGGGTTGTGAACAATCCGCAGCGTTACATTGGAGACCCGAGAAGTTAGGGGACTGAAACCGAGGCAATAAGAACGCAGTGGGGCATGGAGCTCCCAAGTTACATTGGAGACCCGAGAAGTTAGGGGACTGAAACATTTGTTGGTGTCGATCCCCAGTTTTGAACCTACCCGCTGTTACATTGGAGACCCGAGAAGTTAGGGGACTGAAACAACTGAGCAGATGGCTGAAGCATTTTCTAAGGAACGGTTACATTGGAGACCCGAGAAGTTAGGGGACTGAAACTTGAAAACCGCGCCTTTATCACATTTACCATTTGCTGTTACATTGGAGACCCGAGAAGTTAGGGGACTGAAACCGAAGGTGATCGTGTAACTGGCATGATGTCCTTTTATGGTTACATTGGAGACCCGAGAAGTTAGGGGACTGAAACTACGTGGTGATTGTTGACGGTCAAATGGGGAGTTACGTTACATTGGAGACCCGAGAAGCTAGGGGACTGAAACCATGCCTTCCACCCGCCGACAAAATTCAGCGGCGCGACGTTACATCGAAGACCCGAAAAGCAAGCGGAATTGAAACTAAGGCTCTTGCATTTTTGTTCGTATTTGGTTATCTCGTTATATTACAAATCCGAAAAAACAGAAGACTGTAACTAAGCTGGCCTTGCCTGCTCGCGATGCTCCGACAACAAAAGATGCTAGAGAAAGTAGATTTGATGGAAAAGATGGAAAAACTTATAAAAGACGCGAAAAAAGCTGCACGAGAGACTTGCTGCACATAAACCGTTTTCAATATGGACGGTTGTGTGCAGTTTTTTTGTGGGGATTGTAACAAAATACAAGCTACATCGTCTTACTAATGAAGCCTTAAACATAAATGGAAAAAAATGTTGAAAATAGAAAAATTAAAGATTAATATGTAAAAGATTTCAAAATATTTTTAGGGAGGGGTATTGTTGAATAGAAAGCTTGTAGCAAGTTTTATTACTTCTTGCGTTGTTCTGGCGACAATCACTACTGCATTCGCAGCTACTCCGATGGGGATAGCACAATCAGAAGCGTCAATCAGTGGAAATCTGTCTACGGCAGGGGGAGAAAAACATTATGTAATATCTTCGTATGGTATTACGCGTGATATCTCCTCTAGAGTAAAATCTAGTGATATTAAGCAAATCATTTCCTTTGCCATTATTACTAGAAACGGGAAGAAAGTTTCCTCAAAAACAACAGAAGATTCCTATGTTAAATCTTTGAAAGCAAAGATTAGTAATCAGGAGGAATATGGAAAAGCGATATGGGAGGTAGCCGCCAGCGGGGATGTTTACTATACCGATGGGACAACAGATAGCGGTATTAATTATGAAGAACAGGAATTTAACGTAAAGTAAAGATGATGCATAGCTATGGGGGAGAGTATGGTTAAAAGTATTCTATCTATAGGATTGCTGGCATTTACTGTGTTCTCAGCAGCTACAGTTTATGCTGAAATGACAGAATTTTCATCGGACGTTTATATAGCGTCTGAAACATCTACAAAACATACGGCGGGATTTACCGCTATCACTGAATCTGATGTCAAGTGTGCAAAAATTACGGTGCAGTCTACTATCTATTTCAATGCAAAGAAGCAAGGTGAGACAGAAAGAGCAACCAATTATAATTCATATAAGGTCAAACAAACAGGAGAAAGGAAAGTAGTTAATCCTACGAAGAAAGGGTATTGGGAAATAAGCAGCTTTCATGAAGAGTATGCAAAAAAGGAAGATAAATTGACAGAAGAAAATCACTCATACGATGATGCGATTTGGATGCCTTAATATAGTGAAAAGGAGATATTACCATGAAAAAATCGGTTTTATTTAGTGGAATTGCATTAGCTTTAGCGTTTTCCGTTATCGGTTATGCAAATGCAAGCAAGCAAGATGACATGGTGATTGTAAAACAAAGAATTGCAGAGTTTAAAGAAAAGGTTGACAATGACATTGCAAGCAGCTTTGACATTAATCTGGACGACTTGAAAAAGCTGGATCACAAAGAGGTTTTAAAAAGTGAAGAGTATAAGGGGATTGCTAAAATAGTAATGAATATCATGCTTGAGCAAGCAAACGGTGATGTAGTGCCAAGTATTTATATGGATGAAGAGAACAATGAGATGTACATTTTGGAAAAACAAGCGGATGGTACAAATATCTTGCATAAGTATAGCAAGAATAATGAAGGCTCTGATACTCAACGAACTGTTGGCGCAAAAAATATAGGCACAGATAAAGAGGGCTGGAATGAAATTAGCACGGAAAAAAGTGAGGGAAAAATCATAGACTTCGAAGAGGTAAAATAAGAGCAATTAAAACCCGCAATACCATTCTTGTCCTTTTGCAAAATAAATACAAAAAAGCGGCTAAACCAAAAACGCTGACCTACTATCGGTCAATGAAGTGCACCTCCTAAAATAGACATTGGATTAAACCTCCTGGTAGATCCGATGCAACCTAAGGGGTGTATTTTTGTTGAAAAAAAGCCCAGCCTTTAGGAGCTAACCTGACAAGTTCATGCTAGAATCCGTGCGGCTGCATAGAGAGAAAAGACAGACATACCATTGAATCATGAAGCATCCCTGAAACAGCAACAAACAGGTCAAACTATGTCACCCCTAAAAAACCATCCATACAGCAAATAAAAAGTACGACCGAAAATCCGGAAATCGCAGACAATCAATCAGTCAATCAATCAGTTTAACCCTTCGACCCGTCGAGAGAGCCTTTACGCTTTTTACGGCCTCCTTTGTTTTCCATCCCCGTTCCCTGATGCGCGGAGGCACGGCAGACGAGCTATAATAGTGGATAGCTAAAAGGGATACAGGAGAGGAGGGGCCAACGTTGCATGCTGACGAGGTTTATCGACAGTTCCGGCAGATGATTTTTTCCGTGCAGAGCGTATCGCTTGTCACATGTGCTCACCAGGAGCCGCATTCGCTTCCGGCTTCTTCCTGCCAGCGCATCGGGTTTGTCAAAAGTCACAAAGGTACGCTGACAAGCAATGCGACCGAGCAGGCTGTGGAGGCGGGCGATGTCGTTTTTCTCAGGCCGTGGACGGACACCTCCATTTGCGCGCAAGCGGGCAAATGGAGGTCTTTTTGATCGAGTTTGCTTTTTGGACGGAGGCAGCATCGTCCGGGACGGAGCGGACTTTTCTCCAGGGAACAGCCGATTTCCCGCTGGAAAAGTCGTTTCACGTGCGCAGCCATTCGCAGGTTTTGCATTTGATGGAGGAACTGCACAAAAGTCTGGATGCATTCGCGCATGTTCAAGACGCTCAAAGGTGTGAGCTTTTCCGGCTACATAACCCGTTTGCGGATCGACCGGGCAAAGGTGCTGCTAGAGTTGCCAGCCAGCCGCTTGCGGGAAGTGGCGCAAAGCGCTGGCCGGAGCTTGTGTCGCGGTTGTCGGTTCGATCGGGTTTGTCGGCTTGCTTGCTCCGCACATGGCTGGCAGGCTGGTCGGGGGCAAGCGCATTTGGCTACTTCCTGTAGCTGCCCTGCTCGGGGCCATTTTGCTGGTTGCAGCGGACGGACTGGGCAGATGGCTGTTACCTCCGCTTGAGGTTCCGGTGGGCATCGTGACGGCTGTAATCGGTGCGCCGTACTTCCTTTACTTGATCGGCAAAGAAAAAAGCAGAAGCTGGTAAACAAACACAAAAAGCCCTGTCTTGCACACTGCTGCGAGACGGGGCTTCTTGTGTTTTCCATATCGAGTCAACCGGGATTATCGCTTGTCCGCTTGGCGCAAAAACGCGCGGACGGTCTGTACGTATTCGTCTGTTTCTTCCAAATAGCCGAGATGGGAGCTGTGCTCCAACACATGCAGCCCGGCGTTTGGCACGAGCGACTGGTAGTAGCTTGTTGCTTCCGGGGTCGCCTCGTCGTAGCGACCGCACACAAACAGGGCAGGAATCGCGATTTCATGCAGCTTCGGCGTGTAATCAAACGTCTTGAGATTGCCTGTCGGGCAAAACTCGGACGGCCCCCACATCGTCATGTACACGTCTTTGTTGGCTTTCGCACGGCTTTGCGTCATGACTTCTGGCAACGGCTCCATGCGGCAAACGTGGCGCGCGTAGTATTGTTTCATCGCGTCCTGATACTCTTTGGAATCCGTCGTTCCTTGCTGTTCGTGCCGGGCAATCGTCTGCTGGACGTCTTCCGGCAGTTGGGCGATCAGCCGATCAGCGTCTTCTTTCCAGAGCTGGGCACGGAGGCAAGGACTGGAGAAAATCACGCTCGCAACGCCCGCAGGCTTAGCGTCAATCAAATAAGCCGCAGCCAGCATCGTTCCCCACGAATGGCCGAGAATATGAACCTCGGTCAAATCAAGCGCCTGTCGAATGCAGGCCAGCTCTTCTACAAAGCGCTCCGTTTTCCACAGCGAGGAGTCGGTCGGTCTGTCCGAGTTGCCCGAGCCGAGCTGGTCGTAAAAAATAACGGGACGCTCGTCGCCAAGCACGTGCAATGCAGACTGGAGCGGGTCGTGCGTGTTGCCAGGCCCGCCGTGCAACACGATCAGCGGAGTGTGATTGCCTGTGCCGACGCGGTTGTACCATACTTTTCCGCCAGGAACTTCGATGTAGCCTTCCTGCTTGTTCATCGTTTTTCATCCTCCACTTGTCACTCTTGTTGATCCAATTCTTTTTACCAATATACCATTTTTAGAAGATTTTTGCGTGAGTAGCTGTGTGCGTGCGCCAAGCGCATGATTTTACACTTTTTTTAGATTTCGTTTAGAACGCGTTTAGGCTTCCGCTTTATCATCGCTAGTAGAGAAAGTGAGGCTGCTTTCTACATGAAACTGGAGGGATGACTGGTGCGAAAAACATGGCTGGCGGTGGCATTGGCGGTCGGAATCGGCGGGGTAGCGACGTGGGGGATGAGCGTTTCGGCGCAAGCGGACAACGGCGCACTGGAGTCGTACAAATCGGCGTTAAAGCAGACGAAAGAAGCAGGGAGCTTGACTGCGCACGCTCACCTGGAGTTGACAGACAACCAGACGAAGCTTTTTGCAGTCGACGGGGTGGCCAAAGTCGATCATGAGCAGAAGCTGGGCAGCGTGGATGGCACGTATGTCGATGCGAACGGCGAAGGAAGCTTTCAAGCATTTCGCGAGCCGACTCAAATGGTTTTTAAAAAAGGGGATCGCGATCTGTATCGCGTCATGGAGGCAATGGATTGGCAACAACAACAGCCTGAGCAGGATCAGCACGCTATGAGCAGCGCCATGATGGAGCAGGTGCACAAAACATTGTTCGGAAGCATGGAGAAATGGACGACGATGGAAAACTTGCCGGATGGCGGGAAACGAGTATCCTTGAAGCTCGACGAGGAGCAAATGCCTGTGTTCGCCAAAATGCTAGGCCCGATCATGTACGCGAAAATCGTTGAACGCAGCCAGGAAGCGAGGGCGGGTGAAGCCGAAAAAGAACTCGCGCTGGAGCTGCCCGCTTTGCAGGAAGACGTGCATCTGGAGCAAGTCGTGCTGAACGCGACGATCAACGAGCAAAACCAGATCGAGCAGCAAACCGCCAAGGTGGAGCTGGTCGGGACGGACGCTTCCGGCGTCGTGCATACGTTGCAACTGACTGTGGACGTCCGCTTGTCGGATTTGGCAGCGACCACTCCCGAGCGCGTGGATTTGACGGGGAAACAAGTGGAGAAAGTGACTCGCGAAGAGATGCGCAGCCACTGGGCAAAAGGCGGCTGGCGGCACTAAGGCAGGGGCGTGCGTCTTTTGCCAGGCGCTGTAGTATAATGACAGCAATTATGCGCATCGGAGGAGAGGAACCATGTCAATCAAAACGAGGCTTTGGTTGTCTTATATCGCCATGATCGTCGTTCCGGTGGTCTGTTTTGGACTGGTAGCCTCGACTCTGGTGGCGGTTTTTTGGGGAGAGTCATTCCCGCGCGAAAAAGCACCGGGGAAACCGCTGTTTCGGCAAAACATGGACAGACGAGACGAGCTGTTTGCAGGAGTGGCGTTTTTGGCGCAGCACGATGCGGAGCGGTTGCTGGACAATGAGCTGTTGACCGAAACGGATGAGCAACTACGCCCGTTTGGCGGAGCATTCATATTGGCGAAAGAGGGAGCGGTGCTGTTCGCTTCTTCTTCCCTGGCTCAGGCCGATTTGCCGAAATACATGCAGTCCGCTGCGGTTGAAGAACGCCCGCGCCAGTGGCCGCCATGGGAAAGCGACAGGCATGTCGCCAGGACGTATGCGTTTTCCTTCGCCGACAAGAGTCAGGGCACTCTTTATTTTCTGGCTGACGACAGCTCCTTGTTTTCGTCAGGAATCTCTTTCTTTGCGCTCATGATCGTCAGCTTCCTCGTCATTATCGGGCTGACGAACGGGATTTTGACGTATTTGGTGTCCAAGAGCATCATCCGTCCGCTGTACGCGCTCAAACAGGCGGCTCACGAGATCAAGGAGGGCCATCTGGAGCGGCCTGTGCAACTCGGGCGAAAAGATGAGCTGGGCGAGCTGGGCGAGGCTTTTGAGGAGATGCGCGTCCGGTTGTACGACTCGATTCGCATGCAGCTACAATACGAGGAAAGCCGCAAAGAGCTGATTGCGAGCATCTCGCACGATTTGAAGACGCCGATTACCGGAATCAAGGCGTGCGTGGAGGCTGTGCTGGACGGAATTGCCGATACGCAGCCGAAACGGGAGAAATACATGCGGATGATCGCCAGCAAATCCGCGCAAATGGATCGGCTCATCGACGAGCTGCTTTTGTACTCGCGGCTGGACTTGAACCGTCTGCCTTTTCATCTGGAGCCGGTCAATATTCGGGCCTACCTGACCGATTGGGTGCAGGCGCTGCGTCTGGAGCCTGGTATGTCTGACGTACGGCTGAACGTGGCGGGAACAGACGGCGGCCCGCTTGCCGTCATGGCAGATCGGGAAAAGCTGCATCGGGTGCTGATGAACATGATCGACAACAGCATGAAATACATGGACAAACCACTGAAACAAATCGACGTGCGAGTGGAGCGGACAGCAGACGAAGTTATTGTGACGATTGCCGACAATGGAGCGGGTATTGCGGAGGAAGCGATGCCGCACATTTTTGACCGCTTTTACCGGGCGGACCCTGCGCGCAACACGACAACGGGCGGCAGCGGACTGGGACTTGCGATCGTCAAGCAATTGGTAGAAGGGCACGGAGGACGCGTCTGGGCGCGCAGCGAGGTCGGCAGCGGAACGGACATCTGTTTTTCCTTGCCGCTGCAAAAAGGGACGGAAGGTGGAGCGGATGAAGCACATATTGATCGTTGAGGACGACACGGTAATCGCAGAGGTGGAAAAAGACTACCTGGAAGCAAACGGCTATACAGTCGAGCTCGCCCATTCGGGAGAGGTCGGCTTGCAAAAAGCGCTGACAGAGCCATACGATCTGATCATCCTCGACTTGATGCTGCCTGTGGTAGACGGCTTTGCCATTTTGCGCGAGGTGCGTGAAGCGAAAAACATCCCGATCCTGCTCGTCTCCGCCAAAAAAGAGGACATCGACAAGATCCGCGGCTTGGGGCTTGGCGCGGATGATCATATTAGCAAACCGTTCAGCCTGGGCGAACTGGTGGCGAGAGTAAAAGCGCACCTGGCCCGCTACGACCGCCTCGTTTCCGATGGTTCCCAGAGCCAGCGAGCGCCGCAGGACGAAATTCGCATGCGTGGCTTGCGGATCGACAAGCTCGCCCGCAAGGTGTACGTCCGTGGACAAGAAGTTGCCTTTACGTCGAAAGAATATGAGCTGCTGCTGTTTTTGGCGACGCATCCGAACTGGGTGTTCAGCAAAAACGATTTGTTCGAGAAAATTTGGGGACTGGATTCCCTTGGCGATATTGCTACCGTGACCGTGCACATCAGCAAGCTGCGCGAAAAAATCGAGATCGACCCGACGAAGCCGCAGTATATCGAAACGGTTTGGGGAGTCGGGTACCGTTTTCAACTGTAGGTGTAGCTATGTAGCTGCGGCGGCTCACAGAGGCTCAAAAGAGGTGAAAGCATGTACAAGCTGGGCATGAAAGGGAAGAAGTGGCTGCTGCTCCTGCATTTGCTCTTTTCAGCGATTATGCTGGGCGGAGCGGTTCTGTTTCTCGTTTTGAGCATCGTGGCGGCGAATACGGACGATGCCGGGATATTTGCCGCCTGTTACACCGCGATGCACACCTTGGCGAAAACAAGTGTGCGCGCGTCGACCATCGGCACGATCGTCACAGGCGTGCTGCTCTCCGTCTGGACGCATTGGGGACTGTTTCGCTATTACTGGATCATCGCCAAAGAAGTGCTGACGCTCGTCACGATCCTGCTCGGCCCCGTCGCCATGTACGTCTGGACGTTGCCAGCGGTCAGCCTGGCCTGGGCGCAAGGGTTGGAAGCGATGGGCAATCCCGCTTTTATCGTCAACAGCGAAAAGCTCTGGATCGGGATTGTCTTGCAGCTGCTTTCGCTGATTCTGTTGTTTCTTTTGTCGGTGTTCAAGCCGTGGGGGAAACGAAAAAGCTGAAAAACCGTCTTTGTAACAGTAGACTATCTTTTGCGTAGGCGAAAGGTAGTCTTTTTTGCGTATGCCCTCCACAAGCTGCCATTCTTTTGCGTAAAATGGGTGTCAGTGACAGCATACAGTGTGAGAGACAGACAATCGAGGGAGAACCAGACCATGGAGAGAAGAGTAAAATTGCTGGGCACGGGAAAATACTTGCCCGCGCGAGTCGTGACAGCGGCAGAGCTGGATGAACAGCTCGGGCTGGCTACAGGATGGACCGAAAAAAAATCCGGGGTTCGGATTCGCCATTATGTTACAACGGAAACAGCCGCGCAGATGGGGGCGATTGCCGCCAAACGAGCGGCGGAAGCGGCAGGAGTCTCGTTGCAGGAGCTTGACTGCATCGTCTGTGCGAGCGGAACGGCGCAGCAAGAAATTCCGTGCACAGCGGCCTTGATCCAGGAAGAGCTGGGGCTTTCCCGTACCGGGATTCCTTGCTTTGATATCAATTCGACTTGCCTGAGCTTCGTGACTGCGCTCGACGTCATGTCTTGCGCGATGGCTGCGGGTGTATACAAGCGCGTGCTGATCGTCTCGACGGAGATCGCTTCGATGGGACTGAACTGGAAGCAAAAAGAAAGCTGCGTGCTGTTTGGCGATGGCGCGGCAGCGGTCGTCGTGGGGCAGACACCGGAAGGCGAGTCGTCCCGCATGATAAGCTCAGCGATGCAAACCTACAGCGAAGGGGCGCACTATTCGGAAATTCGCGGCGGCGGAACGATGGTGCACCCGCGCCACTATGCGAACGGACACGAGGATGACTTCGCTTTTGACATGGACGGACGCAAAATTTTTCGTTTGACCTCGCAGTTGATTACCGGCTTTGTCGACAGCTTGCTCGCGAAAGCGTCCGTGAGCAAAAAGCAGCTGCAGGCCGTCATTCCCCACCAGGCGAGCGGGATGGCGCTGCGCATCATGAGAACGAAGCTCGGCTTTATGGAGCAGCAAATGGTCGATATCATGGCAGACCACGGCAACGTCATTGCCGCTTCGATCCCGATGGCTTTGCACGAGGCGATCAGCCAGAAGCGGGTAGCGAGGGGAGATTGCCTGCTTTTGCTCGGTACTTCCGCCGGGTTGTCGCTCGGAGGGATTGTGCTTGAATACTGAGCGGACGGTCCTTTTGACAGGAGGGAGGGCACCTGCCACGCTGGAGCTGGCCCGGCTGTTTCACGCGGGCGGACACCGCGTCGTTGTAGCGGAAAGCGCGGGGCGGCACCTGTGCGCTCATTCGCGCTATGTAGCCCGCTCCTATCGCGTTCCGCCACCCCGGACGAAGACGGATGCCTATATCGCCGAGCTGTGCCAGATCATGCAAAAGGAGCGCGTCGACCTGCTCGTTCCGACTTGCGAGGAAATTTTTTACGTCGCGCACGGCCGCGAGCGGTTGCGGGCATATGGCGCCGTGCTGGTGGAGCCGCTTCCTGTGCTGCGCGCTTTGCATGACAAATGGCTGTTTCAGGAACGGGCACAGGCAGCAGGGGCGAAAGTTCCGCATACGATTCGGGTGGAATCTGCGCACGAACGGGATGAAGCGATTCGCCAAGCGAGTGGCCCGATCGTGCTGAAGCCTGTCTACTCCCGCTTCGCCGCCCATGTCCAGATCATCCGCGATCTGTCCAGGGTGGAGTTGTCCAGGCTTCCTGTCCCGTCTGCCGCTCAGCCGTGGCTCGTCCAGCAGTTCATCGCAGGACGCCAGCTGTGCAGCTACGCGGTCGCCCATGAAGGAGAGCTTGCGCTGTATGCGGACTATGAGACGGTGCACACGGCCGGGCAAGGGGCGACGATTCATTTTGCCTCTGCCGGACATGGCGGAGTATACGATTTTGTCACGCGGTTTGTCCGCAGGCACAAGTTCAACGGGCAGATCGCTTTTGACCTGATCGAGAGCGATGCAGGCGAACTGTATGTGCTCGAATGCAATCCGCGGCTGACGAGCGGGATTCATCTGTTTGCGGAGCAACAGGTGGCGGATGCCTTTTTTGCAGGTGGAAAAGAGGTGCTCGTGCCAGAGACAGGACGATCCTATATGCTTGGCCTTGCCATGCTGAGCTACGGACTGGCAAATGTCAAGGGCTGGTCGGGTTGGAAAAGGTGGGCGCGCGACCTGTCCGGCGCGCGGGATGTGCTCTTTCGCCTGGACGATCTGCGCCCGTTTTTTGACCAGTTTGCCATGCTCGGCGATCTGGCCTGGCAAAGCGTGAGCACGAGAACAAGCATGCTCGCATGCAGTACGAGCGATATCGAATGGAACGGGGAAGTGCCGCGCTGAGCGGGTTTCTTTGGAAAGGATGGGAGAAGGCACATGAAAAAACGTGTGCTCGTCACAGGAGGAACGGGTTTTCTCGGACAAAAGCTGGTGCAGCGGCTGCATGAGCAAGGCCACGAGGTGACTGCGCTGGGACGGGATGAGGGCATCGGGCGGCAGCTGCGAGAGCAGGGCATCCGTTTTGTCCGTACAGATATTAGAGACAGGGAGGCGGTAGCAGACGCATGCCGCAGTCAGGAGATCGTCTATCACGTTGCCGCGTTTTCCTCGCCGTGGGGAAGGTTTCGCGACATGTACGAGACGAACGTGAGCGGAACCGTCCATGTCATTGCTGGATGCGACAAGCACGGGATTGAGCGGCTGGTGCACGTGTCGAGTCCGAGCATTTACTTTGCGTTTGCCGATGCGTATGGCATCCGGGAAGATGCGCCGCTGCCAGAACGTTTTGCCAACGTGTATGCGCAAACGAAGCATTTGGCCGAACTGGAAGTGGACAAGGCGCATCGGCAGGGGCTGCCGACGATTACGCTGCGCCCGCGCGCCTTGTTCGGGCCGGGCGACAATGCGATTTTGCCCAGACTGATTCGCGCCAACGAACAAAAATACGTGCCGCTGATTGGGGGCGGAAAAGCGCTCATCGATTTGACTTACGTGGACAATGTCGTGGATGCGCTCGTGCTGTGCATGGATTCACCTGCAAGCACATTCGGCCGAGCCTACAACATTACAAACGGGGAGGCTGTCACGCTGATCGACGTACTGACGGATGTGTTCCGGCGACTGGACATGCCGCTGCGAGCGAAAGAGGTGCCGTACTGGCAAGCGTACGGAGCGGCCTGGGTGCTGGAGCTGTTGTCCCGCACCGTGCTCGGCTACCGCGAGCCGATCCTGACCCGTTATTCCGTCGGGGTACTCGCCAAGTCGCAGACGCTCGATATTACGAAAGCGCGGCAGGAGCTTGGGTACGAGCCGCGCGTGAGCATAGCGCAAGGGATTGAAACTTTTACGGCATGGTGGAGGGCAGAACATGGACGTTAAATTGACGTGGCTGGACACTGGCTACTGCCGACAGCTGGAACTGTTCTCGCGCAAAGGCGGCAGGGTGAAAATGATTCGCTTTCACGCGCTTGCCGGGCTGATCGAGCACCCGCAGCACGGCATTTGGCTGTTTGATACAGGCTACTCGCCGCGGTTTTTCCAGGCGACCCAATCGTTTCCGTACTCGCTTTACGCCAGCTTGACGCCTGTCGTGACAGCGCCTGAGCAAAGCGTGCTGGCCCAGCTCAACCAGCGGGGGATCGCGGCAGATGAGGTAAAAGGCATTTTGCTCTCCCATTTTCATGCGGATCACATCGGCGGATTGCGCGATTTTCCCAAAGCGCGTCTGTACTGCTACGAGAGCGCCTATCTGCATATCAAGGACAAGACAGGGCTGGCTGCTGTGCGCGAGGCGTACTTGCCTGATTTAATGCCTGCCGATTTTGCCGAACGCGTGACATTTGTGGATCGGCTGGCCCCGGTTGAGCTGCCAGCGCGGTACGCGCCGTATGCAAAAGGATACGATCTGTTTGGCGACCAGAGCGCTTGGGTGGTCGATCTGCCCGGGCATGCACAAGGCCAGTTTGGCGTGTTTGTGCGTGACCGCGATCACGGCGAACTGTTTTTGTGCGCGGATGCCGCCTGGTCGAGCGAGGCGTACCGCCGCTTTTTGCTGCCGCATCCGCTTGCCAGGCTGATCATGTCCGACCGCAAGGCATACCGCGACGAGCTGCACAAGCTGCATGTCCTGTCGCGCAATCGAGCAGACGACTTGCGGATCATGCCGACGCATTGCAGCGAAGTGTGGGAGACGACGAAAGAGGGCGGGGATTTTTCATGGAGATCATGACGCTGCTTGCGCAGTACGTGCGGACGAAGTGGCTCGCCCGGCGCTTTTCCACGCGAGAACAGCTGGAAAAATGGCAAGATCGCCAGGTCAAGGCGCTGCTGAACCGGATACTGCCTGTGTCGCCGTTTTACTTGAAAAGAATGGGCGCTTTGTCCAAGGCAGAGTGGAGAAAGCTCGCGCCGATTGACAAAAAGCTGATGATGGAGCATTTTGACGAGCTGAATACGCGGCGCATCGCCAAAGAAGAGGCGTTCCGTCTGGCGCTGCAGGCGGAGAACACGCGCGATTTTACGCCACAGCTCAAAGGAGTCACGGTCGGCTTGTCGTCCGGCACCTCCGGCAATCGCGGGCTGTTTCTCGTCGGGCCAAAAGAGCAGGCCAAATGGGCCGGGACGATTATGGCCAAAATGCTGCCCGGGCCGCTCTGGTCTGAGCAACGGATCGCCTTTTTCCTGCGGGCGAACAGCAATTTGTACACAGCCGTAGACAGACGGCGTATTCAGTTTGCTTTTTTTGATCTGCAAAATTCGTTAGCAGAGCATGTCGAGCGGCTGAATCGTTATCAGCCGACTGTGCTGGTCGCCCCGGCATCGATGCTGCGCATGCTGGCAACAGCCAAGCGGCAAGGAGCACTGCGGGTATCGCCGATCAAAGTCATTTCGGTCGCGGAAGTGCTCGACCCGCTTGATCAGGCGTACATTCAGGACAGCTTCGCTCAGCCCGTTCATCAAGTGTACCAGTGCACGGAAGGGCTTCTGGCTGTCACGTGCGAGCACGGCACTTTGCACGTAAACGAAGATATCGTCGTGATGGAAAAAGAGTATCTCGATGAGCAGAAGGAGCGGTTTTTCCCGATTTTGACCGACTTTTCCCGCGAGACGCAGCCGATTATCCGCTACCGCCTGAACGACATTTTGACGGAGCGGCACACGCCGTGTCCATGCGGCTCCGTGTTCATGGCACTGGAAGCGATAGAAGGGCGCTCGGACGATCTGTTTTGGTTCCGGCATGGGCATGAACACGAGGATCGCTGGATTTCCATCTTCCCGGATTTCATCCGGCGGGCTGTGATGGTGGCATCCGCGAAGATCGAGGAATACACGGTTCGCCAGCTTGGTGCAGAGCAGGTGGAAGTCGCGCTGTTGGTAAACGGGCAGCACTCCGAGCAAGAGGTGCAGGAAGAGGTGCGGCAAAGTCTCGCGGCTGTCATTCGCTCTTACGGCGCTGTCGTGCCCGCGATCCATTTTGCGCCGTACCAGCCTCATTCGGGCGCTAAAAAATTGCGGCGCGTAGAGAGGGTGTTTGCTTTCGATGAGCAAAAAGGACGAGATTAGGCTGTATGAGCCTGACGAGCTTTTGGCGCTGGACTGGACGCAGCTTGCAGATGGCGACTACGCCCGCGACTATTTGACGACACTCGCGACAGATTCTCCTGAGCGCCACATTCAAAACGTGCAAACAAAGCTGCTGGGCCTGCGCGCAGGAGGGCGTCTCGTGCCCGTGACGGTGAATGAGCAGGAGTACACCAATTCGTATGTTTGTTCACCGTACACCCATTTTGTCACTTACGCCCGCGAAGAGCTGGACATGCTCGATTCCATGCTGTGGAAAAGGCTGCTCGCGCCTGTGCTGGCCGCGCTTGGCTTATGGATGAAGGCAAGCCGCTGCAACCGGATCGCGATTGTGAACAACTGGCTGTTGTCCACGAATTTGTACCACGACTGGACGGTGCAGGAAGCGCGGGAAATCACACACTTTTGCGCGAAAAAGCTGCCGCGGCACATCATCGCGTTCCGCTCCGTTTGCCAGAAGCTGAGTCCCGAGCTGTACAAAGGGCTGAAGGATGCAGGCTGCCTGATGGTCCCGAGCCGCTACGTGTACTTGTTTCACCCGGAATGGCCAGGCAAAGGGACGTGGCGGGTGCGCAATACGCTGTCCCGCGATCGGAAAATGCTGGAGAAGTCCGGCTACCGGGTGCTTTGGCACGATGAGCTGGAAGCAGGGCAGGCAGGGCGGATCGTCGAGCTGTACAACGCTCTGTACCTGGACAAATACTCCCGGCTGAACCCTCAGTTTACGGAGGACTTTATCAGGCTTGCGATGCGCAAGCGGACACTCACGCTGATCGGACTGGAAAAGGACGGGCGGCTGGACGGCATACTCGGTTATTTCGTCCGCAACGGCGTGATGACGACTCCTTTGTTTGGCTACGATACCAGACTGCCGAAAGAGACGGGGTTGTACCGGATGCTGTCGAGTCTTTTGGTGCAGGAGGCACAGCGGCGAAGCCTTTTGCTGCACCAGAGCGCGGGAGTCGGGGCGTTCAAGGCAGACAGGGGGGCCGTCGGGGAGACGGAATACACGGCTGTGTACGTCAAGCACCTGCCTGTTTATCGGCGGTGGATTTGGCAGACGCTTGCCGTATTGCTTGAGCGAATCGGGATCAAATTGGTGGAAAAATACGAGTTGTAGTGCCTTTTCATACACACTTCGACGCGGATCGTAACTTCTTCCCTATACACTGAAAAGCAGCGAAGCATTTGCTTGAAGGGGGAAGGATTACATGAATCGGCTCTTGTTCGGAACATTGGTCGTAGTCACGACTTCACTCATGGGTTCATCGTTTGCGGTGGGAAAAATCGGCTTGGCTTACTTTTCGCCGCTGCTGCTTGTCGGTTTGCGCTTCACACTCGCCGGGCTGCTCATGGCTCTGTGGGTGTGGAAAAAGCCGCTGCCCCGCTCGGGAACGGAGTGGGCGAAGATCGGCCTGATCGGATTTTTGCAGACGGCGGCGGTCATGGGCTGTATTTTTTGAGCTTGCGAACGATTACTGCCGGGGAATCGTCGATTTTGACCTTCATGAATCCGCTTCTGGTCGTCATCTGGGGAACGTTGTTTCTGGGAGTGGCCTACCGTTTTTCCCAGTGGCTCGGGGTGCTGATCGGCCTTGCCGGCGTATTTTTGACACTTGGCTCGCATCTGCAATGGGAGACGGGAACGCTGTTCGGAATCGGCTCGGCCCTCGCTTGGTCGATCGCGACGATTTTGGTCAAGCGCTGGGGCGTGCAGTTTCATGTCTGGGTGCTGACGGCCTACCAGATGCTGTGCGGCGGAATTTTGCTCCTGATCATGGGCGTGACGCTGGAGACGCCCAAGCTGATCATTGCGCCGGAGTCGATCTTCATCGTGCTCTGGCTGGCGATCATGGCGTCCATCGTGCAGTTTGCCACCTGGTTTTACTTGCTCAGCCACGGTGATCCTGGACGCACCAGCGCTTTTTTGTTTCTCGCCCCGTTTTTTGGCGTGCTGTCCGGCTGGCTGTTGCTCGGGGAGGTTGTGTTGTGGAACGTATACGCCGGAGGTTGCCTGATTTTTGCCGGAATTTTTCTCGTCAACTGGACGTTTGCGCCCCGGAAGCAGCGCGAAGAGTCGGGAAAGCTCGCCTAGACGCGTTCTTTTTCGCCTGTGACGTCAAGGCCGAACTCCGCGATGAACCCGCTTGTGCCTTTTGGTGTGACGCGCACGGCACGTCCGCCGGGGATTCGTTCGATCCAGCCCAGTTCAAACAAGCGGTTGGTGAGCGAAGCCCCCAGGCTGCCAGCGAGATGGTGGCGACGCTCGCTCCAGTCCAGGCATTGACGGGCAAACCGCCGTCTGCTTTTCGGGCTGCTCTCGACCTCGACGCCGAGTGACCGCAGCTTGCTTTTTCCGGCTTCGTTCAGGACAAAATCTTGTCCGGATGCCTCGATCATGCCGAGCGCGATCAGCTTTTGCGTCAAGGCGACGCCGACTTCTCCGGCGAGGTGATCGTAGCACGTACGCGCATAGCGGATCGCCCGCATCTGATCGGACTCGCGCAAGGAGCGAACGGGCTGGGGAGCAGAAATGGTCAAAAGCGCCTCCAGCGCATGGGCCACCTCGGGGCTCGCCAACCGATAGTAGCGATGTCTGCCATGCGATTCGCTGGTCAAAAGTCCGCCTTCGACGAGCTTTCCCAGATGCGTGCTGGCTGTTTGCGGCGTCACTTTGGCGCTTTGCGCCAGCTCGCTCGCAGGGAGCGCTTTTCCTCCGAGCAGGCTGACCAGCATCATCACACGGGATGGCTCGCCGATCAGGGAGGCAAGCTCGGCGATATTCGGACTGGTACTCATCTCGATCCACCTGCTTTCACATTGATAATTCGATCATAAACGAAATGTATGTGTGAAGACAAGAAAAAGTCCGTCACTTGAGCCGGGACAAGGCCAAGGGCGGACTTTTTCATTAGGTGCTTTCGTTCGGGGGCGCTAGTTGCCAGCTTTTACGGTTTCGCCCTGACGCGGGTTCAGCCCGCCCTCCCATCGCACGCGGATCGACTTGCTCAAGAACAAATCTTTGCCGTCGGAAACCTGGTAGTGCAGATGCGGCTCGCTGGAATTGCCGGAGTTGCCGCACAAGCCGAGCAAATCGCCTTTTTTCACCCGATCACCGACCTTCACTTTTGCCGAGCCTTGCTTCAGGTGGGCGAGATAGCTGAACTCGCCGTTTCCATGATCGATGACGACCACGTTTCCGGCAGGCTGCTTGTCGTTCATGATGCCGACGGGAACGTTGTCGGGAATATCGCTCACGACATGCACGACTGTTCCGTCCTGCGGCGCGAGAATTTCTTGCCCGAAGGCGTAGTAGCTTTCGTTTTTCGTGGCATCTCCCGAGTAGGAGTAGCCGTCCTTGATTTTGATGATGTCGTAGGCATAGCGCTGGCTCGGTATCGCGTAATGGTAGTTCGACAGCACATCCTGTCCGCCCCAGAACACGTACCAGTCGCCCTTGAACGGCGCCTGATAGGAAAGCTTCGTCAAGGTGTTGTCCGTAGCCGGGAAAGTTTCCAGCGGCTTGACCAGCAGGGTGGTAATCGTCCCTTTTGAGTCCGTAACAGCGGTAAGGGCGAACTTCCCGTCCTGATCCAGCCAGGTGTCGTAAAAGTTGTCGCCGTTCAAACGAAGCTGCGAATGGTGCTTCCATTCTTTTATCGTCGCGTTCAACTGTTGAAACGTGTTTTCAAAATCGGTTTTGGAGATGCTTTGCTTGAAATCGGCGCTGGTCTGATCGTAGACGGCAGCGGCTTTTCCGGCAAGGAGAGCTTGCCCGAGCTGTTCAGCTTTGATTGGCTTTGCCGCCGATTGTTCTGCCGCGCCCTGCGCTGTTCCAGCTTGAGTGGGCGGCTTCCCGAGGTATTGCGTAGCGGTTCCGCAACCGACCAACAGCATGGCGTACGCTCCTAACAGCAGTGAGACTTTCTTCATGTTCTGTTTCCATCCTCTCGCGTCTTGGTTGCCTCCATTATAAAAAGCTACTCTTATCCACAAAGAAACGGAAACTTACGCCCGACTTAAATCGGACAGGCAAAATTATGATTCCGTTAAGGTAGCTTGAAAAGCTGCGGGCGCAAGGGACATGGTAAAATGAGGGATGAAGCTAGAAAAAGGAGCAGATGCAAGGTGAAGGATGCCGCTATTCTTCTTGTGGACGACGAGCAGGCGATCCTCCAGTTGCTGGAGACGGTGCTGCGCAAAGAAGGATTCGAAACGATCGACAAGGCCAAAACAGCGGAAGAGGCACTGGCTGCTTGCGAGAAAAAAGCCTACGACCTGATCGTCCTTGACGTGACGCTCCCGCAGATGAGCGGAATCGACGCATGTCCGTTCATCCGCAGACTGACGGAAGCGCCGATCTTGTTTTTGAGTGCGAGAAATACGGACTTCGACAAGCTGACGGGCTTTGCCGTGGGCGGAGACGATTATGTGACGAAGCCGTTTAATCCGATGGAAATTGTCGCCCGCATTCGGGCGTTGCTGCGCCGTTCGCGCAAATTGCAGCCTGTGGATGCCAGCGCGGTCAACGGCGTTTTTGATTTCGGACGCTTCCAGGTGCACGAAATCGCCGGAGAGCTGTATGTGGAAGGCAAGCTGATCGCGTGCCCATCGCTCGTGTTTCAGTTGCTGTTGTTTCTGTGCAAAAATCCGAATCGCATTTTTGCCAAAAGCGAGCTGTATGAGCGGGTGTGGGGAGAACACAGCATTCGCGACGACAATACGATCATGGTGCACATTCATCGGATTCGCGAGCGAATCGAGCCTGATCCGGCGCAACCGGAATATTTGGTGAACGTGCGCGGGCTGGGCTACAAGCTGATGAAGAAAGGGCTGCCGCATGAACTTTAAAAATCGGCTGGCGATCCGGCTGATCTCCTGGCTGGTGATTGTCGGGTTGTTGCTATCGATCCTGGGTGGCGTGGCGCTTTTCTGGATCATCGATCGCATGACGCAGATTGAAGCGAACCGCCAGTTTGAAAATGCCGGGCTGTACCAGTTGATTCAAACGCTTGAATCACGCGACGGGCAGCTTTACTTTGATCCGCAACTGCTGGAGCTGATTCGCGAGAGCGGGGGCTGGCTGCAACGCCTGGATGAATCGGGAAAAGTCACCGATTCGTTTTTCACGCCCGATGACGTGCCGCACGCGTATGGGCCGGGAGAGCTTACCGCTTATTGGCTGGGAAAAAGTCCGTTTCCGTACCAGTTGTTTTTGTGGATACAGGAGAAAGATGGCGTCCGGCACACGCTGGTGTACGGAGTAGGCAAAAAGCAGGAACAGTTTTTAAAGCTGCTCATCGACAGTTCTACGGTTACAGGCGCCGAGATTGCAGTTGATGCCGACTTGGCGGACAGAGTGAGAAGCGAGGGCGCCTGGCTGCAATTGCTCGATGAAAAAGGCACCGAGCTGGCTTCTTTCAACAAGCCGCCGGAAGCGATTCACGACTTTTCGCTGCAAGAGTTGGCTTTGCGCTCCGTGTATCCGGATCGGTACGGAACGAAGCTCGTTTCCTACTACGACAAGGAAAAGCGGCAAACGTGGGTGTTGAGCACCCCGCTTGCAGGCATGAAGCCTGGGCAAAAGCCGCTGCTGGAACCGGAGATTCAAGTTTTGCTCGTTGGCTTAGGCTCGCTTTTGGCTGGCTCGATGCTGGTCATTCTGGTTGTGGCGTACTGGCTGGGACAACGCTTTGGCGCCCCGATCGTCCACATGATGAAATGGCTGACCCACCTGCGCAGGGGGCGCTATGCCGAGCCTGCGGGCGCAAACGGAATGGCGCGAAGCATGGACAAGCGCGGACGGCGAAAGCGCAACTACCGCGTGTATCAGGACGTCATGGATTCGCTGGATTCCTTGTCGCAATCGCTGCACCGCAACGAGAAGCTGAGGGAGGAAACCGAGCGCATTCGCGACGAATGGATCGCCGGAGTATCCCACGATTTGAAAACGCCGCTGTCCTCGATCAAAGGGTACGCGCACTTGCTGGGAAATGAGGCGTATAGCTGGAGTGCAGAGGAGACGCGTTCGTTTGCGGAAATCATTTTGGACAAGTCCGCTTACCTCGATGAGTTGATCAATGACTTGACGCTTACGTATCGATTGCGAAACGGACAAGAAGCTCCGGC
Organism: Brevibacillus sp.; assembly: GCF_003521185.1. Lineage (NCBI taxonomy): Bacteria > Bacillati > Bacillota > Bacilli > Caryophanales > Paenibacillaceae > Brevibacillus > Brevibacillus sp. Next base: position 65,461 of record NZ_DOTK01000044.1, read on the forward strand.
TGTCGAGCTTGTGGAGTTGAACAGCTACACGGGAGAGGTAGTCAGGGAAGTAGCGAACCATCCTGCGTACGCGGCGGGCGCGATCCGTTTTAATGCAGCGGATCAGACGGCGATATACATCTATGTGTACAAGCCTTGGTTTCAGCGAATTGTGGAAAATCTGGTCGCCAACGCCTTGCTGCATAACGAAGCGGGCACGACTGTCACAATCGGGTTTCGTAAAAGCGGATCGTCCACGGTTCAGCTGACTTTTGCCGACAATGGAAAAGGAATGGACGAGGAAACGGCGGAGCGCTTGTTCGAGAGGTACTTCCGCGGTACGGATACCGAAACCCGTGGAGAGGGCTCGGGCCTCGGCATGGCCGTCACGAAAGCGTTGGTGGAAGCGTTGGGCGGCTCGATTGAGGTCGAGACTGCCAAAGGGCAAGGAACTGTCATTGCTATCACCTGGAAAACAACGCAACCGCCAAGCCTGGAAAAACAAGCTGGCGGCTGAACGTAAGCATAAAACTAAACTTTGAACTGTTTGACCAAATCCTGCAATTCTTCCGCCATCTCGGACAGGGCAGCAGCAGAGGAAGAGATTTCTTCCATCGAGGCAAGCTGTTCTTCGGCAGCGGCGGAAACGTTTTGCGTGCCAAACGCGGTCGATTCTGCTGTTTTGGCGATGGTTTCGATGGCATACACGACTTGCGCAGAGCCTTCCGACATGAGATGGGTCGCGTTGGACACTTCCTGGATTTGACTGGCGACTTCTTGCGTACCGGACAAAATGCCGTGGAACGCTTTGCCTGCGTCATTCACCACTTCGATTCCGGCCGACACTTCGGAAGTCGTCGATTCCATCGCCAGAACGGCGCTGTTCGTGTCGATCTGAATGGCAGCGATCAAATCTTTGATCTGCTGGGTCGACTTGGCAGACTGCTCCGCGAGAATCCGCACTTCATTGGCGACGACGGCAAAGCCGCGTCCGTGTTCACCCGCACGCGCAGCCTCAATAGCCGCATTCAATGCGAGCAGGTTGGTTTGCTCCGCGATGGAAGTGATCACTTCGACGATTTTGCTGATCTCGGCTGAACGGTCGCCGAGCAGCTTGATCGATTCGGCCAAGCCGCTTACGGTGGTGCTGATCGAGTTCATCTGCGCGATGGCAGTCTCAATCGCCTGGTTTCCGCTGGTTACGGTTTTGGCGGCTGTCTCTACAGTGCGCGTCGCCAGCCCGGTATTGTCTACAATGTCTTGCATCCGAGCCGACATTTCATTGATCGTTTCGGATGTGGCATCGACCGTTTTCGCCTGGTCTTCTGTTCCTACCGCCATATCCTGCATGGTGACGGCGATTTGCTCGGTGGCTCTGCTCGTCTGCTCCGCGCTTGCGGTCAACTGTTCAGAGGTGGAAGCGACTTGCTCCGAGCCGAGGCGCACACGCGAAATCAACTGGCGCAAATTGTCGGTCATGAGTGCGAAGTCATCGGCCAACTGACCGAGTTCATCCCGGTTTTTGATCTCGATTTTTTCTCCGGTAAGGTCGCCTTCTGCTACTTGTTTTGCTCGCGTTGCCATTTGCACAATCGGTTTGGAAATATGACCGGAATAAATCCAGGAAACTGCGAAGCCGATTAGCAGGAAAATGCCGAGGGTAATCAAAAGATCGTACAATACTTTGTTGGCGGGACCGTCAAAGTCTTCCATGTAGCTGCTCGCGCTTACGATCCAGCCCCAGTGCGGATCAGCTTTGGAGTAGGCTACTTTCGGATACATCACATCAGGTTCGTTTGGCTTGGTCCACTGGTAGTATGTAAACCCGCCGCCATTCAAGCCCTGCTTGATTATTTCCTGGGTAAAGTACACGCCGTCAGGACCTTTTTTGTCCCATTGGTTTTGCCCTTCGATGGAAGGAGAGGCGAGCATGATTCCTTGTTGATCGACTACGAACATGTAGCCGCTTGCACCGGAATCAATATTGGGGTTGATGGGGCGTTTGCCGTCCGCTTGCCTGGGGCCAAGAATATGCTCCTTTACTTGCTCTTGCGCATCTTCTTTGCTGAGTTTGCCGGCATCGACCTGTTTTTGCAGGGCGTCGATCATTTCGATCGTCAAATGCACGTTGTTTTTCAGGATGCGCGAACCCAAGTCGCTCATTCCGGCGCTGGCGGAATTGTAGCCTTGAAAACCGATGACTAAGCTGGGGATTGCCAGTAACAGCAAACACATCATCACGAGCTTCGTGCGCAAGGAAACGAACTTGGCTTGCTTGGCTGCTTTCATAAATGAACACCTCGCTGCTTCAAAAGATTTCGGACATGAAGGAAACACCAAGATGATCACCACAGGCTGACGCTTTTTTGTTGTGGATTCACAGCAGGGGAAACCGATCCATCTGGAGTTTTACTACGATGCTTATGACTTTTATCGACAGAAGTAAAGCACTGTTTTAGTCTGTTCTGGCGTATTTTCCAAAAGTTTTTGGAACGTTTTGGGTCTGGCGTTGAAAGGATTGCAGCTTCTGGAAATGATAGGGAAAGCAACTGCGGTGTTTGCCAGCGACTCATGGTATGATAGAAAGGATGTAAATCCAATCGGGATGGAGGCAGCGTGATGAAATTCATAGATAACCAGGGAATTACGGACCCTCGCATGAATCTGGCTATTGAGGAATACGCATTGAAAAATTTGCCTGCAAGTGACGACTATTTGCTGTTTTACATAAACGAACCATCGATCATCATCGGAAAAAACCAGAATACGATTGAAGAGATCAACTCTGCCTATGTGGAGGAGAACCATATCCACGTCGTTCGCAGGCTGTCTGGCGGCGGGGCCGTCTACCACGACCTCGGCAACCTGAACTTCAGCTTCATCACGAACGATGACGGCCAATCGTTTCACAACTTCCGCAAATTTACCGAGCCGGTTGTGCAGGCGCTGAAAAAGCTCGGCGTCGAAGCCGAACTGACCGGGCGCAACGACATCCAGGTCGGAGAGCGGAAAATTTCTGGCAATGCGCAGTATTCGACCAAAGGCCGGATGTTCAGCCACGGTACTCTCTTGTTTGATTCGGAAATGGAAAACGTCGTCTCGGCATTGAAAGTAAACGCCGAGAAAATCCAGTCCAAAGGGATCAAATCGATCCGCAGCCGGGTTGCGAATATCTCGGAATTTTTGCCGGAAAGCATGACGATTGCAGAGTTTCGCCTGGCGATTCTCCACTCGATTTTCGGAGAGGGAGAAGTGGAAGAGTACAAGCTGACCGCCGAAGACTGGGACAAGATTCACGAGCTGTCCAAAGCCCGCTACCAAAGCTGGGACTGGAACTACGGCAAATCGCCGAAGAGCAACTATCGCCAATCCAAGCGATTCGAAAACGTCGGCAGCATCGAAGTACAACTGGATATCGAAAAAGGAAAAATCAAGGACGCCAAAATATACGGCGATTTCTTCGGCGTGAGAGACGTGGCGGAGCTGGAAGCGCTGCTGCGCGACACGCCGTACGACCGTCCATCTGTCACCGAGCGGATCGCTCTGGTCAACTTGCAGGAGTTTTTCGGCAATCTCGACCGGGAGTCGTTCGTGTCGCTGTTGATCGTGTAACACGCTCATCGTCTCACTCAGATTCGCGGCCCGCCCGCCAGACTTTGTTTTTTGCGGAAGGCAAGTCAAAAAACAAATCGGACGTGACAGTTTCGCCGACCGACCGCAAGCGGCTGTATTCGCATCCGCATGGAGGAAAATGGCGAGGCAGTTGTCACGCAAAAAGGGTGGTTGCAGACGATGAGAACAGAACGTGAAATGATGGCGCTGGTACTCGATTTTGCGCGGGCAGACGAACGGATTCGCGCGGTGACACTGGAAGGCTCGCGGACCAATCCGCGCGCTCCCAAGGACATGTTTCAAGATTACGACATCAGCTTTCTCGTCACCGATATGCAGTCGTTTCTCGACGAGCCGACATGGATTGATCGATTCGGCGAGAGAATCATTTTGCAAACCCCGGAAGCGATGAGCATGTTTCCGCCAGAGCTGGGCGAGCGCTTTTCCTACCTGATGCTGTTTGCCGACGGGAACCGGATCGACTTGACCTTGATCCCGCTTGAGGAAAAGGACGCCTATTGCCAGGAGGACAAGCTATTGGTCGTGCTGCTCGACAAGGACCAATGCTTGCCGCACGTACCTGCGCCGACGGATGAAGACTACTGGGTGAAACGCCCTTCTGCCGCATTCTTCCGCGACTGCTGCAACGAGTTTTGGTGGGTGTCGACGTATGTGGCAAAAGGCTTGTGGCGAAAAGAAATTTTGTTTGCCATCGAGCATCTGGATCGGTACGTGCGACCGATGCTGCTGAAAATGATCGAGTGGCGGGTGGGCATTCAAACCGATTTTTCCGTGAGCATCGGGAAGAGCGGCAAATATTTGGAAGCACACTTGTCTGCCGAGCGGTGGCAAAAGCTTTTGTCCACTTATCCGGGCGGCAGCTACGAAGGCGTCTGGACGGCACTGTTCGCGATGGGCGAGCTGTTCCGCGAAGTCGCGGGGGAGGTAGCAGACGCTTTCGGCTACGAGTACCCGCACGACGATGACGAGCGCGTGACGAGCTACTTGCATCGTGTTTCACAGCTTGCTCCTGATGCCAAACAAATTTTTTGACCGCGATCACCATCGCCACGCATGAAAAGACGGCGAAACGCCTGACAGGTGCTGTCCAGGTTTGACCGCAAAACGTGCGCTGAGCCAGGGCGAAAAGCGCAAGCTCGTACCGCATAGAGTGGCTTTTTGAAAGGAAAAAGAGGCTGTTCCCAAAGTCGAAAGACAATGGGACAGCCTTTTTATATTCACGACATAAATAAAAACCATTGACATAAGCGTTCGAATATGTGATTATCTACTCTGTCGCTGATAATGAGAATTATTATCAGAAAACTGTTTCACACAAAACACCAAGTGGCAAGGAGAAAAGAGCGTATGAAAAAAGGAACACGAATCGTACTGGCCTGCTTGATTGCAGCAGTCACAGCTGTTTTTGCCGGTTGTGGAAGCAACCAAACGGCACCGGAGGCGGACAAGAAGCCTGCGACGCGCGTAGTCAAGCATCTGATGGGGGAAGTGACGATTCCGGCAGAGCCAAAACGGATTGCCGACGTATCGGGAGCAGCCGAGGAGCTGCTGATTTTGGGGCACAAGCCGATTGCTACGGCCAATACATACAAAACAAAAGTCATGTCCCACCTGACGGACAAGCTGCCAGACGTCAAACCTGTCGGCTGGATGTGGGATGACTCGATCAATATGGAGGCAGTGATCGAAGCGAAGCCAGACTTGATCATCATGAACAACCGTCAGCAAAAGCTGTACGAGCAAATGGCGAAAATCGCGCCGACCGTCGTGCTGGAAACCGACATGGACAAATGGCGCGACAAGTTCAAGGAAATCGGTCGCTTGTTCGGACAAGAAGAAGACGTGAACAAATGGCTGGCTGGCTACGACGAGAAGACGAAAGGAATGCGTGAGCAGCTCAAGCAAGCTTACGGCGATCAGTCCTTTATGTTCCTGGCTGTAACGCCGAAGCTGTTCCGCGTGTACGGCAACTACGGATATGCCGATATTTTGTTCACCGATCTCGGACTGAAGCCGGCAGAAGGCACACCTGCCGATAAAACGATGGAAATGATCGAGCTGGAAGGTTTGACGAAGTTCCAGCCTGACCATCTGTTCCTCGTCAATTTTGGCGGCAAGGCGGATGAAGTTTACGCGGAGCTGAAAAAGAGTCCGGTGTGGAAAAGCAACAAGGCCGTTCAACAAAACCATCTCTATGAAGTAACGAACGAAACATTCAATACAAAAGCGTTTGGCCCGCTCGGCAAGGAAATGCTGCTCGACGAGATTGGCGGCATGTTGCTGAAAAAGCAATAAGCGTACAAGCTGAGCTGGAAAAAGGATCGGGCTGTCGGGAACGCAAGCGTGACAGCAAGCAAGGCCGGAGAAAAACGAATTTTTTTCCGGTCTTTTTCTTTTTTTAAAACATTCTCTTGAAGGAATATTCCTTTTCGTGTATATTTAGGATAACAGAAAGATGACCACAATGATGAGATAGGAGACGGCAATCTGGAGGTCATCACGTAATGAGGTGAACAACATGTCAGGGGACATTCCGGACATGGGCATGACGACGCTTGGCGCTTTGGCTGAGCCGAATCGACTGAATATCGTGGAGCTTTTGCGCGAAGGTCCGCTAACTGTAGGCGAAATCGCCGAGCGGCTCGGGTTGCGTCAGCCCCAGGCTTCCAAGCATCTGAAGGTACTCAGCGAAAACGGCATCGTGGAAGTAAAGGCCGAAGCCAACCGTCGAATCTACAGACTCCGGCCAGAGCCATTTCAAGCGCTTGATGCCTGGGTGAAATCGTTCCAGCGAGTCATGGAGGAAAGGTACGACAACCTAGAGGATTACTTGCGGGAATTGCAGGGCCAAAATCGTCCTGAACAAATGCACGAAAACAAGGAGGAATAACCATGTCCAGAAATGCAATCGTTTCGCGAGTTGAGGGTGAGCGTGTCCTGGTGCTGGAGCGTATTTTCGACGCGCCGCGCGAGCTTGTGTTCCAAATGTTTAAAGAGCCAGAGCACCTGAAACGCTGGTGGGGGCCAAGAGGCTGGGAAGTTCCGGTTTGTCATATCGATTTTCGTCCGGAAGGCGTGTGGCACTACTGCATGAAATGTGTCGACCAAAATCAGGGCGAGTTTTACGGCATGGAATCGTGGGGCAAAGGCGTGTACGAGGAAATCGACGAGCCGAACCGGATTGTGTACACCGACTATTTCTCGGACGCCGAAGGAAATGCGAATGCGGAGATGCCATCGACCAGAGTCACGCTGGAATTTATTGACCAGGAAGGGCGGACGAAGCTGGTCAACCGCGCCGAGTACGTGTCGGCAGAGGCGCTCAAAACCGTTATGGACATGGGCATGCTGCAAGGCATCACCGAAACGTGGGATCGCCTGGAAGAGCGCCTGAACGAGCTAAAATAAGCACACAAAGGTCGCCTGGCTGCGAAGCTGGCGGCCTGTTTTTTTATTCCCGAACATTTTTTGGACAAAAACTGTAAGCAAATCGGATTTTTTCGTCTAATCCAATACAACGCTGTAACAAAGGAGCGAAGCAATGGAGCCGGATGACAGAATCGAGCAATGGTTTCTCCGATACGGCAACGACGTGTACCAGTATTTGGCGTATTTTACGGGAAGAAGAGATGTGGAAGATTTGGTTCAGGAAGTGTTCACGAAGGCGCTCAAGGCTTTATCCGGTTACGAAGGCAGGGCGCAACCGCGGACGTGGCTGCTGTCCATCGCGCGTCACGCAGCGATTGACCATAGCCGCAAACAAAAAATGATCGACTGGTTCCCGGAGACGGTCCTTGGATTTCTCCGCTCCAAAGAGCGCTCGCCCGAAAATGCCTTAGTGCTGAAAGAGCAGTTGCAAGAGGTTTACCACACGATGAACCAGCTCAAAAGAACGTATCGGGAAGTTTTGATCTTGCGCCTGATCGAAGGCATATCGACGGAAGAGACAGCCGAAATTTTGGGATGGAGCGAAGCAAAAGTCAGCACCACGCTGCACCGGGCAGTCAAAGCCCTGCAAAAACGCATGTCCAATAGCGGCAAGGAGGTTCATCTGCATGACGCCATCTTTTGAAGAAAAACAGGTTAGCAGTCTGCTGCAATCTTTTCCGACGCTCAGGATGGAGGAGGAAAAGCAACGCGAGGTGATCCAGCAGCTGCGACGTGAAAAAGAGCTGCTCAAAAAGCGGAGGGGGCGTGCTGCGTATCGCTACGTCATCGGAGGCGTAGCCGCATTATTGGGCATGCTGTGGTTCGCTTCGCCGTTTTTGCCATCCCCATCCTCCCTGGCGCCTGCTCATTCAGGCGGCCAGAGCACGCAGGCAGCAAGGGCAGACGTCAACGGGCAGCCAGCAGAAGCAGGGAAAGAAGCTGCTGTGCTGACGATTGATGCGCAAATCCAGACTTCGATAGAGCAAACAATCGCGAAGACATTTGAAGCTGTTCATCCGGAGCGAATGACGGTGATTGTCTCCGATCCGGGCACAGGCGAGATTTTGGCGATCGGCAGCCGAAGCAAAAACGGAGCGACGGACGATGCGGAACGTTTTGCCGCCGCAGGAAAAGCGCAGCCTAATCCTGGTGCAGCCTATCAGATCGTGACACTGGCGGCAGCGATTCAAGAGGGGAAGTTCGACCCTCGGGAGATATACGAGTCCGGTACATACAAAGGGATTCCCGGCGAACCGATCAAAGATTTCAACAACGGCATCGGCTGGGGGAAGATCACGTTTCTGGAAGGATTTCTGCGCTCATCCAACGTAGCATTTGCCAAGCTCGTCCACGAACGTTTGCACGGGGATACGTTGCGAGAATACTTCGAACGGTTCGGTTTCGGACGCGAAACAGGGATGGAGGCAGCGAATGAAGAGGCGGGGAAGCTGCCGAATATGGACGAACCGAGGCAGGCGGCATTGGCGGCAACGGGGCTGGGCGGTGCGGCAACTCCGCTTCAACAGATGGCGGCTGTGGGAGCCATCGCCAATGGCGGAAAGCTGATGCAGCCGCATCTGTACAAGCAGGCAGGTACGGACGAACACAATCGGTACATGGTTCGGCAGGTTGTCTCGGAAGAAACCGCCCGGAAGGTACGCGACATGCTGGAATCGGTGGTCACAAGCGCGCGTGGCTCAGGAATCGGACTTGGCTTGCCAAATGTTACGGTGGCAGCGAAGCACAGTGTAGTCGAGAAAACCGATCCGAAAGGGAAGGCACTTGACGGGAAATATACCGTTTCGGTGATCGGATTCGCGCCGAGTGACCAGCCAAAAGTTTTGGTGTATGTCGAAATCGATGAACCGCAAAGCGAGTTACCTGTAGTTGGCTGGAAAAAAGTCGTAGCTCCGCCCTTTCAGGAGGTGTTGAGCAACAGCTTGCAGCATGTGCAGCAATTGCAAAAGCGATGAACAGCGACAATGACTAGCCAGCGGGTGCAGTCTGAAAAAAGGATTCGTGAGGAACACGGCATGCTCCCGCGAATCCTTTTTTGTTTCCGGCAAGTTCGTTTGAGGCTGGAAACGGCAATCAGACACTCGGCACCCTGGCACGGTTCGCCTTTTGCTGTTTTTTCCGATATCCGAGCTGTTTGCGCTGAAAATGGTTGTTGCGGATCAGGGCAAAAATGACGAGCAAAGTGCCGTAAAACTCGAACATGCTGATTTCATAGCCTTGCATCGCCATCAAGGCGAACGTTGTGATCGGGACGAGATTGATGAACAAGATTCCATTGAGCGGAGTAAGCCGTTTGATTCCTTCGTTCCAGCTTAACAGGGCAACCAGTCCCGGCAAAAGCACCATAAAGGCCATCTCATATTTGATCGCAACCACGCTTTCCCAGCTCGGCGCGGGCATCCACTGCAACAAAATGGCGGCCGCAATCACGCCAAAAGAAACGCACGTACCCAAGAGACACGTCAAGGTCGAGTAGCGCAGCGTCGACCAGCCAACGAAGCGTGCGCCGCCCATAGAGTAGACGACCCACCCGACAACGCCTGCGAAGATGAGCAGCAGCGGGAAAATTTGCTCGCTTGCCGTGATGAAAAATGCGAGGCTTCCGTTTGTGATGACCAAAAGCGCTCCGGCGAGAGCAATCGCGATGCTGGTGACGCTGTAAGCAGGCGGCAGCTTTTTCGTCTTGAGCGAGATCAGGACGATGGAGATCATCGGCATCAGCACTTCCATGATCGCCGCCGCAATCGTTCCCGTCTCTCCCATCAGCTTTTGCCCCATAAAAACACCCATGTTGTACACCGTAAAAGCCATCGTGCCGAAGAAGGTCAACGCGCCGCCGCGCCCCTCCAGACGAAAGGCGGACCGTCCTTCTTTTGCCAAAAGCAAGCCGCATAACAGAACACTGACCAATAAATAGCGCAAAAACGCGAACGTAACCGGATCGATTTTTTGCAGGGCGATATGGGCGACGGGAAACATCGCTCCCCACGACGCGCTGGCAAGTGCGCATAACACGGTTCCTGCAAGGAGTGACTTGTTGTTCATGTGAAAACTCTTCCTTTCCATCTGAAGCATCTTCCACATCATACGGGATGAAAATCTGTTAGTATAATGATTGATAATCAAGGGATATATCATTTTCAATGATGGATACGGGAAACAGATGGGGAGAGAGCAAGGGTGGAGCTGAACGATTTAAAAATTTTTCACATGGTAGCGACACTGGGCAGCGTGAGCAAGGCCGCAGCGGAGTTGAGCTATGTGCAGTCCAATGTGACGGCCAGAATCAAGCTGTTGGAAAAAGAGCTGGGAACGCCGCTGTTTTACCGGCACAAGCGGGGAATGACATTAAATACAGAAGGACGAAGATTGCTGGAATATTCGCGCGATATTTTGACGAAGCTGGATGACATGCACCGATTTTTTCATCAAAGCTCGGAGCCTTCCGGTGTGCTGTCCATCGGGATGGTGGAGACAATCAATCGGCTGCCTGAGCTTTTGTCTGCCTATTGCAGCCGCTTTCCGCAAGTGGACTTGTCGCTTACGGCAGGCGTGACCGAGCATTTGCTGCGGATGGTTCTGGATGTGGAGCTGGACGGGGCGTTCGTCACAGGTCCGATCAGCCATCCGTTGATCGAGCAGAGGCAGGTGTTTAGCGAAGAGCTGGTGCTGGTCAGCAAAGGAAGCTCCTTCACCATGGATGACATGCCAGGGAAGGCGCTGCTTTTATACAACAAAGGTTGCGGGTTTCGCGAGAGGCTGGAGGGCTGGATGAAGCTGGAAGGGGTTATTCCCAGAAAAGTGATGGAGTTCGGGACGTATGAGACGATCATCGGAGGTGTCACAGCAGGCATCGGCATGACGATCTTGCCCAAGTCGGCGGTACGGCAGCTCGCGGAAAGCGGGCAAATCCATATGCATCCGGTGCCAAAGCCATACCGGGATGTGACGACGATGTTCATACGCCGAAAAGATGCGGCCATGACCAGCACGCTGCAATCGTTTTTGGCTGAAATCGGACGACATAGCGGGTAACGAGACCTATGGATTAAACTGATAATTTTATGTAAAATTTTGAAATTCGTCCTTTTCTATAAGAGAAAATTGTGGTAAATTTATATAGCGAACAAGCGTTCTGTTTCGATTCGTAAACGATGACAGGTGGAAGGAAGGTGGAGCTTCTGTGATTGACCGATACACCGAAATTGACGAGGTCATTTCTTATATTCATCGACATCTCGATGAGCCTCTGCCACTTTCCCGTTTGGCCAGTCATGTCGCCTACAGCCAGTATCATTTTGCGCGCATTTTCAAGGAAAGAATCGGCTTGTCACCGCTGTACTACGTATCCTCGATGCGTTTGCAAAAGGCTAAGGATCTTTTGTTGCGCACCAACATGAGCGTCCGCGATATCGGCCTGGAAATCGGGCAGCAAAGCCTCGGGACGTTTTCTACCCGGTTTACGGAAAAAGTGGGCATATCGCCAAGCGAGTTCCGCGAGTCAGCGCATCGGGCAGACGACCAACTGCGCACTTTGCAGCTGCTTTCCGACTGGAGCATGGCGAGGTCGTTTGCGGAGACGAAATTGCGGATCAGCGGGACTGTTACGGCTGCGGCTCCTTTTCACGGCGTCATTTTGATTGGCTTGTTTGCCAAGCCGATTCCGGAAGGGCTGCCCTTGTACGGGACACTTCTGCCGTCCCTTGGCGATTTTTGTTTTACGGGCGTCGCGCCTGGCACGTATTATTTGATGGCTACTTCTGTCGATTGGGGCACGCAGGCGATCGATTTTCTTTTGCCGCATTCCACGTTGCGCACCCGATCGAAAAAACCGATCATCGTCACACCGAACAATACCGTTCCACATCAGCAAGTTACCCTCTACGAGCCTCATCCCGACGACCCGCCTATTTTGATTTCCTTGCCGCTCTTGATGGATCATTTCATCAACCGGGTGGCGAAGTAACATCATAGCAATCGAAAAGAAATCATAACCTATGATTCGTGGTAGGCTAGGATAGCTTACTGATTAACGTAAAGAGATGGAGTGGGAACTTTACAGCTGGATTATGAAAGGAGAAACCAAGTGAAAAATCAGCAAGAGGAAAAGCATAATGAAGGCACTTTCGGGAGCAAAAGCAACTTTCTCGTGGTCATGGTGATGATCCTGGGGGTTTTTGTTGCGATTCTCAATGAGACGCTGCTGAACGTTGCCTTGTCAAAAATCATGGATGATATCGGAATCTCTCCAAGCACAGCCCAATGGCTGGCGACTGGCTATTTGCTCGTCATTGGCGTCTTGATTCCGGTGACGGCCTTTCTCATTCAGCGGTTTACAACGAGAGCCTTGTTTTTGTCAGCGATGGGGCTGTTTACTTTGGGAACGCTGGCAGCAGCGCTTGCGCCGGGCTTCGAGCTGCTCCTGATCGGCAGGGTGCTGCAAGCTTCGGGAACGGGGCTGTTGTTCCCGCTGCTGACCAATGTCGTCTTGTCTGTCGTTGCGATTGAAAAAAGGGGATCGGCCATGGGCACGATCGGAATCGTGATCACCTTTGCCCCAGCCATTGGGCCGACGCTGTCCGGCATTATCGTCGAGCATTTCAGCTGGCGCGCCCTCTTTTACGGAGTGCTGCCGATTGCCTTGTTTGTCATCGCTTTCGCCTATTTCCGCTTGAAAAACGTAACAGAAACATCCCGTCCGCGAGTAGATGTGCTTTCCCTGCTTTTGTCCACCTGTGGGTTCGGCGGGATTGTGTTTGGTTTCAGCAGCGCCGGAGAAGGGCATGGAGGCTGGGGCAGCAATGAAGTGCTCGTTCCGATTACGATCGGGGTGATCTCCCTGATCCTGTTCATCTGGCGGCAGCTGCGTCTGGATGAGCCGCTGCTCGATTTGCGCGCTTTTACGTACAAAGTTTTTCGGATGTCCACGATTATTATGATGATCGTCATGATGGCGATGTTTTCGGCAATGATGCTGCTGCCGATTTTCCTCCAGAACGCTTTGGGCTACAGCCCGTTTCATGCGGGGCTGATCATGTTGCCGGGCGGGATCGTCATGGGGATCATGTCGCCGATTACAGGACGGCTCTTTGACCGCTTCGGGGCCAAGTGGCTGGCGCTCATCGGACTTGGGTTGGTCGGCAATACGCTATGGCAATTTGCCTTTATTACCGTGTCTACTTCCTACCTCACGATCATGGTTTGGAACACGCTGTTGATGCTCGGCATCTCCATGCTGATGATGCCAGTCATGACCAACGCCTTGAACGAGCTGCCGCCGAAGCTGTATCCGCACGGCACAGCGATTATCAGTACGTTGCAGCAAGTAGCCGGAGCCGTCGGGACGGCGCTGCTCGTCACGATCATGACGAACGGCACGAGCAAGTATTTGGCCCAGTTCGGGGGAGCAGAAGCCGACCCAGCCCAAAAGGTGCTCGCCATGATGGCAGGAATGAAAAGCGCGTTCCTCCTGGCTTTCGCTCTGGTCGTGCTTGCCTGGATCATATCTATGTTCCTCAAGCGGGCGGTTCCGCCAAAAAAAGAAGAATGGGAAGGTCAGGGCGCATCCGCGCATTGATCGCAGGAGCAGGTCAGTCCAAACGCAGGTTTGGGCTGGCTTGTTTTTTATATAGTTTGTTCATGGCGTAATCCTTGAAATTTTAAAACAGCGGACACCAGATAACAGATGCAGGTTACCCCAAACCACACACCGATGTTTGAGTAGGTAAAGAGCATGTATAACGACAAGGGAGATGCCCAAACAAATGAGATCAAAATGACAGGGGGATTTACCAAAGAGGAGATGAGAGCAAAACAAGCAGGGAGCAAGATGAAAAAAATCATCATATACGGCATTCCTTTAATGGAACCATCACGGATCGTTGCTACATACCACAAGTAAATGCTGAGAATAGAGCTTAAAGCCCCTAACAAGCAGCCACTCCACAAATAAAAATTTTTGTAAATCGTCTTCATAGTTTTCCCTCCTTGGAAAGAGCTTTGTAAATTCTTGTCTAGATTTATCAAATAAATTTATTGAGATTGCTTTTTCGGTGTGATAATTTATTGATTATAATACCATATTTTACAAATATTACAAATATCACAAGCACCATACGCACTTTGTAATTTTTAACGAAGAAATGGATGTAAAGATCTATGTGAAGGGGTTATTTCACTATGAAAAAAATATTAACTACTTCTACGATATTACTTCTGTGCTTATCGACTTCTGTAGTTTTTGCTGGAGGAAAAATTGATAAAAAAACCTATCATTTATCTCCAGAATTAAGTAGTGATGTCATTTTGGAAAATGTAGAACTAACAGTTGATGAAAAGAATTCAGCCTCTAGTATTTGGATTAAAGGTAAAGCAAAGGCGGGAAATGGAGCGATTGGTTACCGATTATTAATTGATCGAGCTAAAAGAACGTATAAAACAGAGAAGTTAAGCAAACAAGAATTAGATGATGAATTGAAACGAGTAGATGAAAAATCCCAAAATGTGAGTAACAAGGATATTGATAGCTTGAACGGTGGAATAAAAGCTCTTGCTGCTAATTATTATACTGGTTGGTTTAAGATAACAACACTTGATCCAGTTAGAGTTCCGGTCAATGCAACCAAGCTTACTCTAAAGTGGAAAGAGTATGAAGATGGGACGTTAGAAGATACAAGCCATAGTATCTCTCCCTGGGCTGCAAACCCAAGTAAATTCGATACACATTGGTTTGTAGATGATTACGATGATTCCACACCAGATGCAAATACTGATAGTTCAGAAATCACTTACACAGGATGGGCTGATTACTATAATGATGATTTTGGAGATGATGAGTGGAGAACGTACGTTTCACACTCGATAAAAATGACAGCGTTGCAAAAAGATGTTGGATGTGCAGGTTGCTTTGATTATTCCTATAAAACGGATGAGTCTGGAGAGTCCAGTTCATTGCTGAATTACACAATTACTACTAGTTATTAAATTAGTAGAAGATCGTCTTAATTCCCCAAAATTATGACGGTCTTTTTATTTTGGTGCTCCAATTAGAAACAGATTCGTAAAAAACTCGACAATTTTCTCAATCCTTGAGAAACCTTCCCTTTACAACAAAACTAATGACTTTCCTCCCCATAGGAAAAACTAGCTGCAAATCGTCGAACTTTTATTTCCGGGCAGGAAAATGCGACGAGACGCGAAATGATTACAAGGCGTGCTACACGCAGATGACAAGAAAGCAGGGAATCACACATGTCAGCACCTTACAAAAAAGTGTTTTGGGCAGCCGGCTTTGGCTGGATGTTCGACGCGATGGATGTTGCCCTTTTATCATTCATTATGGTGGCGCTCAGGCAAGAGTGGGGACTGACTGCACAAGAAGCGGGCCTTCTCGGGACCGGCAATCTGGTAGGAATGGCGATCGGAGCGATCGTGGGCGGATATATGGCAGACCGGATCGGACGAAAGCCCGTCTTCCTGCTCACACTGCTTCTGTTTGGGGCAGCGAGCTTCGCCAGTGCGTTTGCCACAGGCTTTTTCACCATGCTGCTGTTCCGCTTCCTGATGGGACTCGGACTTGGCGCCGAGCTGCCTGTTGCTTCCACGCTGGTCAACGAGTTTGCCCCTGCGGAAAAACGGGGGAGCACCGTTGTTTTGCTGGAAAGCTTTTGGGCGGTCGGCTGGATTGCGGCGGCGGTCATATCGTATTTCATCATCCCGGATTACGGCTGGAGAGTCGCGGTCATCATCGGGGCACTGCCAATCGTGTACGCCTGGTACGCGAGACGCACGATCCCTGAATCGCCCCAGTTCCAGCAACGCTCGGAGCAAGTACCTGTGCAAAAGCTGCTGACCTCGCATCAGCGGGAGACGATCGCTTTGTGGGCTGTCTGGTTTGCCATTGCCTTCTCGTATTACGGCATGTTCCTGTGGATGCCGTCTGTGCTGGTAGACAAAGGCTTCACCATGATCAAAAGCTTCCAGTACGTCCTGATCATGACTTTGGCGCAACTGCCCGGCTATTTTGCCGCCGCCTATCTCGTGGAAAATTGGGGCCGCAAAAAGACGCTGGCCAGCTTTTTGTTCATGACAGCGATCATGGCGTTCGCTTTCGGACAAAGCAGCGGGACGACGGAATTGCTGGTAACGGGTGCCCTTTTGTCCTTCTTCAACCTGGGAGCGTGGGGGGCGCTGTACGCGTACACCCCGGAAAACTACCCGACGCCGCTTCGCGCCACAGGCGCAGGCGTTGCTTCCGGCATCGGACGAATCGGCAGCATCATTGCCCCGTATCTCGTCGGCTATTATTCATCCTTGCATTACAGCTACACGTTTATTTTTAGCATTTTTACAATCGTCTTGTTCATTGGTACGGCGATTTTGCTGATTTATGGCAAAGAAACAAGAGTAGCAAGTGCGGCGCGCGCCAATTGATGACAGCTTCACTGGGCTGTATCCGGTGTGCTGCGAGTTGCGTTTTCGTACAGGTGCAGGATACTGCGAGCGCGGGAGATGACTTCCGCTCGCAGCTCCGCAGGTTCCCGCACCTCGATGAGCGAGGCGTAGCCGAGCACTAGCGCACAGGCGGAATCCAGCGTATGAAATTCAACCTCGGCCTCGATCCAACCGCTTTTGGCGGCATGGGTGGAGGCTATTTTCATGTAGCGCTCCTGTTTGAGCCGGGGCCACGCCTCTTCGCGAAAGCGGATGACTGCCGGATAGCGGGGAAGGCTCGCCTTGAACTGTGTCGTCGACTCCTCCCAATAGCTGGCGAGGTCAAAGTTTTCCGGCCGGACAAAAGCTTCTTCCAGCACGCGAGCTTCCGTGAACCGGGAGATGCGGTATGTGCGCAAGTCCGCATCGATCTGCGCGACCAAATACCAGGTGCTCCTTTTGGCGACAAGTCCAAGCGGAAGCAGCGTCCGCTCGACAAGCGCATCTTCGCGCTGGTAGCGAACCCAAAGCTTGCGGCTGAGCCAGACGGCGTCCTGAATGGTGGCGAGCAAAGGGAACGTTTCATCTGATTCATGCCAGCCCGCTCCATCGATATGCAGGCGCTCACGTACTTGCCAGGCATCCTGCTGAACAGGTTGCGGCAAGGCGGACAGCAGCTTCCAAAAAGCACGCTCGTACCCTTCGGCCAGACCGAGGTCGTTCAGCACGCGGGAAGGTGAGGAAAGCATGAGCGATTGCAGCTCATCGATTTTCAATCCGGTCAGACTGGTGCGATAGCCTTCCGCGAGAACCCAGCCGCCAGCCGAGCCGCGTTCCGCGTAGACGGGCACTCCAGACGCGCTCAAAGCTTCCATGTCCCGATGAATCGTCCGTTCAGACACCTCCAGCTTCTCGGCTAATTGTCTGGTGGTCATCCGCCTGCAGTTTTGCAGATGCAGCAAGATCGAGAGCAACCGATCAGCACGCATAGAAAATCCCTCCTGAAAAACGACTTCGTAGTAGCTTCATTTTATCTTATCCAATATGACAGATGGTGTCATATTGGTGAGGTTACACTGTTCCTATCAACCAAAACCAAACAGTCATGTCCGTTTGGCTGACGGCAAGCGATCTAGCTCTTTTGACGCAGCGCACAGCGTGAATGGCTGGTTCGCACAAAAAGGAGGCGCATGTATGACAGGGAAAGCATTGCAGGGAAAAGTAGCAGTCGTGGCGGGAGGAACGAGAGGGGCGGGGCGAGGAATCGCCATCGGGCTTGGGGAAGCCGGGGCGACCGTCTACGTGACAGGCCGAAGCGTGCGCGGACAGCCATCCGACATGGTTCGTCCAGAAACAATCGAGGAGACAGCCGAGCTGGTAACGGCAAGTGGCGGAGTCGGGATTGCTGTCCAAACAGGGCAATTTAGCTGACGCCAAACAACAACGGAAAGCATTGATTGATCAACGTTTTTGAAAGGAAAAAGGGGCGTCTCCGAGTCGAAACACCGACTTTGGAGACAGCCCCTTTTGCATCTCGTATAGCGATTTCCCTAAGCGAGCGGCTGTGTATTTTTTTTGCGAGTCAACCAGTTGCGGACGTTTCCGTTCAAAATCAGATTGGTGACGACGCCTGCGATCAGCCCCCAGAACGCGGCACCGATTCCGCCGATCGAAATGCCGGAAATCGTCACGAGGAAGGTGACCAGAGCGGCTTCCCGTTCCTTCATATCGCTCATCGCTTGGGCGAGGCTGGAGCTAAGCGAAGCGAACAGGGCCAGGCCAGCGATGACGGCGATCAGTTCCTTGGGCAAGCCGAAAAAGACAGACGTAATCGTGGCGCCAAACATGCCGAACACGAGATAGAAGGCACCGCAGGCGATTCCGGCGATATAGCGCTTGGAACGATCCTGGTGCGCTTCTTTTCCGGTGCAGATGGCTGCGGTAATCGCCGCCAGGTTAATTCCGTGCGAGCCGAACGGAGCCAGGAGCAGCGAGGCAATCCCGGTCGTCGCGACGAGCGGACTGGCAGGCGTGTCGTAGCCGTCTGCTTTCAGCACGCCGATTCCCGGCGCGTTTTGCGAAGCCATCGTGACGATGCACAGGGGAATCCCCAGCCCGACAATCGCATCGAGCGAAAAGTTTGGCATCGTAAACACAGGGTTCACCAATGTCATTTGCACAGAATCAAGCTGCAAGCGCCCCATGCCAAAAGCGATGGCAAGTCCGACCAAAAGCGTCAGCACGACGGCGTAGCGCGGAAACAACCGTTTGGCGAACAGGTAGCAGAAGATCATCGGCAAGGCAAGCGCAGGCAAATGCTGCATCGAGACGAACACTTCGACGCCAAAAGCCAACAAAATCCCGGCGAGCATCGCGGTCGTGATCGACTGCGGCACGTATTTCATCAGGATGGAAAACAGGCCGGAGACGCCGAGCAGCGTGATGACGGCTGCGGAAAACAGATACGCGCCAATCGCGTCGCTGTAAGGATAGGTGGTCAGGCTGGATACCAAGAGGACGGCACCTGGCGTCGACCAGGCGGTAATGACTGGCGTCTTGAACCAGATGCTTAAAATAATCGCCGTCAAGCCGCTGCCGATGGAGATCGCCCAAATCCAGGAGGAAAGCTCTGCTTCGCTGAGTCCCGCGCTCTGTGCGGCCTGAAAGACGATCAGGAGCGGGCCGGCATAAGACACGATGGTGGCGATCAGGCCGACGACGACGGCCGAGATGGAAAAATCGCCAGGAATGCTTTTGAGATGCGAAATCGACCAGTGCTGTTGTTTTTGGGGTACCACAATCATTGCCTCCTACAGGGGATTAGCGCAGCGCAGGCGAGGCATTACCCCTTTTCGTTGAGAATGTAGCGGATCGTCCGCTTGGTGATGTTCAGCTTCTTGCTCAGAAGCTGCCTGTCTCCCTTTGTTTCGCTCAATCCTTTTTCGATGATCGCCCGTCCGACTTCCCCTTCCAACAGCTTGATTCTTTTTTGCAAGTAATCGAAATCGACGCCTTCGATGGAAGGGAGCACGCGGGTGAGCGATTCTACAAACCGCTCGCACTCCCGCTCAATCGCTTGCTCGACGCTGCTCGGTTCGGGGTGGGATTGACCAGGCAGCTTCGTTTGCAGCGTCTTTTGCCGCAACTGGGCAGGCAGGTGCTCGGCGCGCAGTTTTTCGCATTCGTGCAGGGCGATCGTTTGATTCAGGACATTCAGGAGCTGTCTGACATTGCCAGGCCAGTCATAGCGTTGCAAAAGCTCCATGGCATCAGGCTCGATCTCGCACGGAGCGCCGCTGCGCTTTTGCAAGTAGGAATGCGCAATCGCCGGGATGTCGCCAGCACGCTCCCGCAGGGGAGGAATTGCCAGCTTGATTCCTTCGAGACGATACAGCAGGTCGCTGCGGAAACGGTTCATCTCGACCTCGTGCTCCAGGTTGCGGTTCGTGGCGGAGATGAAGCGAATATTGCTCTGACCGACCTGTTCGCCTCCGACCCGCATAAATTCTCCCGTTTCCAGCGTGCGCAGCAGCTTGACCTGGATCGACAGCGGGGCTTCGCCAATCTCGTCGAGAAACAGCGTGCCGTTGTGAGCAAGCTCAAACAACCCTTTTCGCGATTTGATCGCTCCGGTAAACGCGCCTTTTTCGTACCCGAACAGTTCGCTTTCCAGCAACGATTCCGGGACGGCACCGCAGTTGAACGCGACGAAAGGCTGCTGGGCGCGGTTGCTCGCTCCGTGGAGAAAACGGGCCATCAGCTCCTTGCCTGTTCCGGTCTCTCCTTCTATCAAGATGTGGATCGCCTTTTTTGCTAATTTTTTGGCAATGGCGATCATTTTGCTCATCGGGCTTTCTGCTGAATACACGATACCATATTGCGCGGCTTCTTGGGATAGGTCATCTTTTTGGTTCGCCGAAGCAGAGAGGACAGAATCAATGATGTGTTCCAGACTGTCCAGATTGTCGAACGGCTTTTCCAAATAGTCTTTGGCCCCCCACTGCATCGCTGTGACGGCCGACTTGATGGTGCTGTAGCCAGTCATGATCAACACTTCGCACGCGGGAAAAACGGCTTTGATCTTGCGCAGCAGCTCCAGCCCGTCCGCGTCAGGCAGCTTGAGATCGACGAGAGCAGCCTGAAAGCCGCGGGGATCGTTTTGCAAAAGCCATTGGACGTCCTTGCCCGTGTTGGCGACGACTACCTCGCAATTTTTGCGCCGGAGAAAATAGGTGAAAAACGTAGTGACCTCCGTCTCATCATCCACAATCAATATCCGTTTCTGCTCCATGATGTTGATGTTCCTCCTCTTTGATCAGCAGTGGCAAAAGCAGCGTAAATTCGCTGTAGCGATTTTCTTCGCTTTGCGCATACAGCTTGCCGCCGTGCGCTTCGGCGATGCCAAGGCTGACGGACAAGCCCAGCCCTGTCCCTTTTGTCCGTTCTTTGGTCGAGAAAAAAGGCTGGAAAATTTGTGAGAGCTGTTCGGCTGGAATGCCCGTCCCGTTGTCGTAAACGGACAAGCCTGCGTAGCGAACGCCGTCTTCTTCGACGGGAAAGGAACGGATGAGAATCCGCGGCGCTTCCTGCTCGGACAAGGCATCCCTGGCGTTCAAGAGCAAGTTGATGACGACTTGCTCGATCTGATGGCGGCTGCCGTGAAACAACAGGCTCGGCTCGTTCATTTCCCGGGTTATGGTCAGGCCGCAGACAGACAGCTGATAGCCGATCAGCCCGAGCACATCCTCCACGACTTCGTCAATGGAGACAGTCTCAAACAAATACTCTTCTTGCCGGGAGAAGGTCAGCAGGTTTTGAATAATTTTTTTGCAGCGGACGCCGCACTGATAAATGTCGCGCATGAGCGGCGCGGTCGGAGCATCGGCTGTTTCGCGCAAAAGCAGTTGCGAATTGCCGAGAATCGCGGTCAGCGGACTGTTCAGCTCGTGGGCGATTCCAGCGGCCATTTCCCCGATGGCAGCCATTTTTGCCGACTGGATCAGTTGGGCCTCGATCTTGATTTTTTCGTTCACGTCCTGAAACAGCAGGCTGTTTTCCACGATGACGCCTACGTGCCGGGCAACGAGCTGGATCAACTCGGCTTCTTCGGGATCGGCTGGGCGCTGTTCCTCTCGCAAAAGCGTCAAGTAGCCGAAAGTCTGGTTCAATGGATTGCGCAGCGACACCGAAGTCGCATAGTGCTGCGGCAACGTTTGCGCCAGCTTGTGGTGAAGCTGCTCGGGAAAGTTTGCCGTGTCAGGGCAGTGCGGATGAGTCAACGTGTGGCAGTGCCAGTCCGTGTCTGTCCGCATGCACAAGTACGACGTCGGCGTGCCTCCTTTGACAATCGTCAACGTAAAGTGCTCGAAGGCGAGAATTTGCGATAGCTGCTGGGCTATGTAGCTGCTCGTTTGCTGCCAGGTTGCGTCGATCTGGATGTGCGTCAGCTGGTTGATGACCGCGAGCTGGCGGTTTTTCTTTTTCATTTCTTCGACGAGATAGACAAGCTCGCTGTAGTAGCTTTTTCGCGAGGAAGATATTCCGGTGAGCTTTTCGAGTATCTCCTGTTTGCTTTGCATGGCGGCCTCCTATAGAGCTTGGCGAAAGAGAGAAGCGACGTCTTGGACGCTCATGTCGCGCGGATTGGTTGTCATGCACACATCGAGCAAGGCGAGTGAGCTGAGCAGTTCGATCTGGTCAGGGTGCAGCCCGATGGCAGACAGCGATTGCGGCACGTCCAGGTCTTTTGCCAGATTCGTCACGGCTTTCATGGCGAGACGAGAGGCGTCGTGCGTGCTCAGACCCGAGGTGTTTTCGCCCAGACATTCGGCGATTTGCCTGTATTTTTCGGGAGCGGCGATATAGTTGTATTCGAGAACGTGCGGCAGCAGGATGGCGTTTACTTCCCCGTGCGGGGCGTCGAGGAAGCCGCCCAGTTGATGGGACATGGCGTGGACGGCTCCGAGTATGGCGTTGGAAAAAGCGATTCCGGCCTGCAAGCTCGCCATTGCCATCGCTTGCTTGGCGGAGGCGTTGTACTGGCTGGCGGCGGATGGACGCAGATGTTCGGCGATCAGGCGCATGGCTTGCAAGGAGTGAACCTCGGTAAGCGGCGTCGCAGCGAGCGAAATATACGACTCGATGGCATGGGTCAGGACATCCATGCCTGTATTGGCAGTGAGTTGTCGGTCTTTGGTCATCAAGGTTTGCGGATCGATGATGGCGATATCCGGGATGAGCGATTTGGAGATGATCGCCATTTTTACTTTGCGCGCGCTGTCTACGATAATCGAAAACTGCGAGACTTCGGAGCCGGAGCCAGCCGTAGTCGGCACCATGACCATCGGCGGGAGCGGATGCTGAATCTGATCGACTCCTTCATACTGCACAATGCTTCCTTCGTTGGTGGCGAGCAGGGCGATGGCTTTGGCTGCGTCGATCGCGCTGCCACCGCCGACTCCGAGAATCGCGTTGCACTCGGCAGCACGGTACGCCGCGATTCCGGCGTGAATCTCGTAATCTTTCGGATTGGCCGTCACGTTGGTCCACAAATGATAGTCGAGCTTTTGCTGCTGCAAGTAGTGGATGATTCGCTCGGCCCAGCCTGCGCTTACGACACCGGGATCGCTGACGAGAAAAACGCGGGATGCTCCCAGACGGCGAAGGCTTTCCCCGACTTGGCCGATGGATTGGTTGCCGAAGATGATCTCCGGTGTCATAAATTTGGATATTTGCATGCTGCTTACCCCCTTTTTCCCTATGTAGTTAATACCGCAGACAGGGTCGAATCCCTTTTTTGGCCAAAAGCTTGGCTCGCGGGCCGTTTTTTTGGCTGATAGGCCGAAAAATCGGCCAGTCCGAAGGTGAGACAAGGCGAAAAAGCGCGAAAGATAAAGCGCTTACAATTTGGCATGCTGCTTGCAAATATATAGGAGCGAAAATACATAACCGCTCATTCGGCACACGAACAGGTGCCCGTGGGGGAAAAGAGGAGGAAGGTCGAGATGAAAGCAGCAGTGGTCAACGAGTTCCATCAAAAGCTGGAGGTAAAGGAAGTAGCGGTTCCAGAGGTGGGTTACGGGGAAGTGTTGGTCAAAATCAAGACGTGCGGCGTTTGCCATACGGATTTGCATGCAGCGCATGGAGACTGGCCGGTCAAGCCGAAGCTGCCTTTGATTCCGGGCCATGAAGGGGTAGGGGTCGTGGAAAAGCTGGGCGAAGGCGTCACTTCCTTGAAGCTGGGCGACCGGGTAGGCATCCCGTGGCTGTTCTCCGCGTGCGGCGAGTGCGACTATTGCCTCACGGGTTGGGAGACTTTGTGCCAGAAGCAATTGAATGGCGGTTATTCCGCAGACGGAGCTTACGCGGAGTATTGCGTGGCGCCAGCGGCTTATGTGGCGCGTATCCCGGATGAACTGGGAGACGTGGAGGCTGCTCCGATCTTGTGCGCGGGCGTGACTACTTACAAAGCGCTGAAGGTCGCCAATGTGAAGCCGGGCGACTGGGTGGCAATTTTCGGGATCGGCGGACTGGGCCACGTAGCCCTGCAATATGCGAAAGCAATGGGGTACAACGTCGTCGCGGTAGACATTCACAACGAGAAGCTCGAACTGGCAAAAGAATTGGGGGCTGACGTGACGGTCAACAGCAGCGAGGTCGATCCTGTGGAGGCGATTACCGAGCAGGTCGGTGGCGTGCACGGAGCGATTAGTGTGGCTGTAACGAAAAAAGCGTTTGAGCAGGCGTACAAATCGGTTCGCCGCGGCGGCTCGCTCGTGGTGGTTGGCTTGCCGAATGCCGAGCTGCCTATCCCGATTTTCGATACGGTGCTCAACGGTGTAACGGTCAAAGGCTCGATCGTAGGAACGCGCAAAGACATGCAGGAAGCACTCGACTTCGCGGCTCGCGGCAAGGTTCGCGCGATCATCGAGACACAGCCGCTGGATAAAATCAACGAGGTGCTGGAACGGATGGAAAAAGGCCAAATTAACGGCCGCGTCGTGTTGACGATGGAGTAATGATCGTTTTAGGGAAAAGACAACTGCTGCCTGGTGGTCGCTTGGAGACTGCTGGGTGGCAGTTTTTTTGAATGGGGAGGAAATGGGCGGGGGTCACTGTTTTCTCGGCCAACGGTAAGCATTGGTCGGATCGTGATTTTTTGAGAGTTGATCAAGGATGAAAAATTCAAGTGCGGCTGTTGATCGCGGCTGTAGGGGAGGGAGGAAACAGGAGAAACCGCTGTAGGGACGTGGGCCTCTAGCGGGGAAGGGTGGACTGCCCGTCTCCGGCGAAAAAGGAAAACCGCGTCAAAAGCAGCGAGATCGAAGAAGCGGACGCACGTTGCCGCTTAAAGGCGTGTTTTCCTTTTTCACCTCCGCCTCGGAAGGAGTCCCAAAGCCCTTTCGCTTGTTTCTCCTGTTTCCTCGGCCAACGGTAAGCATTGGTCGGAGATTGTTTTTTGGAGGTTGCTCAAGGGCGGAAAATCCAGAGCAGAAATTGAGTAAGTTTTTTCATGAACGGGTTGCATGAAGTGACCGTCTTCAAGAAGACTCTTGCTCATGTTTCTGCGTTTTTTTGAAACCCCGATCACCACCGCTAAAGTACCGATGACGCAGACTACAAAGCGTCAGCTCAAACAAGCTTTTTGGCATTGGCATTTTCTTTGAAACTCGCGCCGACCACAAC
>NZ_DOTK01000003.1:0-44255 GCF_003521185.1 Brevibacillus sp.
AAGACAACAAGAAAGACAACAAGCAGGAAGAGCGGGAGAGCAATAAAGAGAACGACGATTGATAAAAAGGTCTCTCCTGCTTTGCACATGCAAACGTGGTTTTTCAAACGGGACTGGCACCACTAAGGGGATTCGTGCGTAAAGTACATTATCAAGCACCCCCTGCTTACCGTTTGGGGAGGAGGAATCCCGGGGCTTTTCCCTGAACGTTTACATAGAGGTGCCAACGGATGGAAAAACCGCTGCCGACCGAACAGGTAGCGGTTTTTTTCTGTTCAAAATCGCTGCTTGCGGCTGGTTCGCCATCTCCTGCACCGATGAACGCGGTTGCAGGCTCGCAAAAAGCAGGCGGCCGATTGATTGTGCCTGGAGCAACGAACAGCAAACCACGGTGAGCGTTTTGTGCTATAATTACGCAGGAAAGAGCAAGGAAAGGGAGGGAACAGGCATGCCACTCCTCTCGGCGATTCGGGAAATCAGGCAAAAGCAATTTTCGCCGGTCTATGTGTTGTATGGCCCGGAGGCATTTCTGGCCGAAGAATTTTTGACACTGGCGAAAAATCAGATGATTGATCCGCAGTTTCGCGATCTGAACATGAGCGTATACGATTGCACGGAGACAGGGCTGACAGACATTTTGCAAGACGCGGAGACGTTGCCGTTTTTGGGCGAGCATCGGCTGGTTATCGCCAGACAGGCTTATTTTTTGACGGGGAGCAAGCCGCAGACAAAAGTGGAAAGCGATCCGGATGCCTTGCTGGGGTATCTGCAAAATCCGCCTCCGTATACGACCTTGATTTTACATACGGAGTCAGAGAAGCTGGACGAACGGAAAAAGCTCGTCAAAACGCTGCAGCAAAAAGCAAAAGTCATTCCGTTTCCGTTGCTGAAAGATGCTGACTTGTACGGTTGGGTGGAACGGCAAGCGGATAAGTACCAGGCAAAAATCGGACGTCAGCAGGCGATGAAGCTGGTGGAACGCGTAGGGCAAGAATTGCGGCTTCTGGACAAGGAAGTGGAGAAGCTGGCCTTGTATGTAGGAGTCGGGGGAAGCATTACGGATGAGATAATCGAAATGCTTGGCGCACGGACGCTGGAGCAGGATGTGTTCGGGCTGATTGAGCAAGTAGCGTCAGGCAAGCTGGACAGGGCATTGCGCATGATGTACGACTGCATGAAGACAGGCGAGGAGCCGATCAAGCTGATTGCCTTGCTGGCCAGACAGTTCCGCATGCTTTTGCATGTCAAGCAGTTGGCACCGCGCGGTTACTCGCAACAGCAAATGGCCGGGATGATCAAGATGCATCCGTACGCGGTGAAAAAAGCGATGGAGCAGGCGCGGCATTTTTCCGAGGACTCGTTGAAAAAGTTGCTGCACATTTTGGCGGAAGAAGATTTCCGCATGAAGTCCGGACAAGTGGACAAGCGGCTTGCCTTGGAGCTGTTTGTTGCGCGGGCGCATGCAGAGCGGCAGCGGACGACCGGGTAGTGCCAACGGCCAATAGGCCAATCAGCCAATAAAAAAACCCCATGAACAAATTGTTCGCGGGGTTTTTTCGGCTGGTCTCTTACGCTACAGGAGCGCTCAGAACGTTGAGCTTTTTCATCAAACGAGACTTTTGACGGTTTGCTGCGTTTTTATGAATGAGACCTTTCGAAGCGGCCTTGTCCAGCTTTTTCACAGCCACCAGAAGAGTGGATTTCGCCAATGCTACATCAGAAGCGGCGACAGCTTTCTCAAAGCTCTTGATGGAAGTGCGCAGATCAGACTTTTGAGAAGCACGGTGTGCGCGGCGCTTTTCGATTGTTTTGGTGCGTTTAATCGCGGATTTAATGTTTGGCATGTGTGTCACCTCCTTAGACGACCATAGACATACAGTCATACAACAAAGTAATTCTAGCATGCGCCAACACCATTTGCAAGAAAGGATTCGGAATAAAAATAAAGGATTCAAGCAACCTAGTAGCAGGAAGAAAACGGTCATGGCCGTTTTTACTTCGTGAAGGGAGTCGATGGAACATGGCGCACAACATTGATTTGTCAGGCTACTCGATTCGAACCGATCTGGCGGTGGAGGCGCACGAGCTGGCCCAGCAGCAAAACGAAAGCAACATCGAAGGCATTTGGCTGCAAGCAGACGACAGTGAGCCGAATATCAAAGTGACGCGACTGCACGTGCAGACCGAAGCGGCAGGCAAGCAAATCGGCAAGCTGCCGGGGCGCTATTTGACGATGGAAGTACCAAAGCTGCGCGACAACGATACTTCCATAGAAGAGCAAGTGGCGAAGCGATTCGCGATGGAGTTTGCCGCTTTTCTGGAACAGATGGGGATCACGAAAGACAAGAAAGCGCTCGTCGTGGGGCTCGGCAACTGGAATGTGACCCCGGACGCGCTCGGCCCGATGGTGGTGGAAAATCTGCTCGTTACACGCCACTTGTACAAGCTGGCGCCGGAAACAGTGGGTGAAGGCTATCGCGAGGTCAGTGCCCTGTCGCCGGGTGTTTTGGGCATTACCGGGATCGAGACGAGCGAGATCGTGTTTGGGGTCGTAGAAAAAAGCAAGCCGGACTTCGTCATCTGTATCGATGCGCTGGCCTCTCGCGCTCTGCATCGCGTAAACACGACGATTCAAGTATCCGACACGGGCATACACCCCGGCTCAGGCGTGGGCAACAAGCGAAAATCGATTGATCAGGCTACTCTCGGGATTCCGGTCATTGCGGTCGGAGTGCCGACCGTTGTTTTTGCTTCTACCATCGTCAACGACGCGATTACGTATTTGCTCGGGCATTTTGGACAATCCATGGTCGAGAGCAAGCGAGCGTTCAACAAGCTGTCGCTGAGTACCGTTCCCGAACGCAAGGAACCGTATACCGAGGATGATCTGCCTGATATGGAATCACGCAAGACGTTCATGGGGCTGGTCGGATCGCTTCCGGAAGAAGAAAAGCGGCAACTGATCCACGAGGTGCTGCGGCCGCTGGGGCAAGATTTGGTCGTCACGCCAAAAGAAGTGGATGACTTCATTGAAGGAGTTGCCAATGTGATTGCCACAGGCTTGAATCGATCTCTGCATCAGGCTGTGAATGAAGATAATAGCGCCGCCTACACTCACTAGACGGTCGAAGGATGAAAATAACTAGATTGGGAGAGTTGAGCTAGAAAAGGGTTCTATCGTCTCTATGAGGCTCATAGGCTAAAGCATAGACAAGCGTGAAAGAGAGCATGCGTGCTTGTCCATGCTACAGCCAGAGGAGTGAGACTGATGGCGACCCTAGTCCAACGCCAATTCGCTGTTCTTTCATTCATAACCGCTTTTTTGTTCGTCATGACGGGTGTGTTTTCGCTGGGAGGAAATCGCCTCGCAATCACCTCCTCCGCCATCCAGCAGGCGGCTTCGCATATATCGAGCCTGGCGATACTCAACTGGATGGGGCAGGAGATTCCAGCGTTGTCTGCCACCGTGCAAGCTTCGGGCGATGCCAGATCCAACAGCGTGACGGGCTTTCTTTTTCAGCTCGCGACGAACATTCAACCCGGAGATTTGCGCAGTCTGCTTGGCAGAGAGCTGCCGGGGATGGTAACGACAGAAGACGCCCGCTTTGTCGTTCAGGGAAAAGGTGCGTCGTTGGCTGATTTTTACGTAGAGTACCCAACGCGAGTGGCGGATACTTCCCAGCTCGTTCCGGTTGTAGAGCCAGCGACACAAGAAGCGGCGAAGCAGGAAGAAGAGAAGCCCGCTCCGGCTCCGGTAGCAAAGCCGGTGTCGACAGGCGGCAAGAAAATCGTGTTCGTCTACAATTCGCACAACCGCGAGTCGTGGTTTAGTGAGACAAAGCCTGTAGGAACGGCTGTCGATCATCCTACGCGAAACATCTCTTTGGTCAGCCAGCGTCTGAGCGAAGAACTGAACGAGCGGGGGATCGGCTCGGAGGTTAGCAAGGACGACATTTACCAGCAACTGTTGAACAAGAAAATGGACTACGCCCTGTCATACGCCCAATCGTTGCAGGTGGTCAAGGCTGCCGTGGAAAAAAATCGCGAGCTGCACTACTTTTTCGACCTGCACCGCGACACGGCTCCGCGCGAAACTACTACCGTAACGATCAAAGGCAAAACATACGCAAGAGTCATGTTCGTCATCGGCAAGCGCAACAAAAGCTACGAGAAGAACGAAGCGTTTGCGACAGACCTGCACAATCTGATGGAGAAAATGTACCCTGAGCTGTCACGCGGAGTGATGGAAAAAGGCGGAAAAACCGATCACGGCGAGTATAATCAGTCCATCTCTTCGGGAAGCATGTTAATGGAAATAGGTGGAACGGGAAATACGTTGCAGGAAAGCCTGAATACGGCGGAGGCGCTGGCCGATGTTTTTGCCGCTTATTACTTGCAGGCTGAGAAGGTAAGCAAAACGGAATCGCAAGAGCCTGCGAAGAGGTGATGGGCATGAACGTGACGGTGAAGCTGACGGGGCTTTTGGTCGTCCTTTTGATCGGTGTGGTGCTTGGGCTGCAAACGGCGGAGCGGGGCATATCCAAAGTAAGCGGTGTGCCGGAAGAAAAGGCGCAAACCTTTTACATCAAAAAAGTGGATCAAGGCCAGATGGAAATCGCGGTGATGGGCAAGCAGGTCCAGACTGCCGGGCCGGAGAAAATGGTCAATTACGTGAGCCGGGTGGGACTGACACTGGGTGACAGCATCAAAAACGGTGCGCAAATGTTTGTCGATTGGGTAGGAAGTTTTTTCGAGCCATAGATTTTGTTTACGCGCAAAAAGAAGGGGTGTACAAAGCCCCAGTGACAAAAGGCCCGCCAAAACGGGCTTTTTTTGTGCGCATGGACAGGCTCGGACAAGATGTCCCAAACGGCATAACGCAGACTGTGTCTGAGATGTGGGCTTCAAAAACATTTTCTGGAAGGAAATGGAGAAGGTGAAGGAGAATATTCTATATAGTCAGTAAAAATATAATAGTTAGAATTTATTGTGTTGCCAAAAAATTGTATTAATGGCATAATGTCTACTGATAGATCTTTTTCTACTGAATATATCGGTAAGAGAGGTGAGCCACGTGTCAGATCCTGTCCTGCAAATTGAAAACCTGCAAACGCACTTTTTCACGGACCGCGGCCAAATCCCTGCCGTTGATGGCGTGACGATCACGGTTAACAAAGGAGAAGTAGTGGGCATAGTCGGCGAGTCAGGCTGTGGAAAAAGTGTCACTTCCCTGTCTGTCATGAAGCTGGTGCCCAATCCGCCGGGAAAAATCGTCGGGGGAACAATCAAGTTCAAAGGGGAAGACCTCGTAACAGCCAATGAAAAGCGGATGAGAGACATACGCGGAAATGAAATCGCGATGATTTTCCAGGAGCCGATGACATCTCTGAACCCCGTTTTCACGATCGGGAATCAGATCGGCGAGGCCATTCGATTACATACAAAGGCTAGCAAAAAACAGTCGCGGGATCGCGCCATCGACATGTTGAAAAAAGTGGGAATCCCGCGAGCCGAAGCGATTGTCGATGAATACCCGCACCAGCTCTCCGGCGGGATGAGACAGCGTGTCATGATTGCCATGGCTATGGCCTGTAATCCGGAGCTTTTGATTGCGGACGAGCCGACGACGGCTCTCGATGTGACGATTCAGGCGCAAATTCTCGACTTGATGCGGCAGCTCAACCGGGAAGCGCAGACGGCGATTTTGCTCATCACCCATGACTTGGGCGTGGTTGCCGAAATGTGCCACAGAGTTGTCGTCATGTACGCGGGCAATGTCATCGAAGAAGGGGATGTCCGCACCATTTTGAAAAAGCCCAAACATCCGTACACAAAAGGGCTGCTCAATTCCTTGCCGAAGCTGGAAGAGTCGCAGGAAAGGCTCTACTCGATTCCGGGGAATGTGCCGATCCCAGGCTCGCTCACGGTCGGATGCCGCTTTGCACCTCGTTGTGATCAGGCGACAGACCTTTGCCGCAGCGAAATGCCGCAGCTCAAAGCGGTAGGAGACAACCATTTTTCCCGCTGCTGGCTGAGTGAATAACCCGAAAGGAGCATGCCCGTTGACAGAAGAACTACTCGTCGTAAAAAACTTGAAAAAGTATTATCCCATCACAGGTGGCGTCCTGGGCGGGGAAGTAGGTGTGGTGAAGGCCGTCGATGATGTCTCGTTCGCCGTCAAGCGCGGGGAGACGCTCGGATTGGTCGGAGAGAGCGGCTGTGGCAAGTCCACGACGGGACGCTCGCTGCTTCGGCTGATTGAGCCTACCGCAGGCGAAATCACGTTTGACGGTGTCAACGTTACAGCACTTTCCACAGATGAGATGCGCAAAATGCGGCGCGATATGCAGATCGTGTTTCAAGATCCGTTCGCCTCTCTGAATCCTCGTCACAATATTGAGAAGATTCTGGAAGAGCCACTTGTCGTACATAAAATCGGGACGAGTTCCGAGCGCAAAAAAAGAGTGCAGGAAATGCTGGAAGTCGTGGGGCTGAGCAGCTACCACGCGAGGCGCTACCCGCACCAGTTCAGCGGCGGGCAACGCCAGCGGATCGGCATCGCCAGAGCGCTCATGCTCAACCCCAAGCTGATTGTAGCGGATGAGCCTGTGTCCGCGCTTGACGTGTCCATTCAGTCGCAGGTGCTCAATCTCATGCAAGATTTGCAAAAGGAAATGGGCCTCACCTACTTGTTTATCGCCCATGATTTGAGCGTGGTGCGTCACATCAGCGATCGGGTGGGTGTGATGTACCTCGGCCGAATTGTCGAATTGACGACGAGCGGACAGCTTTACTCGAACCCGCTCCACCCTTATACAAAAGCACTATTGTCTGCGGTGCCGACTCCGGACCCGGATGATGTACGGGAACGGGTGATCTTGCAAGGTGACGTGCCAAGCCCGGCGAATCCGCCGAGCGGCTGTACGTTCCATACTCGCTGCCCCCACGTGACAGAAGAATGCCGCTCAACTCGTCCCGCTTTTCAGGACGTGGGTGATGGACATTTTGTGGCCTGTCATCTGTACAAACAGTAAAGCCGCACACGAGGATGACCGCCTGATGAAAAGGAAGCCTTTTTAAAGGGGGGATGCGAGGCAGGAGCGACACGGATGATGATGGATTAATGTAACATGCTTTCATTTTAGAAGAGGGGGATGTTTTCATGA
Source organism: Brevibacillus sp. (assembly GCF_003521185.1). NCBI lineage: Bacteria > Bacillati > Bacillota > Bacilli > Caryophanales > Paenibacillaceae > Brevibacillus > Brevibacillus sp. Next base: position 7,167 of record NZ_DOTK01000003.1, read on the forward strand.
AGAAGAGAGTTCTCTCCGCAGCCATGACCAGCCTGTTGGCTCTGGGCATGTTGCTTGCTGGATGCAGCGGTTCTCAAACGACACAAGCGCCGGCAGAACAGCCAAAGACAGAAACTCCGGCAGCGACTCCAGCACCTGAGCCAGCCAAATCGGGGCCTAAGCAATTGATCGTAGGCCGCGGCGGCGATACAGTCGGTCTCGACCCGATCGCTCAAACCGATGGCGAATCGTTCAAGGTGACGGAAAACGTGTTCGATACACTGGTAGGTTACGCCGAAGAAAGCACAGAAGTTGTTCCTTCTCTGGCGGAAAAGTGGGAAATTTCTCCGGACGGCTTGACGTACACTTTCCATTTGCGCAGTGGAGTCAAATTCCATGACGGCACCGATTTTAATGCAGAAGCCGTAAAATGGAACTTCGAGCGCTGGAGCGACAAGAGCCATCCGCAACATAACAAAGAAGGCTTCGAATACTACAACGACATGTTCGGCGGCTACAAAGGCGACGAAAACCATGTCATCAAGTCTGTAGAAGCGGTAGATGCGCAAACGGTGAAGTTCACCCTGAACCGCCCGCTCGCGCCATTCATTCAAAACCTGGGCATGTCCTGCTTCGCGATTGCCTCGCCAAAAGCGGTACAGGATATGGGACCTGAGAAATTCAACGAAAATCCGGTAGGAACCGGGCCGTTCAAGTTCGTAGAGTGGAAGCGCAATGACACCATTACGCTGGAGAAAAACCCTGACTACTGGAACGCTGGTTTCCCTAAACTCGACAAACTCGTGTTCAAGGTTATCCCTGAAAACACGGCTCGCTTGACAGCACTGACCTCTGGCGAAATCGACATGATGGACGGTGTGAACCCGGATGACGCGCAAACGGTAAAAGACAACAAGGATCTGCAACTGATCCTGCGTCCATCCATGAACATCGGCTTCGTCGGTTTCAACGTGGAGAAAAAGCCACTCGACAATCCAAAAGTTCGTGAAGCACTCGCATACGCGATCAACAAGCCAGCTATCATCGAAGCATTCTTTGCAGGACTTGGCCAACCGGCTGTGAACCCAATGCCACCATCGATCTGGGGCCACAACGGCAACATCAAGGATCGTGAATTTAGCATTGACAAAGCGAAGCAGCTTTTGACCGAAGCAGGCTTCCCGAACGGCTTCAAAATCAAGTTCTGGGCAATGCCAGTTGCTCGTCCGTACATGCCTGATGGCGTGAAAATTGCCGAGGCAATCCAGCAAGACCTAAAAAAAATCGGAGTAGAAGCTGAAATCGTGACGATGGAATGGGCGACTTACCTGGAAAAAACAAAAGCAGGCGAGCAAGAAATGTTCATGCTCGGTTGGACCGGCGACAACGGCGACCCGGACAACTTCCTGGCGACTTTGCTGGATAAAAACAACATCGGCGGAAACAACCGTACGCGCTGGGCAAACGAAGATGCGCACAAGCTCTTGATGGCTGCTCAGTCCGCTACGACCAAGGAAGAGCGCGAGAAGCTGTACCTGCAAGTGCAAGAGCTGATCTTCAAGGACGTACCGATGGTGCCACTGGCTCACTCTACGCCAGCATTGGCTGCCAAAGCGAACATCATCAACTACAAGCCGCATCCAAAAGGCTCCGAGAGTCTGGAAAAGGTTGACTTCCAGTAAAACCGGATGGAATGTGAAAGCCAAGCAGGGTAAGAGGAGAAAACCTCTTCTTACCCTTTCTTTTTGCACCTAGCCATTATCTTTTTGTAAGGAAAGCGAGGAGATGGCATTGCTATCCTACAGCATCCGAAGAATTTTTATGCTCATCCCCGTTCTACTGGGCATGTCCATCGTCGTATTTTCCATCATCCGTGCCATCCCAGGTGATCCGGCTCTGACCATATTGGGAGAGAAAGCAAGTCCGAAAGCGATTGAAGATTTACGGGAAGTTTTAGGCTTGAACAATCCGTGGTACATTCAATACTTTGACTATTTGAAGCAAATCATCACCGGAGATTTGGGAGTTTCCCTGCATTCCGGAGCAAGCATCACGCAAGAAATCGGGCCGTATTTGGCCGCTACTACCGAGCTGACGATCGTCAGCATGCTTTTCGCTGTGATTATCGGAGTGAACGCAGGAATTTTGTCTGCGTGGAAGCAAAACTCCTGGTTTGACTACTGTGCGATGTTGATCGCCTTGATCGGTGTCTCAATGCCAATCTTTTGGCTAGGTTTGATGGAGCAATGGTTCTTTGCGCAAGAACTGAAATGGCTGCCATCCGTTGGTCGCGACAATTCGCGTAATCCTGTAGAGGCCATTACGCAGTTCTATATACTGGACACGATTATGGCTGGACAGTGGGATCAGCTGTGGGAAGTGGTCAAGCATTTGATCCTGCCCGGAGTGGCTCTCGGAACGATTCCGATGGCGATTATCGCCCGGATTACCCGATCGAGCATGCTGGAAGTGATGCGTGCGGATTACGTCAGAACAGCCCGGGCAAAAGGCTTGGCGCAGTTCTGGGTCGTGTACAAGCATGCATTGAAAAATGCAATGATTCCCGTGTTGACGGTGATTGGTCTGCAAACAGGCTTGCTCCTGGGGGGAGCGGTGCTGACCGAAACGATTTTTGGCTGGCCCGGCGTCGGCCGCTACATTTTCACAGCCATCGGAAACCGGGATTATCCGGTGATCCAGTCCGGCATCTTGGTGATCGCTACGATTTTCGTACTGATCAATCTCTTGGTCGACCTTCTGTATGCTTACATTGACCCGCGCATTAAATACCGCTAGAGGAGGGACAAAGGAGATATGGCAGAAACTCACGTACAGACTGTGACCTGGAAAGTAAAAGATGAAGAAGTAGTCTCTCCTTGGCGGGAAGCGTGGAGGGCGTTGCGCAAGAACAAGCTGGCGATGGTCGGATTGGCGATTATCCTGTTTTTCGTGGCGGTCGCTGTGTTTGCTCCGATGATCGCGCCGTATCCTTACGATGAAGGCGAGCTGGTCATGAAAAACAAGCCGCCATCGGGGGAGCACTGGTTTGGAACGGATTACAACGGGCGGGACGTGTTCAGCCGCGTCGTGTACGGGGCGCGCATTTCCTTGTGGGTAGGCACCTTTTCCGTCATCGGCTCGGTCGTCGCCGGAACGATTCTCGGCTTGCTCGCCGGATTTTACGGCAAATGGATTGACACGCTGATCTCCCGCATTTTTGATATTATGCTGGCGTTCCCAAGCATCCTGTTGGCGATTGCGATTGTCGCGATTTTGGGGCCGTCTTTGCAAAACGCGCTGTTGGCGATTGCCATTATCAACATTCCGACTTTTGGACGTCTGGTTCGCTCGCGGGTTCTCAGCTTGAAGGAAGAAGAGTTCGTCATGGCGGCGCGCGCGATCGGGATGAAAGATTCCCGGATCATTATGCAGCACATTTTGCCGAACAGCCTGGCTCCGATCATCGTGACAGGGACGATGGGGATTGCTACTGCGATCATTGAAGCGGCGGCACTCGGCTTCCTTGGACTCGGTGCGCAGCCACCGGAGCCTGAGTGGGGGAAAATGCTTTCCGATTCCCGTCAATACATTCAAAAAGCGCCGTGGACGGTTATTTTTCCCGGACTGTCGATCATGTTGACCGTACTTGGCTTCAACCTGATTGGCGACGGCTTGCGGGATGCGCTTGATCCACGGATGAAAAATTAGTTGTAGTGCGAAGGGCAGTAGGGACACAAGCGTCCAGGCTGCCCCTTTTTTCGCGTCTGCTGGCTTATTTTCTTTGGGCATATGCTGGAGGATTCATGAGAGAATTTTCCGCTTCTCTCTTCTTTTTTAGGCAGGAAAATGGTATTCTCAGGGGTAGAATATTGTCGAAAGAGAAGGTGACGCAGTTGTTCCAGGAGCGTATTTCGAAGCTGCACGATTTTTTGGCAAACCATGAGTTAGACGCGGTATTGATCACTTCTCCCAAGCATGTTTACTATTTGACCGGGTTTTTTACTGATCCGCACGAGCGTTTTATGGGGCTGATCATTCCGGCCCAAGGCGAGCCTTCGCTGATTGTGCCTGCCCTTGATCGGGAAGCGGCGGCAGCAGCATCGTTTGTTCAGACGATTCTTACACATACGGATACGGACAATCCGTACGAGATTCTCAAGCAGGCGTTGCCAGCGGGCTTGTCCAAGCTGGGCATCGAGAAAAGCCACATGACGGTAGAACGCTTCGAAGCCATGGGACAAGCCGTCGGTGCGCAGAGCTACACCGATGTGGAAGAACCGCTTCGTGAAATGCGCCTGATCAAATCGGCAGATGAAGTTGCCCGTTTGAAAAATGCGGTTCAACTGATCGAAGATACGCTTGGCGAGACGTTGAAAAAATTCAAAGTCGGTCAGACCGAAATGGAGATTGTCGCGGAGCTGGAATTTCAGATGAAGCGTCTGGGAGCAGATGGCCCATCCTTTTCCACGATGGTACTGGCAGGCGAAAAATCGGCATTGCCGCATGGAACGCCAGGTTCGCGCCAGGTGCAGGAAGGCGATTTGCTGCTGTTTGACATCGGGGTAGCAGCTGATGGTTACGTTTCGGATATTACCCGCACGTTTGCCGTCGGGGAAGTCAGCGAACAACTGCGCGAAATTTACGAGACAGTGCTTGCGGCGAATGAGGCGGCGATTGCAGAGGTTCGTCCAGGCGTGACTTTTGCCCATCTCGACAAGACCGCTCGCGACTTGATTGCCGCGCGAGGCTATGGCGAATACTTCATGCACCGACTGGGACACGGTTTGGGCATGGATGTGCACGAATATCCGTCCGTACATGGTCAAAATCAGGAAACGCTTCGCCCGGGCATGGTGTTCACCATCGAGCCAGGCGTTTACGTACCGGGAGTAGGCGGCGTGCGCATTGAAGACGATGTGCTCGTAACCGAATCAGGCGTGGAAGTATTGAGCAAGTTCCCGAAACAATTGACTGTGATTGGCTAACGATCACGAAACACACAATTTCATATGAATCTGATGGTGCTGGCTGGAATCGTTTGGTTCCGCCAGCTTAATAGGGAAGTCCGGTGAAAATCCGGCGCGGTCCCGCCACTGTAAACGAGGAGTGCCTAGTACGCAGCAACCACTGTTTTTCGCGAGACGAAAAATGGGAAGGGAACTAGGCATGTTGATTCGTGAGCCAGGAGACCTGCCATGAGATCATTTGCAATCGACCCACGAGGATGGGACAGATGTAGAAGCAATCTTTAGAAAAGGCGCTCCACAAACGCTGGCTCTATAGATATGTCTGCGTATGTCGAGCACCTCCCGATTGGAAAACTGGGAGGTGCTTTTTTCTATGGGTATCATCGTGGCAGCAACACGTGGAGAGGGGGAGATGCCATTTCCTGTATTGCCAAACGGAGCGGCTTTCCGTATAGTGTAGATGTAATTCGTAACAATTACGATTTGCATAGCAATTGTTTTCATCGTACAGAGAACATGAAAAGAAGAGAGGGTAACAAAACAAATGAATAAAACACCTAAGAAAAAGAAGGCCTTGCAAGGATTTTGGTTCGCGTCTGTGACTGCAATCATGCTGCTCATGTCTGCGTGTGGTTCCGCAACACCGGCAGCTCCTGAACAAGCTGCTACCAAGCCAGGCTCGGAGCAAGCTGCCCAGCCTGCCGCTGGCGAAAACAAGCCAGTGACAATCGTCAACAACGGCATCGAAATGACTTATCCGGAAGCACCAAAACGCGCTGTCACCATGAACCAGCACGTGACGGAAATTATGCTCGCTCTCGGTCTGGCTGACAAAATGGCCGGGACTGCGTATTTGGACGATCAAATTTTGCCTGAGTTGAAAGCTGACTACGACAGAGTGCCTGTGCTGTCCGACAAGTACCCGACGAAAGAAGTGCTGATGGCTGCCAACCCTGACTTTGTGTATGCAGGCTGGAAAAGCGCCTTTGGCGATAAAGGTGTAGGCTCGATGGAGGAGTTGGAGAAAGCAGGGGTCAAATCGTACCTGCAAGAGTCTTCCAACAAGCCGGGCCCGACTATTGACGACGTATTCGCTGACATTGCAAACATCGGCCGCATTTTCCGCGTGGAAGACAAGGCGAACGAACTGATTGGCAAAATGAAAGCGGAAATGGAACAAACGACAAGCAAAATCGGTACCGTGGACAAGCCGCTCAGCGTGTTTGTGTACGATAGCGGAGAAGATCAGCCGTTCACAGCTGCAAACAACTACATGACTGCCCTGATCAAGGCGGCAGGCGGCAAAAACGTGTTTGACGACATTCAAAAAGGCTGGGCAACCGTGAGCTGGGAAGAAGTCGTGAACCGCAAGCCTGACGTTATCGTTGTCGTGGATTACGGCGACAAAACGATTGATCAGAAGAAAGAGTTTTTGCTCGCCAAAAAGGAACTGGCTGACTTGCCAGCGATTCAAAACAAACGTTTGATTGTATTGCCATTGTCCGCAGCTTCCGAAGGGGTACGCGCACCGATCGCGCTGAAAATCCTCGGCGAAGGACTGTACCCGGATAAATTCAAATAAAGAACGGCTGCTTAATTAAGGAGGGAACGGCCCTGCATAAGATCAAGATGCCCTTCATCATCGTTGCCCTGCTGATCGGGTTGCTCGTCTCGATTACGTTTGCGGTAACACTCGGCTCGGTGGAAATCAAACCAGCGACAGTATGGAAAATTGCCTTATCGAATCTTCCGCTGACCAATCAGTGGATCGAAGTGGATTGGTCAAAAGGAGAGCAGACAATTATCTGGGATATTCGGTTTCCCCGCGTCCTGTTGGGGGCAGTTGTCGGGGCTGGTCTATCTGTTGTGGGGGTTGCGATTCAGTCTCTCGTTCGCAACTCCCTGGCAGATCCGTACATATTAGGCGTTTCCTCGGGAGCATCGGCTGGAGCGACTTTGGTGATTTTGTTCGGAGCATTCAGCATGTACGGACAATTCGCCCTGTCGTTTGGCGCTTTCACAGGGGCGCTTGTCTCGATCCTGCTTATTTTTACTTTGTCGCGAATCGGCGGGCAAAACTCGACCGTGCGCTTGCTCATGGCGGGGATTGCCATTTCTGCGATTTTGTCGGCGATTACGAGTCTGATCATTTTTTCTGCGCCAAACGAACACGGCATCCGCTCGGTGTTGTTCTGGATGAGCGGCAGTCTCGCGGGCGGCAAGTGGGAGTATTTGACCATCCCGACATTGATCGTGGTCATTTGTCTGATCGTGCTGCTGGCGCAGTATCGTTCGTTGAATGCGATGCTGATGGGCGAGGAGTCTGCCGGGACGCTTGGGGTCAACACGGTGCAATTTCGCAAGCTGCTGTTGGTCATTACGGCCCTGCTCACGGGAGTCATCGTCTCGATCAGCGGAGCGATCGGATTTGTCGGTTTGATGATGCCGCATATCGTGCGGGTTATCGTCGGTTCCGATCACCGACGCGTCTTGCCTGTCAGCGCCTTGCTGGGAGCGATTTTTCTGATCTGGGCGGACGTGATTGCCCGGCTTGCTTTTGCCCCGGAGGAGCTTCCTATCGGGATCATCACGGCGTTGTGCGGAGGCCCGTTCTTTATTTGGCTGATGCTGCGCAGTTCTTATTCTTTCGGAGGTAGCGGACGATGAATCTGAATGTGGAGAACATTACAGTCGGGCTGGAAAACAAAACGATTTTGCACAACGTCAGTCTGACGGTCCGCTCCGGTGAGTTCGTCGGGCTGATCGGGCCGAATGGCAGCGGGAAGTCGACTTTGCTCAAAAGCATTTATCGCGTGCTGAAGCCGTACAGCGGATTGATTTCGCTCGACGATGACAACGTGTACCAGCTGTCTGCCCGGCAAAATGCACAGCGCATGGCGGTGGTTCGTCAGGAAAGCTCGGTCGAATTTGACTTTACGGTCATGGAGATAGTCATGATGGGCCGCTCACCGCATAAGCGGCTGTTTCAAACGGACACGACAGCCGACAGCCGCATTTGTGAGGAGTCGCTGGAACGAGTGGGGATGCAGGCTTATGCCGAGCGCAGCTTTTTTTCCTTGTCAGGCGGGGAAAAGCAGCGTGTGCTGATTGCCAGGGCGCTGGTGCAGCAAGCGGAGTTTCTCGTTCTCGACGAGCCGACCAACCATCTGGATGTCCGGTATCAGCTGCAAGTCATGGATTTGGTCAAAACACTCGGAATTACCGTGTTTTCATCGCTGCACGATCTCAACATCGCCGCGATGTACTGTGATCGGCTGTACGTCATCCGCGACGGTGAGCTGGTCGCTTCCGGCACCCCTGATGAGGTTTTGGAACCCGGCTTGATTCGGGATGTGTTCGGGGTAGAAACGGAAGTAATCACTCATCCGCGCACAGGGAAAAAACACGTCTATTTCTTTTCCGAAGCATTGCGCAACGAGCAATCTCGACAGGAGGTCAAAGCGTTATGAGTGTTTACAGCTGCCAAGTATGCAAATTTCGATACGATGAATGGTTAGGCGATACGAAAAATGGCGTCCCACCGGGGGTGCCTTTTTCACATTTGGCAGGCTCCGTCTGTACGACGTGCGGCATGCAGGGAGAAGGGCGGCATCTGCCTCTGCCTGAAGCCAAATACATCGGGCTGGAAGCCACTTACTACGATCAGTTCGCGGGCAAGGCGGGGATCGCCTTTTATCGCAACTGGCTCATGCAGGAAGCGCAGCTCGCTCCCGTGTCTGTGCTGGAGCTTGGGGTAGGCACGGGGCGGATCGCGATTGAGCTGGCGCGGTGTGGGCTGTCCGTCTGCGGCGTGGACAACAGTCCGGACATGCTGGAGATGGCGACGAAAAAGAAACGGCGCATGCTGAAAGACCAGGAGGATTTGCTCGTGCTCGTGGAGCAAGATGTACGCGAATTGCAGCTCGATTCCACCTTCACGCACATACTGCTTCCGGAAGGCATCTTTCAGCAGGCGACCTGTAGAGCGGAGCAGCGACAGTTCCTCGCGGTGATCGGACAGCATTTGACCGCGAACGGGACGGTTGCGATTGACTTGCTGCTTCCGCCCGTCAACAGCAAGTGGTCCGTCATGCAGCGCAAATTCGTTTTCCCTGACCGGATGGTTTACCAAAAGGTGGAGGGAGAAACGCTTTTGGCCGAGCAAAAATTTCGTTACACGCTGACGTACGAGACGTTTTTGGAGCAGATGGAACAGCCGCGCTACAGAGTGGAGCGGGAGCTGGCGCTGTTGTTGCCGGGAGAGCTGCATCTGCTTTTGGAAGCGGCGGGATACGAGATCGTGCAAAGCATGGAAAATGTCGTCTGCCACCACAGCGAGCTGCCAGAACAAACCGAAGAATACGAGGCGGATCGCTGGCAGCACGGGGGCTATCCGTTTGCGGAACCGCCAGGTGCACCGGGAGCCGCGACGCGCTGGACGATCATTGCCAAAAAAATTTCTGCCCTTTCGCTGTAACAAAATCCGGACGGTTGCATCTAACCAGTAAAGGATTTGCGGGAAGGAGGTCGCGCCCTTGGATAAATTGCAGCCGACTGTCGAAGCTGCCTTTGAACAAATCATGCAAGACTACGGGACGCGGATTCTTCGCCTTGTCACTTTTCTGGTCAAGGATCACAGTTTGGCAGAGGACATTACCCAAGAAGTGTTTGTGAAGGCGTACCAGCATCTTCCGCGTTTTCGCGGGGAGAGCAGCGTTCATACATGGCTATACCGGATCGCCGTCAATGAATGCAAAGGCTATTTGCGGTCGTGGTCATTCCGCCATATCCTCCCTCGCTCCTGGATCAGAAAAGATGGCGAGCTGTCCACCGAAAGCCTCGTGCTGCATCAGGAGCAGCGGAATCAGCTCGTGGCTGAGGTGTTGCAGCTTGCGCCCTTGTATCGTCAGGTGATCGTCCTGCATTACTACGCAGATTTGTCGATCAAAGAGGTAGCTGACGTCCTTCGCATATCCGAAGGGACCGCGAGAACCCGTCTGCACAGGGCGAGGCAACACTTGAAGCAGAGTCTTGGGGAAGGGAGCGAGTGGGAATGGACGACAACCGATGGATCGCAAATTTGAAGGACAGGGCCGATCAAACCGTTTTGCGCGACGTCCACTTTACGGAAGCGATGAAAAACGGCGTGCGCGAGCGGATCAGGCAAAAAGACAGACTGCCGATTGTCTGGAAAAGGTTTGCGCTGCCCGTGGCGGGCTTGCTGCTGGTCGTTTGGCTATGGTCGTCCTTTTCGCTGAGTGGGCCGACTAGCCAAGGGGAGCGCGCAGGGAAGCCTGTGCCTGAACTATTGCCCGGCGGCCAATTGACCTCACCCGACTTGTGGAAGCCGATGCCGCAGCACTCAGCCACTTACCTGGAGCAAACTTTTTCGTACATTGGTGAAAAGCCTGTGCGGGCGATGACCGATCCCAATGAGCTGTACGAAGGGCAGACGCAACGCTTCATCTGGCTGTTGAACGGCAGCGGATTGTCACAGGTAGAGATCGTCGCCTACAGGACGGATGGGAAACGGGTAGAGCTTGGCAGCTACCAGGTGATGGGGCCGCTGCACGACGCGACCGGACATGTTCCAACCGGGATTGCCTTGCCCGATCCGGGCGTGTGGAAGCTGCAAGTTTTGGCTCAGGGAAAACACGTGGGGCAAGTTTTTGTCGAGGTGAAAAAGGGAATATCGCCAGCCAATCGCGATCTGGTGGAACCAATTATCCGCAACTATTTGGAGACAGAAGGCAAGCAGTTGGGCATAATGGCGGCGGACAGGCAAGTTACGCTGGAACTGCTCGGCGTGGATGCGCCGGATGCAGAGCGCCGGACAGTCTACGCCTGGGTGAACGTGTTGAGCAAAAATCCGCTGCACTCTTCTGGCGTCAGTGCCCCGATGGTTTTTCACATCGTTTACGACGGGCAAAAGTACCGTGTGCAAAATATGCAGATGCCTGAGGACGGTAACCGATACATGAGCAGCTTGCAAAAGCTTTTTCCGCCAAAAGTGCTGGAACAGCTTGAGAACAACCGGTAAGCCGATGTCTTTTCTTGCAAAGAAGCGGACCATGCCCGAACAGGAGCAGGTCCGCTTTTTCGATGGCACGCGCGAAGACGGCTAGCCGTAAATTTGCGCCCCGATGGCGAAGTAGCTGCCGTTGCGCTGGGGCAAGCTTTTGGCATTTGCGACCATGACAGGTGGCCGCGACGCCTTTTGAAAACCGTTTTGCTCCAAAAAGGCCAGGAATGCTTCCGGTCCATCCGGTACGTCGATTCGCACCTGTCCGTCGTGGTTTTGGATCAGTGCACAGAGCAGCTGGATTGCCATGTCCGCGTCCCGGGCGACAATCGGCCCGGCGATCAAGTTGATCGGGCCTTGGACAGCAAAGCCGTAGCCGACAACGGTGCCATTAGCATCTTTGGCAACCAGACAACGAGCCGCCTGGGCTTTGCGCATTTGCACAAAAAGCGAGCGGCGGCTGCCAAGCGCTCCCTGATCGAGTTCAACCACGCGTTCCAAATCCGTCTCTTCCTCTTCCATAGAAGCGATGTGATAAGGCACGGCTTTTGCGGCAGGGGGGACGACAGGTGTATCGCCACGGCGCAAAAACTTGTGGATGTGGGTAGCTGTCACAAAACCGAGTCGCTGGTAGAGCGGTTCTCCATCGGGCGTGGCGATCAGCATGATGGCCGTATCGCCGGAAACAGCCTTCATACAGGCTTCCATCAGGTCGCGCCCGTACCCTAGCCCGCGGCATGAGGAGTGGACGATAACCATGCCGATCGTAGCCAGCCCTTCTTCATATTCAATAATGGCCGCAGAAGAAACGATCCTGTCACTGTCATCTTTGTGTCCGAATACCGTACCAATAGACAGAATCGTGCGAATTTCCGCTTCATCATAGTCCCAGCCTACTGAGTCAGAGAGGGCGATCAGATCGGGAATGTCAGCGGCAGACAAAGTATGCAGGCGATGGGTCGTGCTTTTCACGTGGGATCAGTCTCCGTTTCGTTCAGGAAGCTCCGTCTGCTTCCCGTTTTTAACCGCTTCCGCTAACAGTGTACGTGTTTGGGCCAGACGCGTTCCGGCTCCATGCTCCTGCCGCGGCTCGCTCCAGGCGAAACCGTCGTCGGGAAAGCGCGGGATGACGTGCAGATGAAAGTGGGTCAGATCGTTAAAAGCGCCGCCATTTTGACAGAGCGTAATTCCGGCAGGCTTGTACACACTTGCAATGGTTTGAGACATGAGGGTCGCCGCTTCCGTCACTTTTTGCATGGTCACTGCATCCAAATCTGTCCATTCAACGAGATGCCGCTTGGGCAAAATCAGCATGTGGCCCTCGGAAAAAGGATCGATATCCAAGAGGCAGGTCACCCAATCGTTCTCATAGACGACATGGGCAGGCTCTGCGGATAAGGCCAGTCGGCAGCCAAGGCAATCGAAACGCTCCGCTTGTTGAAGCTCTGTTCGCATGCCAGTCTCCTTTTTTTAAGACCACTTTATCATAAAGAAAGTTTTGGCGGGAGCAAAAAACGTGGCAAGTGCCGTATTCTCTTTGGTTGCTCTTTGTATCAAGCGTTTGTTATAATTACCGTTAGTGTATTTTTGCGAGGCGCAATCTGTACGTTTGAATGGATTCGCGTGGGAGGGAACGAACAACACATGGATCGCCGTGAAAGACAAAAGAGGATTCGAAATTTTTCCATCATCGCCCACATTGACCATGGAAAGTCGACGCTGGCAGACCGGATTTTGGAGCTGACAGGAGCGCTTACCGCACGTGAGATGGAAGCCCAGTTTCTGGATACGATGGAGCTGGAAAAAGAGCGCGGGATTACAATCAAGCTGAATGCCGTGCGTTTGAACTATAAAGCAGATGACGGAGAGGACTACATTCTCCACCTGATCGACACACCTGGACACGTAGACTTTACGTACGAAGTATCCCGCAGTTTGGCGGCCTGTGAAGGAGCCATTCTCGTCGTGGACGCCGCCCAGGGGATCGAAGCCCAGACGCTTGCCAACGTCTATTTGGCGCTGGACAGCAATCTGGAGATCATTCCGGTTATCAACAAAATCGACTTGCCGAGCGCAGAGCCTGAGCGCGTGAAGCAAGAGGTGGAGGACGTGATCGGGCTGGATGCCAGCGAAGCGGTACTCACCTCTGCCAAAGCGGGAATCGGGATCAAAGAAGTGCTGGAAGCGGTCGTGCAAAAAGTTCCGGCTCCAGAAGGAGATCCGGATGCGCCGCTGCAAGCCTTGATTTTCGACTCGTACTTTGATGCGTACCGCGGCGTTATCGCTTCGATTCGCGTCATCAACGGTACGTTGAAAAAAGGCATGAAGATCAAAATGATGGCGACAGGCAAGTCCTTCGAGGTAACGGAAATCGGGACGTCCACGCCGCGCCAGACCCAAGTGGAAGAATTGACAGTCGGAGACGTAGGATACGTAGCCGCTTCGATCAAAACAGTAGGCGACACAAGCGTCGGGGATACGATCACAGATGCTGCCCGTCCTGCTGCTGAACCGTTGCCGGGCTACCGCAAGATCAACCCGATGGTTTTCTGCGGTCTGTACCCGATCGAGACAAACGAGTACAACGATCTGCGCGAAGCACTCGAAAAGCTCCAGCTGAACGACGCATCGCTGCAATTCGAGCCGGAGACATCGCAAGCGCTCGGCTTCGGGTTCCGTTGCGGCTTCCTGGGCCTTCTGCACATGGAGATCATCCAGGAGCGCATCGAGCGCGAATTTAACATCAACCTGATCACGACTGCACCGAGCGTAATTTACCGCATCACGCGGACGAATGGCGAAGTGTTCGAGATCGACAACCCGTCCAAAATGCCGGAAGCGCAAAAGATCGAAATGATCGAGGAGCCTTACGTGCTGGCGACGATTATGGTGCCAAAAGAATACGTCGGGGACGTTATGCAGCTTTGCCAAGGCAAGCGCGGGGAGTTTCTCGACATGCAGTACATGGGCGAAAATCGCGTGCAACTGAAATACGACATGCCGCTCTCCGAGATCGTCTACGACTTTTTCGACATGTTGAAGTCGGGTACGCGCGGATATGCGTCCTTCGACTACGAGCTGGCAGGCTACAAGCCGTCCAAGCTCGTGAAGATGGACATTCTCCTGAACAGCGAGATGGTCGACGCCCTGTCGTTTATCGTGCACAAAGATACCGCTTATGCGCGCGGAAAAGTCATTTGCGAAAAGCTGAAGGAACTGATTCCGCGCCAGCAGTTCGAGGTGCCGATCCAGGCGACAATCGGGCACAAGGTCGTTGCCCGCGAGACGATCAGCGCGCTGCGCAAAAACGTTCTTGCCAAATGTTACGGCGGGGACATCTCGCGGAAACGCAAGCTGCTCGAAAAGCAAAAAGAAGGAAAGAAGCGCATGAAGTCCGTCGGTTCCGTAGAGGTTCCACAAGAAGCGTTTATGGCTGTATTGCGCATGGATGAGAAGAAGTAAGAGCTTGAGCGAATGAAGCAAAGATGTTCGCAGCATCTTTGGTCATGCTCTCGATAAAAGGTGGACATAGCGACCTTCTGTGATGGTTGCTATGTCCCTTTTTTTAGTAACCCGCTTGTGCCAGTTCACTTTACAGCAAACTTTTGCATGAAAACATACAAAAAAGCCGCCCGGGTGAGCGACTTGATCGTTTGCGCTTCGCTTGACTAGCGTGGATCATAGCAAAAGTGGGTAGGGCATCCGTAATTGCCTGCAAAAGCACTCGTAGACAGAGACAGAACGATAAACAGAGCAAAGCCAATCGCGATCACTTTTTTCATAGCATCCACCTCCTTGTTTGAGGGATTTATGTAAATATTATAACTTATTTCTAATTTCTGTAAATATCAATCGGACTGTTTCTAGCATTCATCCGTGGAAAGAGGAAATCCAAGGGGAGAGCAGGCTGTGGAAAAGCCCCAGACAATCATCCGTGGCTTTTTACTATTGGATGGCTGCCTTCTTAATAAGAGAATAAGAGATTCGTTACCCGCCGTGTACCTGCGCTCTTGAGGGACACACAACACGTTTGACTAGAGTCGAAAAAATACATTATGATAATTTAGCCCTTACAAATGCTTGCAAGACCAACAGTCCAAGGCGAAACATCGTTTCAAAAAACAACTGGATACGTTAGGTCTGCAAGAAACGTTTATGTCTGCACCACGCATGGATGAGAAGAAGTAGGCCTGACCTCGTGTCAGGTCTTTTCCATTCGCCCGCTGGAACGGAGCGTAACGAAGACAGGCATTCGCCTGTATTTTGAACAAAAAGGAGGGGAAGAGATATGACGCCGCAATCGGTTTACATCCACATTCCCTTTTGTACGAATAAATGCTATTACTGCGATTTCAACTCGTTCGTGACAAACAACCCGCAATTGATCTGGGATTACCTGGACGCTTTGGATAAAGAAATGGAGCTGACGTTTCGCGAGCGACCTGTGCAGGAGGTCAAAACGATCTTTGTCGGCGGCGGCACCCCTACGTTCCTCGATCATGCCCAAATGCGAGCGTTTTTGCAGATGGTCCAAAATCACCTGGGCAAGCATTGGGCAGCGGATATCGAGTTTTCCATGGAAGCGAATCCCGGTACGACAGATAGCGAAAAGCTGCGCATCATGCATGAGCTTGGCGTCAACAGGCTGAGCTTCGGCGTGCAGTCGTTTGACAACGCGCTTTTGAAACGGCTGGGACGGATTCACGACCGCGACGATGTGTACCGCAGCATCGAGAATGCGAAAGCAGCAGGGTTCGCTAACATCAGCATCGACTTGATGTTCGGCTTGCCGGATCAAACGATGGAGATTTTCCGCCAGACGCTGGAGAAAGCATTCGAGCTGGGCACGAAACACTTTTCCGCATACAGTCTCAAGGTCGAGGAAAATACGTTATTTCACACGCTCTATCAAAAGGATCAGCTTCCGCTTCCGTCTGAGGAGGCAGAGCTTGCGATGTACATGGTGCTGATTGAAGAGATGGAACGCCGCGGCTATCAGCAGTACGAGATCAGCAATTTCGCCAAGCCGGGCTTTGAGAGCAAACATAATAAAACGTATTGGCTCAATCGTGAATACTATGGTTTGGGTGCAGGCGCCCACGGCTACGTTTGCGGCGAGAGACATGTCAACGCCGGACCGCTTGCGATCTATTTGCAAAAATGCAAAGAAGGCTTGCCGCGGGTGGAACAGTTTGCCGTTCCGCAGGAAGATGCGATGGAAGAACAGATGATTTTGGGGCTGCGCCTGCGGGAAGGAGTCGATCTCGCCCAGTTCGCATCGCGCTTTGGCGTATCTGCGCACGAAGTTTTTGGGACGATAATAAAAGAAGAGATTGCCAAAGGCATGCTGGAAGAGCAAAACGGCTGTCTCAAGCTGACCAAGCGGGGGCTTCCGCTCGGAAATGAGGTATTTGCCCGTTTTCTCCGCTAACAAGCGGGAGCAGTTGGCGAAATATGTGAGATTTTGACGGCGGATATCGTGGAAGTCCGTTGACAAATCCTTCTTCTATTGATACCTTAGTAAATAGATTTAGCACTCGTTAGGTATGAGTGCTAACAAAACCGCTCCGACATTGCGGGCGATACCTTTTTTCACTTTTATGCTCAACGGGGAGGCGAGCGACATCCATGTTATCTGACCGTCAACAACTGATTTTGAATGCGATTGTCGATAATTACATTCATTCTGCCGAACCGGTTGGTTCCCGAACCATTTCCAAACGCGAGGACATCGGATTTTCTTCGGCAACCATCCGTAACGAGATGTCCGATCTGGAAGAGTTGGGATACTTGGAGCAGCCTCATACGTCGGCCGGGCGAGTTCCTTCTACAAAAGGGTACCGTTTTTACGTCGACAACCTGATTCAGCCGCAGCTCTTGAACGAGGCCGAATTGGGCAAACTGAAGCAGTTGTTTGCCGAGCGTATTCTGCACTCTGAACAGGTCGTGGAATACACCGCTCAAATTCTTTCCCAGTTGACGAATTACACGGCAATTGTCCTGGGACCGGAAATTTTTGAGCATCGGTTAAAACATATTCAAATCGTTCCTCTGAACGAGACACAGGCGGTGGCGATTGTCGTCACCCATACCGGACGAGTAGAGAACAAGCTGATCGACCTTCCCGAAGGCATCGGCGCAAGCGAAATCGAGCGCCTTGTCAACTTGTTGAATGCCAAACTGACCGACGTGCCGCTGTGGCAACTGAGACAGCGGGTCTATCAGGAAATATCGGGCGAGATGCGCCGCTATGCGGAGCAGTACGAAGAGATGCTGAAAGTTCTCGACAAGTCGCTGACACAAGAAGAGGAACGTGTATACTTACGCGGTGCCACCAAAATCATGAACCAGCCGGAATTCCGCGACGTCGACAAGGTCAAGGATATTTTGGAACTGCTGGAGCAAAACGATCAACTGCTGCATTTGATCGGGATGCCGGGAGATGGACTGACGGTGCGCATCGGCCAGGAAAACCAGCTGGACGCGATCAAGCAATGCAGTATTATTACGACATCCTACTCGCTTGGAGGCAAGCCCGTAGGAATGGTGGGAATACTTGGCCCGACGCGAATGGAATACGGAAAAGTCATTACCGTACTCAATTATTTGGCAGAAGGCTTATCGCGGATGCTGACTTCGCAGTTTGAGAAATAAATGGAGGAAGGCTCCCTGACGAGAAGGCAAGTCAGGCAAGAGCCCCCAGGAGGTATCGACGTTGAGCGAGGAAAAAATGACCAAAGACCCGGCTGCGGAAGACGAGCAAGTAAATGAGGCAGTCGACGCGCAAGACGCGGGCGAAGTGAACTGGGAGCAGGAAGCGGCCCAGTGGAAGGCGCAGGCAGAGGAGCATCAAAACCGCATGCTGCGGGCCATGGCTGACATGGATAACCTCAGACGCCGTGTGCGCAAGGAGCAGGAAGACCTGGCGAAGTACGCTTCCCTGAAAATCGTGGAAGAGCTTTTGCCGGTACTCGACAATTTCGAGCGGGCATTGGCTGCTGACAAGGAATCGATGACGGTCGAGTCGCTTTTGACAGGCGTCAACATGGTGTACCGCCAGATGGTGCAAGTTTTCGAAAAAGAAGGCTTGACTCCGATCGAGGCAAAAGGCGCTCCGTTCGATCCGCATGTACACCAGGCTGTCATGCAGACGCAAGACCCTGAATTTGATTCGGGCGTCGTCGTAGCAGAATTGCAAAAAGGATATATGTTCAAAGACCGCGTCGTTCGTCCGGCGATGGTGCAAGTGAACGAATAAATCGAGATTCCATCATTCATTCAGATGAGAAAGTGTTAGGAGGACATATTGTATGAGTCGCGTAATCGGTATTGACCTTGGAACAACCAACTCTTGCGTAGCAGTAATGGAAGGCGGCGAGCCAGTCGTTATTGCCAACGCAGAAGGAAACCGCACCACTCCTTCCGTCGTCGCTTTCAAAAACGGCGAGCGCATCGTAGGGGAAGCGGCAAAACGTCAGGCGATCACCAACCCTGACAACACGGTTATCTCCATCAAGCGTCACATGGGTACTTCCCACAAGGAAACACTGGAAGGAAATCCATACACACCTGAGCAAATCTCTGCCATGATCCTGCAAAAGCTGAAAGCAGATGCAGAAGCTTACCTGGGCCAGCCAGTAACACAAGCTGTTATTACCGTTCCAGCTTACTTCAATGACTCCCAACGCCAAGCGACTAAAGACGCTGGTAAAATCGCGGGTCTGGAAGTTTTGCGTATCGTGAACGAACCAACCGCAGCAGCACTTGCATACGGTATGGAAAAGACAGAAGATCAAACCGTTCTCGTATTCGACCTCGGCGGCGGTACGTTTGACGTCTCCATCCTGGAGCTTTCCGACGGTTTCTTCGAAGTAAAAGCGACTTCCGGCGACAACAAGCTCGGTGGAGACGACTTCGACGATGTGATCATGAACTACCTCGTGAGCGAGTTCAAAAAAGAGCACGGCATTGACCTGTCCAAAGACCGCATGGCACAGCAACGTTTGAAAGACGCGGCTGAAAAAGCGAAAAAAGACCTCTCCGGCGTACTGACTACGACTATCTCGCTGCCGTTTATCACAGCAGATGCTTCCGGTCCAAAACACTTGGAGATGAACCTGACTCGCGCCAAATTCGAAGAGCTTTCCGCTGAACTGGTTGAGCGTACGATGGGCCCAACTCGCCAAGCGCTGAAAGACGCAGGCTTGACTCCTAGCGAAATCGACCGCGTAATCCTCGTGGGTGGTTCCACACGGATTCCGGCTGTACAAGAAGCGATCAAGAAATTTACTGGAAAAGAGCCGCACAAAGGCGTGAATCCAGACGAAGTAGTAGCACTGGGCGCTGCCGTGCAAGCAGGGGTACTGACTGGTGACGTGAAAGACGTCGTACTGCTCGACGTTACTCCGCTGTCGCTCGGTATCGAAACATTGGGCGGCGTGTTCACCAAGCTGATCGACCGCAACACGACAATCCCGACCAGCAAATCCCAAGTGTTCTCTACAGCTGCCGACAACCAGACTTCTGTAGAAATCCACGTTCTCCAGGGCGAACGCCAAATGGCGGGCGACAACAAAACATTGGGCCGCTTTACGCTGTCCGACATTCCGCCAGCGCCGCGCGGTATCCCGCAAATCGAAGTTTCCTTCGACATCGACGCCAACGGTATCGTGAACGTGCGTGCAAAAGACCTGGGTACAGGAAAAGAGCAACGCATCACCATCACGTCCAACTCCGGTTTGTCTGACGATGAAATCGACCGCATGGTAAAAGAAGCCGAGCTGAATGCGGAAGAAGACAAAAAGCGCAAAGAGCAAGTAGAAATCCGCAACGAAGCAGACCAACTCGTGTTCACTACCGAGAAAACACTGAAAGAAGTGGAAGGCAAGGTAGACCAAGCGGAAATCGATCGCGCCAACGCTGCGAAAGACAAAGTGAAAAAAGCGCTGGAAGGCGGCAACATCGAGGAAATCAAAGCGGCAAAAGACGAACTGTCCGAGATCATCCAACAAATTTCCGTGAAGCTCTATGAGCAAGCTGCACAAGCGCAGCAAAATGCTGGGGGCGCAGCAGAAGGCCAAGAACCGAAGAAGGACAATGTCGTTGATGCTGACTATGAAGTGGTAGACGATAAAAAGTAATCACGACGAAAGCGTCAGGGGAGAGCTTTTCTCCCCTCGCTCTTTCGCGATGTGACCCCATGAAAGTCAAAGTCACGCAAAAGCTGACTTTGACTTTTTTTCAGGTCTGTCACATGCTATGATAACAGTTGACTGTCATGGGAGTGATTTAGGAGATGAAACGCGATTACTACGAGGTTCTGGGAGTAGCCAAGGAAGCCGACGCGGACGAAATCAAGAAAGCGTACCGGAAGCTTGCTCGCCAGTACCATCCGGATGTAAATAAAGACGCTGATGCGGAAGAAAAGTTCAAGGAAGTCAAGGAAGCTTACGATGTCCTGTCTGAGCCGCAAAAGCGCGCGCAATACGACCGTTTCGGTCATCAGGACCCGAATCAGGGCTTTGGCGGCGGCGGTTTTGATACGTCGGGCATGGGCGGCTTCGGAGACATTTTTGACATGTTCTTCGGTGGTGGCGGCAGACGCGCGAATCCGAACGCGCCGCGCAAAGGGGCCGATCTGCAATTTGGCCTGAGCATCGATTTTATCGACGCGATTTTCGGAAAAGAAACCGACGTGGAAATCCCGAAAGAGGCAGAGTGCGATACGTGCCTCGGCTCTGGTGCCAAGCCGGGAACAGGCGTCGAAACGTGCAAAACTTGTAGCGGTACCGGTCAGCAGGAAGTGGCAGCCAACACGCCGTTCGGACGAATCGTCAACCGACGGGTCTGCTCCACTTGCGAAGGCAAAGGGAAAGTGTTCAAGGAAAAATGCTCCTCGTGCCGAGGCAGCGGACGTGTCAAGGTACGCCGCAAAATTCACCTCAACATCCCGGCTGGTGTGGATGACGGTGCGCAATTGCGCGTCTCCGGCGAAGGCGAGCCAGGTGCCAACGGCGGACCAGCAGGCGATCTGTACGTTGTGCTGCGCGTGAAAAGCCACGAGTTTTTCGAGCGCGAAGGCAACGACATTTACTGTGAAGTACCGCTTACGTATGCACAGGCGGCGCTCGGCGATGAAATCGAGGTTCCGACGGTCGATGGCCGCGTGAAGCTGAAGATTCCGGCAGGCACACAGACCGAGACGTTTTTCCGCTTGCGTGGAAAAGGCGTGCCGCACTTGCGCGGCAACGGTCGCGGCGATCAGCATGTAAAAGTGCGCGTCATTACGCCGACGAAGCTGAGCGACAAGCAAAAAGAGCTGCTGCGCGAGCTGGCAGAGCTGTCTGGCGAGAAGCCGGGCCAGCACGGAACGGAAGACGAAGGCTTTTTTGAAAAAATGAAACGGGCATTCCGCGGCGAGTAATCGGTCGCGGTTTTGTCCGCTTGCAGGTTGACAAGTCCATCAGGAAAGCAAAAGTGGGGAGTGGTAGATTCGTGAAATGGTCAGAAATCAGTATCCATACAACAGCGGAGGCTACGGAGGCGGTGTCCAGCCTTCTCTATGAAATGGGTGCCAACGGCGTCGTCATCGAAGACCCGGAGGTGCTCTATCGCGAGTGGGATACCCCCTTTGGCGAAATCTACCAGCTCTCTCCTGACGATTTTCCGGCCGAGGGCGTATTCGTCAAAGCGTACCTGCCTGTTGACAGCAGCGAGCTGATCGATGTCGTAGAAGAATTGAAAGAACAGCTGGCGCAGTTGACCGAGTACGGTCTGGACATCGGCAAGGCTGCGATTGCCGTAAACGATGTTCACGAAGACGAATGGGCCCACGCCTGGAAAAAGTATTACAAGCCGGTTCACGTCTCCGACAACATGACGATCAAGCCGGTTTGGGAAGAGTATGAGCCGCGTCATCCGGGAGAGATCATCATCGAGATGGACCCGGGAATGGCTTTTGGCACGGGAACGCATCCGACCACGATTCTCTGTCTGCGCGCGCTGGAGAAGCATTTGGCCAAAGGCGATCGCGTGTACGATGTGGGAACAGGCACGGCGATTTTGAGCATTGCCGCCATCAAGCTGGGCGCAAAAGAAGTGCTCGCGATGGATTTGGACGAGGTGGCAGTCCGCTCCGCACAGGCGAACACCGAGCTGAACGGCGTGCATGAGCATATCGTCGTCAGACAAAACAACTTGCTGGATGGCATCGAGGAGCAAGTCGAAGTGATCGTCGCCAATATTTTGGCGGAAGTCATTTTGCGCTTTACAGACGATGTGTTCCGCTTGCTTCTGCCAGGCGGCACCTTCATCGCATCCGGCATTATTGCGGCGCGGGAAGCGGATGTGAAAGCCGCTCTGGTCGCTTCCGGGCTTGAGATCGTGGAAACGATTTTCATCGATGACTGGGTAGCAATTACCGCAAAAAAACGATAGAATAGTGAGGTTGGCGAGATGCAACGATATTTTGTCGAGCCACATCTCTTTCATGAGCATGAGCTAACGATTATCGGAGACGATGTTCATCATATCGTAAACGTGATGCGAGCGCGGGCAGGCGATGAAATTCTCGTCTCGGACGGAGCAGGGAGATCGGCGCGAGCCAAGCTCGTCAGCCTTTCTGCCAAGGAAGTCCAGGCAGAGGTGATCGAGATGCTCCAGGAAGAGCGTGAGCTGCCGATCCGCGTGACCATTGGGCAAGGAATGCCAAAAGGCGAAAAGATGGAGTGGATCTTGCAAAAGGGGACGGAACTCGGAGCGTACTCCTTTTTTCCGTTTTCTTCCGAGAGAACCATCGTCAAACTGGACGCTAAGAAAGAGGCGAAAAAGCTGGAGCGCTGGCGCAAAATCGTCAAGGAGGCTGCCGAGCAGTCGCACCGGGCCGTTTTGCCTGAGCTGCTTGCCCCTGTCTCGTTTCGCGAGGCGCTTGCGGCAGGTCAAGCCTATACGCAGCTGGCTATCGCCTATGAAAAGGAAGGAAGCACGACTGTTCATGAAGTGCTGGAACAGATGGCAAGTGGAGACTCCCTGCTCGTTCTGATTGGGCCTGAAGGGGGCTTCACCCCGGAAGAAGTGGCGCAAGCAGAGAGCAAGGGATTTTTGCCTGTTTCGCTCGGGCCGCGTATTTTGCGCACCGAAACGGCCAGCCAGTATGTACTTGCCGCGGCTTCCTATCAGTTTGAACGAAAAGCTTCCATACATCGCAAAGGATAAGCGCAAGCGAAAGGAGGAATGGCAATGTCTACCGTTGCTTTTCATACATTAGGCTGCAAAGTGAACAGTTATGAGACTGAGGCGATTTGGCAATTGTTCAAGGCAGATGGCTACGAGCGAGTCGACTTTGAACAGGACGACGCCGATGTTTACGTGATCAATACTTGTACCGTTACGAATACAGGTGATAAAAAGAGCCGCCAGGTCATCCGCCGGGCGATTCGCCGCAACCCGGAAGCGATCGTCGCTGTGACAGGCTGCTATGCGCAAACTTCTCCAAGCGAGATTGCACAAATTCCTGGGGTGGATATCGTAGTGGGCACGCAAGGCCGCGAGAAGCTGACCGATTACGTCAAGCAAATCCGCGCTGAGCGCCAACCGATCAATGCGGTCGGAAACATCATGAAAGCCCGTGATTTCGAGGAGCTGGATGTTCCCAACTTTACAGACAGAACCCGCGCTTCCCTGAAAATTCAGGAAGGCTGCAACAACTTCTGCACGTTCTGCATCATTCCGTGGGCGCGTGGTCTCATGCGCTCGCGCAAGCCGGAAAGCGTCGTGGAACAGGCGAAAAAGCTGGTGGAAGCAGGCTATCTGGAAATCGTTCTGACGGGGATTCACACCGGAGGATACGGAGAAGACCTGGAAGATTACAACCTGGCGAAGCTGCTGCTTGATTTGCACGAAGTAGATGGACTGAAACGCATTCGCATCAGCTCCATCGAAGCGAGCCAGATCACGGATGAAGTCATCGAGGTCATCAACAACTCCGACCGTGTCGTACGCCACCTGCACGTACCGCTCCAGGCGGGCGATGATGAAGTGTTGAAGCGCATGCGCCGCAAATACACGACAGCCGAGTTTTATGAAAAAATGGTGAAAGTACGCAAAGCGCTGCCAGGCGCGGCGATCACGACGGACGTCATTGTCGGCTTCCCGGGTGAAACCGAGGAGCAATTCATGAACGGCTACAACTTCATCAAAGAAATCGGCTTCGCCGAGCTGCACGTTTTCCCGTACTCGATGCGCACAGGCACACCGGCTGCGCGGATGACCGACCAGATTCCCGAAGAGGAAAAACACGAGCGCGTGACGAAATTGTTGGAGCTGAATCGGGAGCTGACCATGGCTTACTCCAAGCAGTTTGTCGGCGACGTGCTGGAAGTCATTCCAGAGCGTCCGTTCAAGGATGCGCCGGAAAGCGGCCTGTTGATGGGATATTCCGATAACTACCTGAACGTTGTTTTCCCGGGAGACGAAAGCATGATCGGGAAAATTTGCAAGGTGAAGCTGGAACAACCAGGCTCCGAATATTGCCAGGGAACTTTTGTCCGCGTTGTGGAGACTGAGATGCTGCCTTATTTGAAGGAGCGAGCCATATGAAGGAGATTTCGGCAGGAGGCGTAGTCTATCAGCTGCAAGACGGAGAGTACATGCTTCTCTTGATCGAAGACCGTTATGGCAAAGTGACTTTGGCAAAAGGCAAGCAGGAGATCGGCGAGACTATCGAAGAAACCGCTTTGCGTGAAGTGCTTGAAGAGACGGGAGTGGCGGGGCGTCTCGGCGCCAAGCTTGACCGGATCACTTACGTCTACACGCATCCGGTGACGGGCGAGTCGGTCGACAAAGAAGTCCACTACTATCTGGTCGAGGCTTACAACACAGAAATAACGGTACAGCTGGAAGAAATCAATGACGTTCATTGGCATCCGGCAAAAGAGGCTTGGGAGCTGCAACTCCAGAGAGGCTACCGAAACAACGATGAGATTTTTCGTCTGGCCTTCCAAAAACTCGGGATTGAGGTGTAGTTTATGCAATTGAACAAATTTATTGACCATACCCTGTTGAAGCCAGAAGCGACGCAAGAGATGATCGACAAGCTCTGCGCGGAAGCGAAAGAACACGATTTTATGTCTGTGTGCGTCAACCCTTACTGGGTGAAGCGTTCTGCTGAGCTGTTGGCGGGTACAGATGTGAAAGTGTGCACCGTAATCGGCTTCCCTCTGGGAGCGAATACGACAGCGGCAAAAGTGGCAGAAACTCGCGATGCGATTGCAAACGGCGCAACAGAAGTCGACATGGTGCTGAACGTAGGTGCCCTGAAATCCGGCGATCTGGAAACCGTGAAGCAAGACGTGGCAGCTGTGAAGGATGCAGCTGGAGACATTCTTTTGAAAGTCATTCTTGAAACAGGTCTTTTGACTGATCAGGAAAAAGAAATCGCGTGCAAGCTCTGCGTGGAAGCAGGTGCCGATTACGTAAAAACGTCCACTGGCTTCGGCCCGGGCGGCGCGACGGTAGAAGATATCGCTTTGATGCGTAAAACAGTTGGTCCTGACATTGGGGTGAAGGCATCTGGCGGCGTGCGCGGCGGTGAAGCAGCACTCGCCATGATCGAGGCGGGAGCGAGCCGGATCGGTACAAGCTCTGGCATCTCGATTGTGACTGGAGCGAAAACGACAGGCAGCGGATACTAGAACGACTGGAACGAAAGAAAGCCTGGCCAAGGGAAGGCCGGGCTTTTCCTTCTTTTTCAAGCATTTTCGATAGAGATTAGGCAAAGAGAAAGCGGGAGAGGGGTGTGGCAGGTGAAAATGATCACGGGAGTGGCTATTCTTCTGGCTTTTTACGGAGTGGGAGTGCTTGCGAGTACATGGCTGCACATCCCTTTGCCCGGCAACCTGGTCGGGATGCTTTTGCTGACACTGGGGCTTGTGACTGGCTGGATTCGGATGGAGTGGGTAGACCGGGCGAGTTCGTTTCTCATCCGGCACATGATGCTGTTTTTCGTGCCGATTATTGTGGGCGTCGTCTCCTACTTCAAATGGTTTGCCCAAGCGCCATGGCCGATCGCGCTGTCGATGATTGTGGCTCCGATGCTGGTCATGTTCGTGACAGGCCGCGTGGTACAAGCTTACTTGAACAGACAGAAGAAGCAAGAGACACCCGCTTCTGCCGCACCAGAGAGGAGGACGCTCGATGCTTAGTCAATGGCTGGCGATCCTCGTTACGCTTGTCGGCTACAAAGGAGCAACGACGGTCAACGCCCGCTTTCCCCGCGTGCAGCCGCTGCTTGTGGCGGTCGTGCTCGTCTGGGTGATCTGGTGGGCGGTGAGCGATGATTGGGAAGCTTTTTCTGCGGGAGGACAGTGGATTTCGTTCTGGCTCGGTCCGGCGACAGTGGCATTGGCTGTTCCTTTGGCCAAACAGATCAGGCAATTCGCCCACATCTGGCGCGGCGTTTTGCTCGGCGTCAGTGCAGGGTGCGCCGTGGCTATCGTGTCGGTGTACGCGATTCATTGGTGCTTCGGATCGGATGACATCTTGCTCAGAAGCATGCTGAGCAAATCGGTGACGACGCCAATCGCTTTGGAACTGACTGCCTCGATAGGCGGAGTGCCTGCTTTGGCAGCCTTTTTTACCGCCCTCACAGGAATGGTTGGGGTGCTGATCGCGCGCCCTGTGCTCAAATGGGGGCGAATTACGGACGACTGGGCGATCGGGATTGCCGTAGGGACGAGTGCGCATGCGATCGGGACAGCCAGTTTGAACCGCATCTCGCCCGTGCAGACGGCTGCATCGAGTGTGGCGATGATCGTGGCCGGGGTCGTCACCTCGCTGTACCTCATCCCGTTTTCTTTTTAATCCATACAGCAGTCGGTGTAGGCGGTTTGCGCTTGTCTGGAATGAGCCATTGGATAAACCGGGCGATCTGCGGAACGAATGGCAGGGCGACCATGGAGCAAATCAGATTGAAAATCGTTTGCGAATGGGCGATTTGCATGGAGGGGCTGCTCGTTAAAAAGGCGCTTACCAGGGCAAGCTGGGAAAGAAAAGGCAAAAACACGACAGCCCCTGCTACATTAAAGAGCGTATGGCACCAGGCGACCTGCTTGGAGGCCGTATTCGTGCCGATGGCGGCTATGACAGCGGTGAAGCATGTGCCGACATTGGCGCCGAGGACGATGGCAAGCGCCGTCTCCATGGACAGGATTTGATGGCTGAGCAACCCCATCGTGATGACGGTCGTTGCAGAGCCGCTATGGATGAGCGCAGTGAAAATGACGCCTGTGATCAGCCCGATCCAGATGGAATGACTGCTCTCCAGAAAAAGCGACCGAAACGTTTCGGATTGTTCCAGCGGCTTGGCCATCAGCTTGAGTGTATCAATCCCGAGGAAAATCAGCCCGAATCCGGCGATGACCAGTCCGGTGCAGCGAACAGTTGGCCGCGGCATCAGCCAGAGGGCGACGCCGACGAGCAACATCGGGATGGCGAACGACTCCAGTTTGAGTGCGACCAGCTCCGTCGTGACGGTCGTTCCCAGGTTGGTGCCGAGAATGATCCCGACGGTTTGCGCGAACTGGATAATCCCCGCATTGGTCAAGCCGATCGTCAAGACGGTGACGGCACTGGAGCTTTGCAGGACGAAAGTCGCAATCAACCCGATCCAGAAGCTGTGGTATGGCGTGCGTGTAAAGCGGGCCATCCATTGTTCCATTTTTTTGCCCGCCAAATTTTGAAATCCGGTCCGCATGGCGTACATACCGAACAGAAAAAAACAGAGCCCGATCGTAAACGGGGCGAGGATGGAGACAATCACAAGTTGGGTTCCTCCTTCTTGGTTACAATGGCAAGCGAGGCTGGCCGTAGAACGCCGGGCCAACCGTAAAGGAAGTTACTATAACGCTATGCCTGTACGAGGGCAAGCATGACAAGGAGAGAATCAACCGCATGGCAAAAGTCTTACTGAATCAGCATCGGAAAAAGCGACTGGAAGCGGGGCATCCGTGGATTTTCCAATCGGAAGTATTGGAAATCCAGGGCGAGGTTGTACCGGGTGAAATCGTTGAGGTGACGAATCACAAAGGACACTTTTTGGCAAAAGGCTACATCAATCCGGCATCGCAAATGATCGTGCGCATTTTGAGCTACGATCCAAAAGAAGACATCGACTATTCGTTCTTCCTGCGCAAAATCAGGCAGGCGGCGGAGTTTCGCACTCGGTTTGTGGACAATCCGCGCGCATGCCGCGTCATTTACGGCGAAGCAGACTTTTTGCCTGGCCTGATCGTGGATCGCTACGAGGACATCCTGGTCGTGCAGGTATTGTCTTTGGGCATGGAAAAGCGGATGGAGTGGATTCGCGATGCGCTTGTGGAAGTGTTTGCGCCTGCTGGCATCTACTTGCGCAACGACGTTCCCGTGCGCAAGCTGGAAGGCTTGGCGGAAGGTAAAGAAGTGCTGTACGGAGAGTGTCCGCGCGAGGTGTTGATTGAGGAAAACGGCTTGAAGTATTACGTGGATATCGTCGAAGGACAAAAGACAGGATTTTTCTACGACCAGCGTGAGAACCGCGCTTCGATTGCGCCATTGATGAAAGGCTGGGGCGAGAAGCACGGCATTACGCTGCAAACCATCGAGGTGGACGGCGAGCAAAAGCTCATGCCAGTCGACAAGCGGGGAAAAGCGATCAAAAATCCGTTCTGGGACGGAGCAGAAGTGCTGGAATGCTTCACCCATACCGGCTCCTTCACGCTGAACGCTTGCAAGCACGGCGCGAAAAAAGTAACCGCGCTCGACATTTCCGAGCATGCGATCGAAACCGCAAAGCGCAACATCACCTTGAACGGCTTTTTGCATCGCGTCGATTTTGTCGTGGCAAACGCGTTTGATTACTTGCGGGAAAATGTCGAGGCAGGAAAGAGCTGGGATGTCGTCATTCTCGATCCGCCCGCCTTCGCCAAATCGCGCGGCGCGGTCAAAGGCGCATGCCGCGGCTACAAAGATATCAACCTGAACGGGATGAAGCTCGTTCGTCCTGGCGGTTTTTTGGTCACCGCCTCATGCTCGTACCACATGTCTCCGGAACTGTTCCTGGAAACGATCCAGGAAGCGGCTGTGGACGCGAAAAAAATATTGCGCCTGATCGAGTGGCGCGGGGCAGGCAAAGACCACCCGCAAATCAGCGGCGCTGACGAAGCGCATTACCTGAAATTCGCGATCTTTGAAGTGCGCGATCGCAAGTAGAAAAAGAGAACAGCGCCGGAGCGTATCTGGCGCTGTTTTTGCGTTTTCGTGAAAAGGATGGGACGCACAGGGCTAAGCTGCTGCCCGGGCAAGCTGGCAGACATTCGAGCGACCAGTCCGCTGCCCAAACAAGCTGGCAGATATTCAAGCGTCCCGTCCGCTAGGCGAAGTCAGGCTTACTGCGCAAACTGCTTGTCGTTTTTCACCTGCCGGACGAGGTCGAGAGCCTTTTTGAAGCCAAGCTCTTTTCCCAGCAAGACTTGTCCTTCTGCGGGGGTAGCGGCGCGCGCCTGGCTGAGCGTATGCAACTCGTGAACAAGCAAATGCTCGATGAGATAGAGCTGGACCTGGCCGATTTCCCGCTCGCTTTTGCGATCCCGCTCCCGAAACTTCGCCCGTTGCTGGCTTTCCTCCACGTATTTATCGATGTCGTCTTCGAGAAAATGCGAGGCGTTGCCAATAATTTGGCGATAGTCATCCGTCTGGGAGGGAATAGGCCGGATGGTGTGGCCGAGGTGAGCGAGCAAAAATTTGTTCAAAACGATGTTGTCGCGCGTGTAATCATTGTGCAGGAGCGAGTATTCCCCCAAAAAAGTTCCGGCGTCTTTATCGAAGCTGTGCAACAACGTGTACGTGGAGCAATACGTACAATAAAGCAAGTAGTCTCTCATGGACATCCCTCCAGCAAAATAGCTCCATGACAGTGTTTTTACTACCCATGATATGACAAAGTTCATGCGTGGGTGATACTTGCTTCTCTTGTATTTGGCAGTCGGTTTGTGTATGCTAAATGACGGGCTTTGCCCGGTACAAAGAGCAGATGCTGGGCGCTTGCATAGCATAGGAGAGAGATGAAACTCAAGGGTAGACTCTTTGCCTGCCACAGAGGAAAGGAGCATGGCACGGATGGGAAACGATAAGATCCGTCTAGGAATTATTTATGGAGGAAAATCCTCGGAGCACGAGGTTTCATTGCGTACGGCCTTGTCGATCATGAAGGCTGTCGATGCAAATAAATACGAGGTAACGCCCATTTACGTTCAGTTGGACGGAACTTGGGTAAAAGGAGACGCTTTCGCTGAGCAGGTGCCGCAAAACATCGACACACTGCGCCTCGCTTCCGGCGATCCGGCAAAAAAATCTGACTCCTTGTTCGATATCGCGCAGCAAGTCGATGTGATTTTTCCTGTCGTGCATGGGCCGAACGGGGAAGATGGCACGATTCAAGGACTGCTGGAGCTGGTCAACCTGCCATATGTGGGAACAGGCGTGATGGCTTCCGCTGTCGGGATGGACAAGTGGATGATGAAGACGGTTTTTGCCCAAGCGGGCTTGCCGCAGGTTAAGTACGTAGGGTTTTTGCGCTCCCAGTGGGAAAAAGGTCCCGAGGAAGTGGCGGAAACAATCGAGCGTGAACTTGGCTACCCATGCTTTGTCAAGCCAGCGAACATGGGCTCCAGCGTCGGAATCAGCAAGGCGAAGAACCGCGCAGAACTGGTGACCGCGATCAATCTGGCTGCCCGTTTTGACCGCAGGCTGATCGTGGAGGAGTTTGTTTCGGTGCGCGAGCTGGAGATCGGCGTGCTTGGCAACGAGGAGCTGGTCACGTCTGTCGTCGGCGAAATTATCGCGGCCAAAGAATTTTATGACTACGAAGCCAAGTACAAGGGAGCGGGCACAGAGCTGTCCATTCCTGCGGTCGTTCCTGCGCATGTCGCAGAAGGCATCTCCGATATCGCGAAAAAGGCATTTCAGGCGCTGGACGGCTCAGGGCTTTCCCGCGTCGACTTTTTCTGGGATGAGAAAAACGACCAACTGTACATTAACGAAGTAAACACGATGCCAGGCTTTACCCCGTTCAGCATGTACCCGATGCTTTTCCAGGCAGCGGGTGTGGGCTACAGCGAACTGATCGACCGCCTGGTGCAGCTGGCGATAGAGCGCCATGCCGATAAGCAGCGCAACATCGTGGAAGCCGAAGGGCTGGAATAGCAATCTGAATTTTACGACCTACAAGCAAACGCAAAAAAGCCGTCTCTCAACTGATCCGAGAGGCGGCTTTCTTTTTTTCTATTCGTGCTGTTCCAGATCAGTCAAAAGCGTCCACAGCTCCATCCCGCGCGACGCTTTGAACAAAAAGGCATGGCTGGCATCGCGCAATGGCAGAAGGGCGGCGAGCGCCTCCGGTTTGCTTGCCACATGCAGCTTGTTGCCGTTATAGGCGCGATGAAGATGTTGCGTATCCTCGCCAACGGTGACGAGCAGCTCGATGTGCTCGACAATATCGTTGAGCGCTTCGCCGACTCCTGCGTGCATGTGAGCGCTTTGCTCGCCCATCTCGTACATGTCGCCCAAGACGAGCACTTTTTTGCGGCCAGGAAACAGCTCGGCGAACGTCCGGGCAGCAGCTTCCATGGAAGACGGACTGGCGTTGTATGCATCGCTGATATACAGGGAGCCGTGTCTGGAATGCACCTGTTCAAACCGCATGGCAGAGAGCTTGACCGTGGAGAGCGCTTGCACGATTTGTTCTGTGTCCATCCCCAGTCTTTTCGCAATCGCAATCGCAGGAAGCGCGTTCAGCACGCTATGCTTGCCGTGAAGCGGGAGAAAGGCGGAGAAGCGTTCGCCATTCGCGAAGCAGACGTCAAACTGTGTTCCATTATCATTCGGCTGAATATGTTCCGCCCAGATGTCACAAGGCTCCAGCACGGAATAGTACATGATCTCCCCGGCATACAGATGGGCCACTCGCGGCAAATACTCCGAGTCCTTGTTGAGAAGAACCAGGCCGTCAGGGGCGGTGTGGGGGAGCAGCTCGGCTTTGGCGAGCGCAAGCTTTTCCCGCGTGCCGAAAAACTCCAGATGCGACTCGCCGATATACGTAATGACGCTGATCTCCGGCTTGACGAGCGAAGCCAATAAGTCGATCTCTCCGGCGTGATTCATCCCCAGCTCCAGCACGGCAGCCTGGTGTTGCGGCTCCATTTGCAGCAAGGAAAGCGGCACGCCCAAATGATTGTTCAAGTTTTTATATGTCTTGTAGACAGGGGATCGCGCTTCCAATACGTGAGCTACGATGTCCTTCACCGTCGTTTTCCCGATGCTGCCCGTAATCGCGATATGCGGGATCGCAAAGTCTTTCCGATAGGCAGCTGCCAGCTTTTGAAAACCGCGCAGCGTATCGTTGACGAGAATCAGCCCGAACTCCTCGGGCAAGCCAGCCGGAATTTTTTCCTGATTGGATACGAGTGCGGCTACCGCTCCTTGTTCGGCTGCTTGCAGCAAAAAATCGTGCCCATCGCGAGCGCCGCCTGTCAGCGCCACGAATAAAGAACCCGCTTTCAGTTGGCGGGTATCAAAGTGAACCGATGACAAGACAAGGTGCGGGGAGCCTGCCAGCAAGAGTCCTTCTGCATTGATTGTCGCCTGTTCCAGTGCAAGTGGTTTCATGTGCACGAACTCCTTTTTTCTATATGATCCATCTCCAACCTCGAAGCTGACCACGCGCACGTGAAATCGCGAAGTCATCCGGTCACGAACTCGTGAATCCTCGAAGTCATGCTACCATGCGCCCGGGAAGGCCGCAAGACAAAAGTGCGGGACAAGCCGTTGCATTTGCTTCGTGCTGTCCGCTATCATGAAACTATCTGTGCTTTGCAAAACATCGAAGCCATCTATATAGCTGAAAGGGGTTTCCCACATGGAGAAAAGCATTTTTACCCGGATTATGGAGGGCGAAATTCCAGCCCGCGTAGAATATGAAGACGAACACGTCATCGTGATTCACGACATCGCGCCAAAGGCACGCGTCCACCTGCTGATCATCCCGCGCAAGCCGATTGCGACATTAATGGATGTAACAGCGGAAGATTTGCCGCTGATCGGCCATATTCATCAAGTAGCGCAGACATTGGCGAAAAAGCTGGAGCTGCCAGGATTTCGCCTGATTAATAACTGCGGAAAAGAAGGCGGACAAGAAGTTTTCCATATTCATTACCACCTCTTGGCAGGATTTCACGAATAAAAATGAACTAAAGGTTGACCTTCATTAGTCATCTATCCTATAATGAAGTGTGACAGTCTGTTCGTACGACGATTCAGGCGTCCCACGGTTTTAGCGGAGGGAGGGAAGACAAATGGCAGAAATTCGAGTCAAGAAAAACGAGTCTTTGGATAGCGCACTTCGCCGCTTCAAGCGTGAGAGCGCCAAATCCGGGGTGATGGCGGAACTGCGTAAACGTCGCCACTTTGAGAAGCCTAGCATTAAGCGTAAAAAGAAATCCGAAGCAGCTCGTAAGCGTAAGTTTTAATGGACGGAGGGCCCATCATGAGTGTAATGGAGCGACTCGATCAAGATATGAAGCAAGCAATGAGAGACAAAGCTGCTCTAAAACTCTCTGTTATTCGCATGGTGAAAGCCGCTTTAAAGAATGAAGAGATTAACAAAGGCAGAACTTTGTCTGAAGACGAAGTGCTGACCATCTTGACTCGTGAGTTAAAACAACGCCGTGAATCCCTCCACGAATTTGAGAAGGCAGGCCGTGAAGAACTTGCCTTAAAATCGCGCGAAGAGATCGATGTGCTCTCCGCTTACTTACCCGCTCAGCTCAGCGAAGATGAGATTCGCGATATCGTTCGGGAAGCTATTGCTGCCACCAATGCCACCTCCAAGAAGGAGATGGGCAAAGTGATGGGAGCACTTATGCCGAAAGTGAAAGGCAGAGCAGACGGAAACCTCGTGCAAAAGATTGTATCTGAGGAACTACCATCGTAGATAAGCAACACCTCATATAGATACGAATGGAAAAGCCCAGCCGGATGACGGTTGGGTTTTTTCTTTGTTTCCCCAAAAGCTGACAAAAATCTGAAACAATCTCCTCCTTTGTTCGTATACCTTATTGGGCATAAGTTGAAGCTGATACGAGGAAGGAGGTAAATGTCATGACTGCAACGAGGTTAGCGTTGCGGCGGATGCGATTGCTACTGTCTCTTCTTTGCCTGATCACGGGCTTCTCGATGTTTTTGTTTACGCCAGGCATTCAGGCCCAGTCTTATCAGAAAGCGGTCTGGATTCCGGTAGACAACACAATCGAGCGTGGCTTGGAGAGTTTCCTTGCAAGGGCTTTCGCAGATGCACAGGAAGAAAAAGCAGACCTTGTCATTTTGCATATTAATACGCCGGGTGGCGAAGTGGACGCTGCTGATCAGATTGGCCAGTTGATTCGCCAATCACCCATGCATACCATCGCCTATATTGATAACCAGGCTTTCTCAGCGGGAACATACATCGCTTTGAACGCCAACGAAATCATTATGACGCCAGGAAGCAGCATGGGAGCGGCTACACCGATTGATCTGGCGGGCAATGCAGCAGACATCAAGTTCATCTCGGGATGGAGCAAAAAAATGACCGCTGCCGCCAGTCTGAACCAACGCAATCCGGACGTGGCGCGAGCAATGGTCGAAATCGATACGGAGTTTCCGGGACTGAAGCCAAAAGGAACCGTGCTTTCGCTCGACGCGCAGCAAGCGAAAACGCTCGGCTACGCA
Organism: Brevibacillus sp.; assembly: GCF_003521185.1. Classification (NCBI taxonomy): domain Bacteria; kingdom Bacillati; phylum Bacillota; class Bacilli; order Caryophanales; family Paenibacillaceae; genus Brevibacillus; species Brevibacillus sp. The sequence goes on from NZ_DOTK01000003.1 coordinate 41,931, forward strand.
GATCACGTCGTTTCTGGAAAAGAGGAGCTGCTTGCCAGCCTGGGAATTTCCAGCGACTCTCTGCATGTGATCGAGCCGACTGGCGGGGAAAAGGTTGCGCGCTGGGTAACCAGCCCGTACGTCATGAGCTTGCTTCTGGTCATCGGTTTGGTCGGGATTGTCGTTGAACTGTTTGCACCAGGCTTTGGCGTCGCCGGAACGATTTCGCTAGTTTCGTTCGGCTTGTATTTCTTCGGGCATTATGTCGCAGGCTTTGCAAACTGGCTGCACATCGGTCTGTTTGTCATCGGAATTTTACTCATGATTCTAGAAATTTTCCTGCCAGGCGGCATCGTCGGAGCTATCGGCTTTATCAGTATCGTGACTGGCCTGGTGATGGCTGCCTACGATACGCAGCAAGGACTCGCCTCGCTGGGAATTGCGGCTGTAGTTACACTTGTTGTAACGTTTCTGCTCGTCAAGCGTTACGGCATCAAAGGACTTTTTGGCAAGTTCGTCCTCGGTGACGCACAGCACAACGAGGAAGGCTATGTGGCCCCGAAAGATCAGCGTGATCTCACGGGCAAGTCCGGCATTGCCCTGACGCCTTTGCGCCCTGCTGGTGTCGTAAAAGTGGAAGGCAAGCGTGTCGATGCGGTATCTGCCGGAGGCTTCATCGCAGCCGGAACGGCGATTGTCGTCGTGCAAGTAGAAGGGACGCGTGTCGTCGTGTCTGAACAAGAATAAAGGAGTGACAGCATTATGTTGGAAAGCGGATTGATTCCCCTAATTTTTATGGTGGCTGTAGCCATCGTGGCCCTTTCGATTTTCTTCTCGTTTGTACCAGTCATGCTCTGGATTTCCGCCCTCGCGTCGGGCGTGAACATCGGGATTATTACACTTGTGGCGATGCGTTTGCGCCGGGTCGTTCCATCCCGCATCGTGAACCCGTTGATTAAAGCTCGCAAAGCAGGCTTGCAGTTGGACACAAACCAGCTGGAAAGCCACTATCTTGCAGGCGGTAACGTTGACCGCGTTGTCGACGCCCTCGTAGCAGCGCAACGTGCAGATATTCCGCTCGGCTTTGAACGCGCCGCAGCGATTGACTTGGCAGGGCGCGATGTATTGGAAGCCGTGCAAATGAGCGTTAACCCGAAAGTGATTGAAACTCCTGTCGTAGCAGCAATGGCAAAAGACGGTATCGAGCTGCGCACGAAAGCGAAAGTAACCGTTCGCGCCAATATTGACCGTCTGGTCGGTGGTGCTGGTGAAGAAACGATCATCGCCCGTGTCGGTGAAGGGATAGTCTCCACGATCGGTTCTTCCAACAGCCACAAAGACGTATTGGAAAACCCGGATCTCATCTCCAAAACCGTTTTGAACAAAGGTCTGGACGCTGGTACAGCGTTTGAAATTCTCTCCATTGATATCGCGGACGTAGATGTCGGTAAAAACATCGGGGCACAGCTGCAAACGGACCAAGCGGAAGCCGACAAGCGCATTGCGCAGGCAAAAGCCGAGGAGCGTCGTGCGATGGCGGTTGCCCAGGAACAAGAAATGATCGCCCGCGTACAAGAAATGAAAGCAAAAGTAGTCGAGGCGGAAGCACAAGTTCCACTTGCATTGGCAGAAGCGTTGACCAGCGGCAAAATGGGCGTCATGGATTACTACAACCTGCAGAACATCGCAGCCGATACACAAATGCGCGAATCGTTCGGGCACTCAGGTGACAAACAGGACCCTGCTTCGCCTGATCAGAAAGAATAAGGGCGATTGCCATGGAAGATCTCTTTGATCTTTTCCTTGACCTGATTGACTGGATTCTGCCTCTGCTAGGAAAGTTCTGGTTCGTTATTTTGGGTTACATCGGCTACAAGCTGCTGGGAAAAGAAAAAGCCAAAGGAAAGCGGATGTCGCAAGGATTGCCAAACAAGCCCCTGACACCTGTGGATACACCTTGGACAGCCGAGCCTGCGCCAGATGCGCAGCAAGAGCGAAAAACGGTACGGGCCACGGCCAAATACGAGCCGCTGGAATCGAGAGCGGAGTCGATGGAAGGCGTCGGAGTGGAGCAGGAGTGGGCATTTTCCGAGCCTGTACGCGCTTCGACAGGTTCTACGATCCGTACATCGAGCGCGACCAGACAAATGTCGGCGGCGCAGCGCGTCAAGCCGCAGTCTGCTGCTCCTCTCGATCCGCGGGAAGGGATGAAGTGGGCGCTCATCTTTGGCGAGCCGCGCTCAAAAGCTTCTTACTTTGCCCAGCGTTCACGAAAAATAAGCAAATAGCGTACAGAAAAAACAGGTAAACAAATGTTTGCCTGTTTTTTTGGTGCGCCACGCATGG
>NZ_DOTK01000085.1:0-36957 GCF_003521185.1 Brevibacillus sp.
CTAGGTTTGGTTTGTTGGTTGCGGCTGTGTCATTTGCCCAATGAAAATGGTACCTCTCCCTCCTGTCAACAGTTTGCAAAGGTATGAAATTCACAACAAAAATAGTAAAATATTCCTGTTGCGTTCAGGCGAATTATATTAAATTTCAAAACATGGTTCAACAGGAATTTACTTGAAATTTGCACTTTCGACACCATTGGCAATTTTTCAACATTTGCGGTAAAGTCAAATGAACAGGATTTTCTCTGAAAATGTCGATTTGCACCTACTGCCGGCTTGGCTGGCAAAAGACTGACTCGAAAAAGGACGTGCTTCTACTGTGAACAATTGGTTTGCCATCATCCTGGTCCTAGCAATCACCTGTAGCCTCGTACTCGGGGTGACCTCCGAGACGCTTGCCTTGCTGCCTTATATCAATCAGAGCTTTCTGCTCGGGCTGATTTTGCTGATGGTCGGCTGTGCTGCCGTCGTTACCCGTTCCGGCTTCTTCACCGTTTTCATGCGCGGCTTCAAGCAGCTCAAAGGCTTCTTTTTCCGCAAGCCGCGCATGATGGAGAGCGATCTCGTGCAAGGAGACGATCCCGTTTTTGCGCAAAAAAAACAATCCGTCATCAAGGTGGCGACTTCCCTCTTTCTCGCCTCCGGGACCGGATTGATTGTGTTTTCGCTGGTGCTTACTTGTTTCTACTATTTATAAGCAACGATTTGCCGATGGCCAGGAATACATCGGATTCATAGATCGTCGGCAGCTGCTCTTGCGGCGAAATACTGTCAAAGCGTTCGCCTGCCGGCTTCAGCCAAGGAAAGCCCTCTGCTTCCTTCGCTTTGTAAAGCTGCTCGGGTGAATTGGGAATCAAGATGTGCTTGTCGCCTTCTTCCTCATAACTGCTATTCAAAAAGAGCAGGTACTCCCCTTGCTCCAGCTGTTGATACTCGGGGGCGACGAGACTGGCCATCTCGTGGATATCCCCTGGGGCGTATCCAATGATCCGGTAAACCTCAACCGTATCCCCAGCCTTGATATTTTGCTCGGTCTGGTTGTCGTACAGCTTTTCTACCTCGACGTCGTACACATGAAAAACGAGCTTGGCCAATTGCTCTTGTCTCGGTTCCTTGGAAATCTTTCCTTTGAGGATTACATTGGAAAAACCGACCAACTCGCTGGTGGAGTTGTACACTTTTGACAATGAATAACCGGAAGAATCCGCCAAAGATGCTTCCTGCCTTTTTATAAAAGCGAGTGTCAAGCCAAGCCCAACAGCCAGTAATACTAGAATGGCAGTCATCGTTCTCTTTTTCACCGTCGCACGCCCTTTCCGAACAACCTTTCCCCACACTCTCGCAAACACCTCATCCAAACCTCAACTCCTAATATATGTAAAAACACAACTGCTTGTAAATGACGAGACATCGCGGAAGGAAGGCTTGGACATTCACGGATTGCAAGGGATTGACCAAGGGATTAGGCAAAGGATCGCGCCAGAACCGGGCAGACTCGAACATCGCTCCTTTATCTATCACCTGCCGCCACCGCCATCTAACGCAAAAAGACGCCTGGAAAAAGGCGTCTTTTGTTTCCGTACCTATGCTTCTAGCAAATGACAGGCGACCCAGTGTCCTCGCTCTGCCTCCAGCCACTTCGGCTCTTCTTCGGCGCAGCGCGCAGTGGCGAGCGGGCAGCGCGTCCGGAAGCCGCAGCCGCTTGGCTTGTTCGCCGGGCTTGGCAAATCGCCCTGAAGCACGATTCGCTCGCGCTTGACAGTCGGGTCGGGAACAGGCACAGACGAGAGCAGTGCCTGCGTATACGGATGCAACGGACGGGCGTACAAATCATTGCTGGCAGCCAGCTCAACCATTTTGCCCAAGTACATCACGCCGATGCGATTGGAAATGTGTTTGACCATGGACAGGTCGTGGGCGATGAACAAATACGTAAGACCGCGATCGTGCTGCAAATCTTCCAGCAGATTGACGACCTGCGCCTGAATCGAGACGTCCAGGGCGGAAATCGGCTCGTCGGCAATGATGAATTGCGGTTCGACAGCGAGGGCGCGGGCGATGCCGATCCGCTGCCGCTGGCCTCCGCTGAACTCGTGCGGGAACCGCTGGGCGTGGTCTTTATGCAGACCGACCAGTTGCAACAGCTCGGCGACCCGCTCCCGGCGCGATCCTCTGCTGAGTCCGTGAATGTCCAAGCCTTCCGCGATGATGTCCTCTACCGTCATGCGCGGATTGAGGCTGGCCTGCGGGTCCTGGAAAATCATCTGGACATCCCGATTGAACTGGCCCACTTCTTTTCCGCGCAACTGGTGGACGTTCTTCCCTTTGAACAGCACCTCGCCAGCCGTATTCTCATACAGCCGGATAATCGTGCGGCCCAGCGTGGATTTGCCGCAGCCGCTCTCGCCTACCAGTCCGAGCGTCTCGCCTTTTTGAATCGTAAAAGTCACCCCATCCACAGCTTTCAGATCAAAACCGGGACCCATGGAGAAATGCTTTTTCAAATCGCGTACATCAACCAACGCTTCTGTCATACTCCCTGCCTCCCTGCTGCAACCAATTCATCGATGCGCGGCGCTCTTGGATCGTGCAGCCAGCAAGCCGCCTCGTGGCCCGCTCCGAAGTCGTTTTTGGCTGGCATTTGCTGATCGCATATTTCCATGGCAAAATCACAACGCGCCGCAAACGGGCAGCCTTTTGGCGGTTGGAACAAGTCCGGCGGCGTGCCGTCGATCGGTACGAGCCGCTGCTTCTCGCCCTCATCGAGACGAGGCAGCGAGCGCATCAATCCCCACGTGTACGGATGGCGCGGGTTGGCAAACACATCCTCGACCGTTCCTGTCTCGACAACCATGCCTGCATACATGACGACCATCCGATGGGCGATTTCCGCCACGACACCGAGGTCATGCGTAATGATGACGACGGACAGCTCCTGCTCTGCTTGCAGCCGCTTCAGCAAATCGAGAATTTGCGCCTGAATCGTTACATCCAGCGCTGTCGTCGGCTCATCGGCGATCACGAGCCGCGGCTGGCAGGCAAGGGCAATCGCGATGACGACGCGCTGGCGCATCCCGCCGCTGAACTGGTGGGGGTATTGATCGATCCGCTTTTCCGGGTCTGGTATGCCGACCAGCCGGAGCATCTCGATGGCACGCTGGCGCGCCTCTTCACGCGTCACTTTTTGACTGCGCACAAATCCTTCTACGATTTGCGTTCCGACCTTCATCGTCGGGTTGAGCGCGGTCATCGGGTCCTGGAACACCATCCCGATCTGCGTTCCGCGAATGCCGAGCAGCTCCTTTTTGGAAAGCCCGCTGATGTCCTGCCCGTCAAACACGATCTTTCCCCCGACGATTTTGCCAGGCGGGTTGGGGATCAGCCCCATGATCGCCTGCGCGGTGACGCTTTTGCCGCAGCCGCTCTCCCCTACGATCGCGACCGTCTCGCCCTTGTCCACGTGAAAGGAGACGCCGCGCACCGCTTGCACTTCGCCACCGTAGGTCTTGAAGTTGACACGCAGCTCGTCGATTGCTAACAAATGCTGATTTTTCGTCATTTTCTCCCTCTCCCCCATCAGTCGCGCAGGCGCGGGTCAAGCGCATCCTGCAAACCGTCTCCAAATACGTTAAAAGCGAACATCGTCAGCGAGATCATGAGCGCCGGGAAAAACAGCCGCCACCAGTCTCCGGTCAAAATAACGCCAAGAGCGTCGTTCGTCATCGTTCCCCAGCTCGCCACAGGCGCTTGCACGCCGAGTCCGAGAAAGCTCAGGAACGACTCGGCAAAAATCGCGGACGGAATCGTAAACGTCAAATTGACAATAATGACGCCGAATGTATTCGGGATCAGATGTTTGAGCAAAATCCGGTTGAATTTGGCTCCCAGCACTTGCGCAGCCAAAATGAACTCCTGGTTTTTCAACTGCAAAATTTGTCCGCGCACCAGCCGCGCCATGCCGACCCAGCCCGTAGCGGACAGCGCAATAATAATCGTCAATATGCCCGGCTCCATGACGACCATCAGCAAGATCACGACCAGCAAGTACGGCAAGCCGTACAGCACTTCAATCACGCGCATGATAATCGTATCGATCCGATCCCCCCGCTTGCCGCGCCCTGCCATGTAGCCAGCGATGCCGCCGACGGTTACGCCGATCACCAAATCGATGAGCGCCGCCACCACCCCGATGGTCAACGAGATTCTTGCGCCGTACCACGTTCTGGCAAACATGTCCCGGCCAAGCTCGTCAGTTCCAAACCAGTGCTCGGACGACACTTCCTGATTTTTCGTCAACAAGCTCTGATCCGAGTAACTGTAAGGCACGAGGTTCGGTCCGATAATCGCCATCGCGACCAGTGCCGTGATGATGAACAAACCGAGCATCGCCAGCTTGTTTTTTGCCAACTTGCGAATCACTTGCTGCCCATTGCTCAGGCTCGGCCGGGAAATGACGTTGGCCTGCCCTTTTTTGGACAGCGGCTGAAATAACGGGTCTACTCTATGTTCCATCGCCACAGGCTATCTCTCCTTGTTGGTCAGCTTGATTCTCGGGTCGATCAGCGTATACGCGATATCGATCAGGAAAATGGTCACGATCAAAATGGCGCTGTAAAAAATCGTCGTACCCAAAATAACGGGATAATCACGGTTGAAAATACCGTCCACGAAATATTTGCCGATGCCGGGAATCGCGAAAATTTTCTCGACGACAAACGTTCCCGTGATCAGCGAGGCGATCAATGGACCGAGAAACGTCACGACAGGCAAAATCGCGTTGCGAATGCCGTGGCGCAACACGACCAAAAACATCGGAATGCCTTTTGCCTCGGCCGTGCGAATGTAGTTTTGATTCATCACTTCAATCATGCTGGCCCGCATATACCGCGTGATGATGGCGACCGGACCGAAGGCGAGAGCGAGTGACGGCAGCACTGTGTGCATCCATGTACCCCACGTCGCCACCGGAAAAATCGACACCTTGATCGCAAAAAAGTTGATCAGCAACGGAGCCATAATGAAGCTCGGAATCGCTACCCCGAGAACGGCCAGCGCCATCGCGACATAGTCCAGCCATTTATTGCGGTTGAGCGCTGCCACGATACCAAACGTGATCCCGAACACCAGAGCGATCGCAATCGCTTGCGCCCCCAGCCAGGCGGACGCGCCGAAGCCGTCGGAAATCATGTCGTTGACGCCGCGCGAGTCTGATTTGATGGACGGGCCGAGGTCGAGCAGCAACAAATTTTTCAAGTAGAGCACGTACTGGACGGGCAGCGGTTGATCGAGGTTGTACTTGGCCCGCAAGTTGTTCAAAATTTGCTCCGGCAGCTGATCCGACTCGGAGGCGAACGGATTTCCCGGAATGGCATGCATCAAGGAAAAAGTCAGCGTCACGATGATCCACAGCGTGACGATCATCATCAAAACGCGTTTCACCAGGTAGTTTGACATGAAGTTCCTCCTCGTTTATTTGGCCAGCTCGTAGATGGCGTGGGCGTAAATCGCCATCGCCCGCAGCAGGTCGTCGATTTCCACATATTCGTCCACCAGGTGCGCCGTCGATTCCTTGCCTGGAAAAAGCGGCCCGTAAGCGACTCCGTACGGCATGATTTTGGCGTAGGTCGCACCGCCGGATGACAGCAGGGCAGTCGGCTCGCCCGTATGCTCCTCGTACACCTTGGACAACGTCTGAATGACAGGATGATCGGCCGGAACGTAATGCGACTTCGACGTGCGCAGACTGGCGATTGTCCAGCCCAGCTCCGCCACGCGCGCCCTCAGCTTTTCCACGTACTCCTCACAGGAAATCGTCGCAGGATAGCGGATGTTCAGCCGAACGCTTCCCCCGTCCGTTTCGCTGTAGCGCAAAATTCCCGCATTGACAGTCAGCTTGCCGGATACTTCGTCCTCGCAAGCCAGATGAAGCTCGTGCCCGTAATAATCTTCGTGAACAATATCTGACAAGAGCGAAAGAAACGAAGATGCGGAACCTTCAAACGATTGCTCCCGCAAAAAACAGGCAAGCATCGTTCCCGCATTCACGCCCTCGTGTGGAGCCATTCCGTGTGCGGGCTTGCCCGCCAGGGTGAATGCCAGCTTGTCTGAATCGACTTGCTCGATCCGCCCGCTCGTTCCCATTGCCTGCAAAAAGGCATCCCACTCGGCAGCGAGCTGCGCGAAGTCGAACTTCGCTTTCGCTTGTGCGCCCAGCTCGACAACCGCTTCCGCCTTGTCCGGCACACTGTTGCCCTGATCGCCGGAAACAAAGGAAAGCAACGTCCAGCCCCGGTCCGCATCCGCACTCCGCTGTGTCGGAGCGATCGTCAGCGTCGGGTTGATCTGGCCTTTTTCCGCATGAATCATCGGAAAAGCCGAATCTGGCGAAAAGCCGACAGGCGGCACCCGGTCATGCTCGGCAAAATGCTTCATGCACAGCCAGCCGCTTTCTTCATCAGTTCCGATGATCAAACGCACCTTTTTGGAGAGAGCAAGCCCGGAGTCTCTCACCAGTCTGAGCGCATAGTAGGCAGCAAGAGCCGGTCCCTTGTCGTCGAGCGCTCCTCTGGCATACATGCGCCCATCGCGAATCGTCGGCTCAAAAGGAGGCGTCGTCCAGCCTTCTCCGACCGTCACGACGTCGATGTGGACGAGCACCCCGATCTCTTCTTCGCCGTCGCCATACTCGATCGTTCCTGCGTAGCCGTCGAGGTTTTTCGTCGCAAACCCGTCCTGCTGTCCGCGCTCAAGCATCGCTTCCAGTGCGGCCGCGACACCTTGTCCGAACGGCTTGCCCTCCGTCGCAGTCGTCATGTCCTCGATACTGTTAATGGAAAGAAACGCCACCAGCTCGTCCACGAACGCTTCTTTTTGCAGGAGAGCTTGCTTCTTCCAATATTCGCTCATCTGTGTCCACCTGCTTTCCTCTGCGCAAGGAATCTCAGAAACGCTTCTCCCTTCGCAGAAATATGACTTCCTTGTCTGCCTTTTCCCACATGGATCAGTTCATCTTGCTGCATCAGTTTCAAACGGTAACGCAACTGCTGCGACGAAATCGCCACGTCGCGCTCGCCAAGCTGTTCCATCAAGGAGTAGCGACCGCCGCTCCCGGCTCCAAGCTCCTGCAAAATCGCGAAAACCTCCTCCAAAAAGCCTCGCTTGACGTATTCGCTTGCGATCGACTCAAACCGTTCTTCCTGCCCGTCTGATACAAGCGGCATTTCCGGTGCCTCGTTCCAAAACGGCAACTGATACACGTACGCCTCTTCCTCTGCGACGTGCGCCAAATACTCGATGACGTTTTCCAGCTCGCGGATATTCCCCGGCCAATCGTAGTTCATCAGCGCCTTCATCGCCTCGCTGGTCAAGGTAAAAGGCGGACGCCGCAAATCGAGCGAGTATTTTTTCACGAATTGCTGCGCGAGCCACGGGATGTCCTCCCGGCGTTTGCGAAGTGGCGGCAGGTGAATCGGCAAGATGTTCAGCCGATAGTACAGATCAGCGCGAAAAGAGCCTTCTGTCACCATCTTTTGCAAATCCTGATTGGTGGCAGCGACCACGCGGATGTCCGTCGGAATGACCTTGTTGCCCCCCACCCGCATGATTTGCCGCTCCTGCAACACCCGGAGCAGCCGATTTTGAATCGCGCCACTGGCGTCGCCAATCTCGTCGAGAAAAATCGTTCCTTTGTGGGCAAGCTCGAACCAGCCGATGTGGCCGCCTTTTCGCGCCCCTGTAAACGCCCCTTCCTCGTAACCAAAAAGCTCGCTCTCCAACAGCGATTCGGAGATAGCCGCGAAGTTGACGCCGACAAACGGCTCTCGCCTGCGCGGAGAGGCATTGTGGATAGCCTGGGCGAGCAATTCCTTCCCTGTTCCTGTCTCGCCTAACAAAAGCACCGTCGAATTGCTTCTGGCCATTTTCTTGGCAATCTGGATCACTTTTTGCACAGAAGGACTTTCTCCGTAGATATCATCAAAATGGTATTTGGCAACCAGCCCCTTGCTGTACAGGCGCATGCGGTAGTCGTGCTCCAGCTTTTCGATCTCCGCCGCCTTGCGGAACAACAGCAAGCTTCCGAGAAAGCTGCCCTCCATGACAATGTGCATCTTGCGGAAAAAGTAGGTTTTGTTCGCCCAATCTACCAAAACGTCCTCATTCTCTTCACACTGCCGGATCAACTCGTAAAAGTCCGGCGGAAGACAGTCGGCTGCACGCTCTCCGACCACTTGCCTGCCCTCCAGATGCAACGATTCGATTGCCTTTTGATTGACGAAGCGAATCCATTCCTTCTCATCAAACGCAATGATCGCATCCTCGATCCGGTTGACGATGGCTTCCAAGTATTTGCTCAAAAGGTGCGCGTGCTGAATCTCGTTGTTCAGCTCTTTCGTGACGTAAATCAACGATTGCATCGCTCTCGCCGTCACCTTTTGGAAATTTCCACTGCCAAAATGCGAGTAGATCGCCATCCAGGTCGATAAATCAATGACGCGGTAACCGATGTCGACTACTTTGCGAATGCCGGGCGGAACATGTTCAGGCTCGCCAGGCGTAACTGCAATTTCAATATCGGACGGATAGTCCGCTCCGGGATAGTACGGATACAACTCAAAATCCATGCTGGACGCCCGCAGCAAATCCACGTTTTCCTCTGCGGTTTCTTTGGTATCGCTTACCAAAAGCACTTTGACGCCTTTCGGAATCTCCAGCATGCCGCGCAAATTGTGATACGGCAGCATCCGCTTGGCAACGAGAATGCTCGCATCGCCAGGCAAATACGGCTCGACAAGCGAGACGATGCTTTTCGTGGACAAAACCACCAGCGCCCCCGGCGTAATCGGTCGAAACGGAAGCTGGTCCACTCGGATCGCTTCCACGTGAATGTCTTCAGATATCCCCAGTTCGTGGCATTGACTGACCACGGATTGCAAAAATTCGTCCATTCTCGCGATGAACGTAATTGTTTTTTTCGGCATGGACACTCGCTCCAGATGTAGTGTGAAGACAAGAGCACAAAGCTGCCCTTGCGCTCTTGTCTTCGTCTATTCTACTATTTCTTCCCGATCTCTACCCATTTGTAGTCGAGAGTTCCGACCGGATGGCGAATGATGCCCTTGATGTTTGGCTGATCCATGAACACTTTGGTGCTGAAGTAGATCGGCACCAGCGGCATGTCTTCCATAAAGATTTTTTCTGCATCGTGCATCAGCTTGAAGCGCTCGGTTTCGTTTGCGGTGTTGCGAATTTTTTCGACCAGCGCGTCGTACTCTTTGTTGCTGTAATTGATGCGGTTGCCCGGGTGATCGGTGACGAACAGCTCCAGATAGTTGACCGGATCGCCGTAGTCAGCCGGGATGGTGGAACGGGAGAATTGCAGCTTGCGGCCGCGCTGTTCTTCCAGGAACACTTTCCATTCCTTGTTCTCCAGCTTCACGTCTACCCCGAGGTTTTTCTTGTACATCTCTTGCAAAACTTGCGCGATCGCTTTGTGGGCGTCACTTGTGTTGTACGTCATGGTTACAGGCGGCAAGGTTGTCCAGCCTTCCTCTTCCATTCCTTTTTTCAGCAAAGCTTTTGCCTGCTCGATGTCGTTGTCTTTGATGAAGTCTCCGCCCTTCTCGCGGAAGTCGCCGCCTTCCGGTTCCGGGAAGCCGAATGGCACGTGCGCCAGTGCAGGAGCCTGCTTGCCTTGTACCACGTTGTCGATCAGCGTTTGGCGGTCGATCGCCAGCGCAAACGCTTTGCGGATGTTGGCGTTCGTAAACGGAGGCATCTGCGTGTTCATCCGGTAGTAGTAAATCGCCGCTTCGGATTCGACTTTGGCCTCTCCGGAGTCGATCAGCTTTTTCTTCAAGTCGTTCGGTACGGTCTGGATCATGTCCAGTTGTGCGGTGGAGTACATTTGATACTGTGTATTTTCGTCGTTGACCATCACCCAGTCGATTCCGGCAAATTTGACGGAGTCGCGATCCCAGTAGCCATCGTTTTTCACGAGTTTGACAGATTGGTCATGCACCCAGTCTTCCATTTTGAAAGGACCGTTTGTGACGATGCTCGACGCATTTTCTGCCCACTTCGGATTGCTTTCCACCACTTTTTTATTCACGGGGAAGAACGTAGGCTGCGTGATGATGTGCAGGAAAAAGCCTGCTGGCGCCTTGAGATGTACTTCCAGCGTCTTTTCATCGACCGCTTTTACCTTCACGCCGTCTGCGGTGCCGGTTCCTTTGTTGAACTCCTCTGCTCCCTCGATGTAGTAGGCGAGGAAAGCGGACGGGAACGCGTTGTTCGGATCGACGATGCGCTTGAAAGCAAATTCAAAGTCTTGCGCCGTTACCGGATCGCCATTGGACCACTTGCTGTCGCGCAGCGTAAAGGTGTACGTTTTTCCATCCTCGCTCACCGACCATTTTTCCGCCATGGCAGGCTGCGGCTTGTGGTCTTTGTCGAGACGGGCCAAACCTTCCATCGTCGCATTGAGCACCTCATTGGACGTGCTGTCAAAGCCTTTTGGCGGATCGAGGGACGGTGGCTCGGTCTTCAGGTTGAGCTTCAGTCTTGCTGCCGGATCTGCTTGTCCACCAGAGTCGCCTGCTGGCTGTCCGGCTGGTGTTCCCTCGCCTTGCTTCGTCGGAGCAGCCGACTGGCTACATCCTGTCACGGCCAAAACCGCGACCAGGGCGGCAGTGCTGAGCAGCTTCCATCCTTTGTGCAACTTCATTTTTTTGTGACCCCCTTCTTCTTTTGAAAAAATCTTTATAGATAAACGGCAACGAAAGGTAGCTGCCGCTTATACCCCCAGTGACACGCTCGTTTGCGTCAGCAAAAACGGCGTTTCGATCCGGCCTACGACGCTATTGCTCATGTTGGTGATCGGCGGGTTTGTGTATTGTGCCAACACTTCCAGCGGGCCGTCTGTACCGATCCCGAGTTGGCGCAGCACCTCGTTTACGACCGGATTGATGGCGCGTGGCCCGCCGTCCTCGATCTTCACTGCGATACCCAGCCCTGTTTTTCTGTCACCCAGACAGTAGACAGACTCAGCGCCCGCCTTGCCCACGATGCGCCCGGCAAAAGCATTCATCAGATCGGTGCAGTAGCGATTTTCGCCCCCGACCATTTCCGGATGAGCCGTCATCGCTTCTGTAATTCTCTCTACCGCTTTGCGGCGCTCCGGCTTCGCGATCACTTCCGGGCGAACGAGCTTGGCAAAAGCCCAGGCGAAGTTCGCGAGCGGCAGTTGATGAACAGGCACTCCGCAACCGTCTGTTCCCAGGTTGATCTTCTCTTTTGGATAGCCTGTAATGTCTTCCACGACATCGAGAATCCGCTGCTGCACCGGATGCTCTGGCAGGTGATAGGTGGCGACCTCTTCTCCCATGTACGTCGCGGTTGCAATCATGCCCGAATGCTTACCGGAGCAGTTGGAAAATACGGGTGTAAGCGGTTTCCCCTGACGGATCAGCTCTTTGTAGCTCTCCTCGTGACGCGGCACGTGCGTCCCGCATTGCAAGGTCGCTTCCGGTTGACCCGCACGTTCCAGCATCGAGAGCGCGCGCGTGCGATGGCGCGGCTCCCCGCTATGGGAGGCGCAGCAAAGCGACAGATCGGCAGGCTCAAATCCGTAATGATCAGCGGCGCCTGTCTCCACGACCGGAATCGCCTGCAACGGCTTCATGCTTGAACGGGCATAGGTCATTCGGTGTGGATCTCCGAATGCATACAGCAAAGTTCCGGAAGCATCCACAACGGCGATATGACCAAGGTGCGAGCTTTCCACCTGTTCTCCCCGGTATACGTTAGCAACTACATTCATAGCAAAGTCTCCTTTTGACGCGATAGTTGAAATGTTTGTACTTTTCTCAAAAGCAAGTTGCGTGCCAACCACTGGCAAGGCAGGGTTAAAACCGAATTTTCTGCAAGTTTATCGCTGTAGCGAGTGAAAAAGCGGGGAGCAGCAGAGGGTAACTGGTTGTTATACAAGGCTTAATAGGTTGTTTTTAATCATTAATAGGTTAACTCGTTTTTGCCCAAACAAAAAAACACCCCTTTTCTTTTGCGCTTCCAGAAATAGGGTGTCACTAATGATTTTCTCGCTGCTGTTTCGCTACTCTTTTGCCACGCGCTGCATATCGGCTTCCACCATCATATGAATCAGCTCGACCAGCTTTGTTTTCGGCGTCCAGCCCAGCTCCCGCTTCGCCTTTTCCGGATTTCCCAGCAAGACGTCCACTTCTGCGGGGCGGTACAGCTTCGGATCAATCAGCAAGTAATCCTGATAATTCAAGCCGACGTAGTCAAAGGCGATTTTGCACATGTCCTCGACGGTTGACGTTTTTCCGGTCGCAATGACAAAGTCATCCGGCTTCTCCTGCTGGAGCATGAGCCACATCGCCTCCACGAAGTCGCCTGCGAAGCCCCAGTCCCGTTTGGCCGCAATGTTGCCGAGCCGCAGCTCTTTTTGTTTGTTCGCGGCAATTCTCGCCACAGCGTCGGTTACTTTTCGGGTGACAAATTCAAGCCCGCGCAACGGCGATTCATGGTTGAACAAAATGCCGTTGCAGCTGTACATCTGGAAGCTTTCCCGGTAGTTTTTCGTCATCCAGTAGCCGAACAGCTTGGATACCGCATACGGACTGCGCGGATAAAACGGGGTTTGCTCCGATTGCTGCGGCTCCTGGATCAATCCGTACAGCTCGCTTGAGGAAGCTTGATACATTTTGATCGCGGGATTCGTCTCGCGAATGGCCTCCAGCACATGCAAAACACCCATCCCGGTCGATTGCGCCGTCAAGACGGGCTGCTCCCACGATGAGCCGACAAAGCTTTGCGCCGCCAAATGATACAGCTCATCCGGCTTCACGCTTTTGAGCGCCCTGGTCAAAGACGACAAATCCAAAATATCGCCGTCCTTGTACTCGATTTCATCGGCAATGCCCAAATACTCCAGCCGCCAGCGATCCACAGTGCTGCGGCGCGGCACAAGTCCTGCCACGCGATAGCCTTTGTCCAGCAAAAACTTCGCCAAATACGCACCGTCCTGCCCGGTTATTCCTGTAAGGAAAGCTGTTTTCATGCGTCACCTCTCCCCTGGCCTGATCCAATCCCAATCGTTAAAAGCATATGCCACCCTGCGCGCATTCGTTCAAAAACAGGGCTGGACGCTTGAAGCAACTTCGTTTTTCGCATGTGCCTCCGCCCTGTCTCTTGCGAATGATCTTTTGCTCCTCCCTCACTTCCCGCCCTTTTCCTTAATACGCTAAGAAAGAGGCAAGACTTTTTTGACGGGAAGTGAGGTTTGGCATGCAGATGGATTGGCACAAGCATTATACGCGCTGGAAGCAATACACAGACCTGGACCCGCAGCTTCAGCGCCACCTGGAGCAACTGGAAGGCGACGAGCAAAAACTGGAAGACTGCTTTTACAAGCCGATTGCCTTCGGTACAGGTGGCATGCGCGGGGTCATGGAGCCGGGGATCAACCGGATTAACCTTTATACGATTCGCAAAGTTGCCGCAGGGCTGGCCCTGCATTTGCTGGAGCAACATTCGGATGCGGCCCAGCTTGCGGTCGTCATCGCCTACGACTCGCGCAACGATTCGTACACCTTTGCACTGGAAACGGCAAAAGTTCTCGGTTATTACGGCGTTTCCGCATGTTTGTTCGAGAATTTGTGTCCGACGCCGCTCTTGTCTTTTGCCGTTCGGCATCTGGGAGCTGCCGCAGGCGTCGTCATCACGGCGAGCCACAACCCGCCGGAGTACAACGGCTTCAAAATATACGGGTCAGACGGAGGACAAATTCCGCCGCAAGCCGCCGACCGGATTTTTGCCCAGATGGAACAAGCCGGGGATGAGCTGCAAATCGGAACGCGTGAAGTGAATGAGCTGTTGGACAGCGGTCTGTTGCGAATGTTGGGCGACGAAGTATTTACCGCTTATATGGCCTGCCAAAAACAGCTTCGCTCCCCTGCCGCTTCCGCCATCGTCGCTGCCCACCAGCCGCGCATCGTCTTTTCTCCGCTGCACGGCACGACGCTTGTACCGATTGCGCAAGGACTGCAATCGCTAGGCTTTGAGCAGGTAAAGGTCGTTCAGGAGCAGGCGGAACCAGATCCTTTGTTTTCTACCGTCTCCACCCCCAATCCGGAAGAGCCGGAAAGCTTTCGATTTGCCTTGAAGCACGCTCGCAAAAAAGGCGCCGACTTGATCATCTGTACAGACCCGGATGGAGACAGGCTCGGGGTAGCCATCAGGACGGGCCCTAACCAGCATGTCATCTTGAACGGAAATCAGGCGGGCGTCTTGCTTTTGGACTATATTTTGACGCAAGAAAAGCTTGCCGGAACGCTCCCGGCCCACGCTGCCGTCGTGAAAACGATCGTCACCTCGGAAATGGTTCGCGCGATCGCCGCTGACTACGGTGTGGCTACAATCGACACCTTGACCGGATTCAAGTACATCGGGGAAAAAATCGAGGAATTTGCGCAAAGCGGAGCGCATCACTTTTTGTTTGGACTGGAAGAAAGCTGCGGGTATTTGCGCGGTGATTTCGTCCGGGACAAAGACGCCGTCCAGGCCGCTTTTTTGCTGGCGGACGCCTGCGCGTTCCAGCTGTCGCAAGGCTCAAGCCTCCACCAGCGTTTGCAGGAGCTGTACACCAAGCACGGCACTTTCCGGGAAGAGCTGATCTCGATTACGTATCCGGGAAAAGACGGCATGCAAACCATGACAGCGATCCTCGCTGCCTTGCGCGACAGGCCGCTGACAACTGTCGCGGGCGATGCGGTGACCTCCATCGAGGATTACTTGACTGGCGAACGTCGGCTGCAAGCGACAAACGAGTCACAGCCTTTGGCGCTGCCAGCAAGCGATGTCTTGAAGTTCATCATGGGCGACCATGCCTGGTTTTGCATCCGTCCATCCGGTACGGAACCGAAGATGAAGCTGTATTTTGGGGTCAAGGACGTCTCAGAAAGTGCAGCCTTGACTGCCCTTGCCAACATGAAAAAAGCGGTGCTCGACTATTTGCAGCAGCTGTTGCCCGCCTAGATTTCCAGGTAGGGGCCATTTCCACGCGGGTGGCCCCCGCCATCAGGGCCGTAGCTTGGCGGATGGTACGCCTCTTGTGGAGTTCGCTCCGCAAAGCGTGCCAGACCCAACAGCTCCCGGCGGACAAAGAAGGCGTTGACTCCACATGAATCGGTGCCGATCAGCGCATAGCCGAGCTTTTTCCCAAGTTCGGCAAGCGATGTCAGGCTCGCTCCGAAATAGGTTGTTCCGTTCCATGTAAAGGAAGGATCGTACGCTACGACCATCTTTTGCGGCGGCGGAAAAGAAGCGTTGTATTCGATGATCACCACTCGCGGCTTGTAGGCAGCCAGCGCTTGCCAGACCCAATAGTCGATCCCGTCCAGATCGATCGAGAGCAAATCAAACTGTGCCGGAACGCGAAATTGGGCAAACAACGAGGCGATATTTTCTCTGGTAATGAACGCCTGATGGGTGGCAACCTGAGGGAGCGCGGCATAGGTCTGCTGCAAATAGATGTATTTGAGCGGGTGTCCCTCGATCAACACTCCCGACCATTGGTGCGCGTACGCCAGGTTTCGAGACAGGCACTCCACGCCTCCCTCGACTCCAAATTCAACAAAAAATCGATTCGTTGTCCCGATCCGCGCAAACAACTCCTCGATCATGCCATCTTCACCATTTTGCGAGAAAACACGCTTTTCATAGAGATTGATGGAGTCCATTCGGTTCATCGCCCCTCCTTCTTTCGTTCTCTTTTCTCCATCGTATTTGCCGTGTGCGCGAAAGGCGTAGTCATCTGCTCCCCCTTGGCGAGAAAAAGGCGTGCCGCACTTTCCCTGTACATAAAAAGACATTCGCCGTGCCAGTATCCGCATGTTCTTACTATATATAAAGCAACTGCTTTCTTTTTTTGGAAACGGTTTTGCCTGCTGCTGCAAAAAAACATCACGAGCAAGGGGGGAAGCCTCTTGAAAGTTTTGATTACAGGCATTACCGGGTTTGCCGGCAGCCATTTGGCAGAATATCTGCTCTCGCGCGGCGATGTCGAAATCTATGGAACTTACCGGGCTCTCAGCCGAATGGACCATATCGCCCACATCGCGGATCAGCTTCATCTCGTGGAATGCGAACTACAAGACCCCGCAGCCGTCGCCCAAATGATTGCTCGAATCAAGCCGGCACATATTTACCATCTCGCTGCCCAAAGCTTTGTCCCCGCTTCGTGGACTTCGCCCGCCGACACGATGATGAACAATATCGTCAGCCAGCTGCACATTTTCGAAGCGGTCCGGGCAGCTGATATTCCGTGCAAAATACAGGTGGCATGCTCCAGCGAGGAATACGGCCTCGTCTACCCTGACGAACTGCCAGTGCGGGAGACAAACCCGCTGCGGCCGCAGAGTCCTTATGCCGTGAGCAAAATCGCCCAAGATTTTCTCGGCTACCAGTATTATCAAAGCTACGGACTTTCCATTGTTCGCACGCGTACTTTTAACCATACAGGGCCGCGGCGGGGAGAGCGCTTTGCCACCTCCAATTTCGCCAAACAAATTGCCCAAATCGAGCTTGGCTTGCAGCCTCCGCACGTCCATGTCGGAAACTTGCAAGCGCGACGTGACTTTACAGATGTGCGCGATGTCGTCAAAGCGTATTGGCTCGCGCTGGAGCGGGGAGTGCCCGGGAGCGTCTACAACATCTCTTCGGGGAACACGCGAACGATCGAAGAAGTATTGCATACCCTCCTGTCCTTCACTTCCGCGCCTGTGCAGATTCTCGTCGATCCCAAGCGGCTGCGCCCCTCCGACGTAGCGGTACTGCTCGGCGACGCCAGCGCTTTTTGCACGCAAACGGGCTGGCAGCCGGAAATTCCTTTTCACCAGACGATGCACGACTTACTTCAATATTGGCGAGACACTTTGCAAGCACAAGCCGGGGAAAAGGAGGGCAGTTGATGGGATCGCAGAACTTGCCGCTAGTCAGTATCATTACGCCTTCCTTCAATCAGGCCGCCTTTATCAGGCAAACGATCGAGAGTGTGCGCAGCCAGGACTATCCGAACATCGAACACATCGTCGTCGACGGCGGTTCCACAGACGGGACTTTGGAGATTTTGCAGGAATACGCCCATGAAAAACAGCGCTTCCGCTTCGTTTCCGAGCCTGACCGGGGCCAGTCGCACGCCATCAACAAAGGCTTGGCACTGGCAAAAGGCCAGATCATCGGCTGGCTGAACTCGGATGACAAGTATTTGAATGGCGCTGTCGGCAAAGCCATCTATGCGCTGCAAACCAACCCGCAATGGTCGATGGTGTACGGGAACGCCCTGCACATCAACGCCGAGGACAAGATTACCAGCGTCTACCCGACAAAGCCGTTTTCCCGCCAGGCCCTGTTTCTGTTTTGCATCATTTGCCAACCGACTGCCTTCATCCGCAAAGAAGTCTTTCAAGCTGTCGGCGGTGTGGACGAAAACTTGCACTATTGCATGGACTACGACTTGTGGATGCGCCTGTCCAAAACGCACCAGGTCGGCTACATTCACGATTTTCTCGCTGCCTCCCGCCTGCATGCAGCCTGCAAGTCCGTCGCGCTGGAGGTCGATCTCGGACTGCCGGAAATATTGCTGGCCAGCGTCCGGCACTTCGGCACCGTCGCCAATCACTGGCTGTATCATTTTCTCACGCACTATCCGAACAAAGGCGTGTTCTGGTATCTCGATCTGTTCAAAAGTCATCGGGTCTTCGGAAATACTCCCCTGCTCGTGGACAGCAATCGCCATGCTTCCTTCTGGGTCCCGCCGCGCTACCGGATGCATCTGTACGTCGATCCGGCCCAGCCGATGCATGCTCTGGTCATCAAAGGCATCAATACGTTATTCAACCAGCCTGTTCACGTCCACGTCATGGTCGATCAAGTGCCGACCGCTCATCACGTCATTCCGGCCGGTCACTTTGAAACGAGCATCGTATTCCCAGTTACTACGCCGAATGCCGTCGTCGAGCTGGTGTGCAGCAGGCAGCAAATTTTGCCGGAAACAGAAATGGCGGCAAGCATCGGCACGGTCAGCTTCCAAGTGCAAAATGCGATGCCGCTCTCTGCCCAGGAATACCAGTTTTACTTGGAATACAAAAAAAATCCTCGGGATGTCGCCAACTGGTTGTTGAAAAACAGGCAGCCAGTCCCTTCGCTGTGACCACATTCGCGTAAAGGAAGGTGTTGCTTTCATGAATCTGTCGGACAAACGAATCGTCGTTACCGGCGGAGCAGGTTTCCTGGGAAAGCATGTGCTCAGCCAGCTGCAAGCCCAGCAATGCCAGCATGTGTTCGTCCCGAGAAGCCGCGACTTTGATCTGCGCAAAGAAAACGACATCGTCTTGATGCTGCATACTTACGCACCGGACATCATTATCCACCTCGCCGCCGTCGTAGGGGGCATCGGCGCCAATCAGAAAAATCCCGGCAAATTTTTTTACGACAACCTGATCATGGGCACGCAGTTGATCGAGCAAGCGAGACTGTTTGGCGTGAAAAAGTTTGTCGCCATCGGAACGATTTGCTCTTATCCCAAGTTCGCACCCGTCCCTTTTCTGGAAGAAGACCTGTGGAACGGCTACCCGGAAGAGACGAACGCTCCGTACGGTTTGGCGAAAAAAATGATGCTGGTGCAGTCTCAGGCGTATCGTGAGCAGTACGGCTTCAATTCGATTTTCTTGCTGCCCGTCAACCTGTACGGCCCTCACGACAACTTCGATCTCGAATCTTCCCACGTCATCCCGGCGATCATCCGCAAATGCCTGGAGGCCAAAGCCGCCAAACAGGACGAGATCGTTCTCTGGGGCACCGGGAACGTCACCCGCGAATTTATTTATGTACAGGACGCTGCCCGCGCCATTGTGCTGGCGACCGAGAAATACGATTCCTCCGATCCGGTCAATATCGGCTCCGGTGAAGAAATGACCATTGCCGAGCTGGCCAGTACGATTCAAAAGCTGTGCGGGTACGAAGGACGGATTGTCTGGGACGCCAGCAAGCCTGACGGACAGCCGCGCCGCAAGCTGGCAACAGACAAAGCGAGGGACGCTTTTGGCTTTACGGCAACCACTCCGCTTCTCGCAGGCTTGCAGCAAACGATTGACTGGTATCGCCAGCACAGACGCGATGACGAGGTGAAGGCTCCGTGAAAATCGGTGTAAATCTGCTCGCCTGTATCCCTGGAAAAATCGGCGGCATGGAACAGTACGTGCGGAATTTGCTGGCGTACTCGATTCAAAACAAGGACAACGACCAATGGTTCCTGTTTTTGACCAAGACGAATTACCACACCTTTCCCAACCATCCGAAAATCCAAAAAGTGATGATGCACGAGCACATAGACGCGCACAAGCAGTTCCACGCCTGGATTCGCGCGCTTGCGCTCGATCTGTGGTTCTGCCCGCTCCTGGTGCTGAATCCGATCGATGCCCCCATCCCGAGCGTGATCAACATCCCGGACATTCAGCATGAATTTTACCCGCAGTTTTTTGATGAGAACTCGCTGCAATGGCGCAAGGCGACCTACCAATCGTCCGCGCTGAAGACAAACGCCGTCTTGACGTTGTCCGAGTATTCCCGGGAGAGCATCATTACCAAGTTCGGGATTCCGAAGCATCGCGTACATGCGATCCATCTCGATTCTGCCCATGAATTTACGCTCCCGTACAACGAATCCGTCAATCAGCGGGTGCGGCAAAAGTATCGGCTGCCCGCTCATTACGGCTATTATCCTGCGAATACGTGGTGGCACAAAAATCACGTTTCGCTCTTGCAGGCGCTCGCTTATTTGCGCGATGCACACCAGTTGAAAATTCATATGGTGTTCACCGGAGCCCCCCAGGAAGCACACAACCAGGTTCTGGCGACGATCCGTGAGCACCAGTTGTCCGATCAAATTACGTGGCTGGACTACATTCCGCAGGAAGAGATGCCGTATTTGTTTCGCAACGCCAACTTTCTCTGCTTCCCGTCCCTGTTCGAAGGCTTCGGGATTCCGCTGGTGGAAGCGATGCGAACCGAGCTGCCGATCATTTGCTCCAACAACGGCAGCATCCCGGAAATCGTCGGAGATGCTGCGCTTACTTTCGATCCGATTTCTCCGGAAGACATCGCCCGCAAAATGGTCGAGGTGCAAAACCAGTCTGTGCGCTCGGACCTCATCGCCAAAGGATTGCGGCAAGCGGCACAGTTTTCCTGGTCCAAATGCGCCAGGGAAACGCTCGCGGTTCTGCATCAGGTCGCAGGAAAATAACCGAAAGAGGAAAGGAGCATGCTCATGTCACGCATGGACGAAATCAGGCGGGTTTGGCAACAGGAGTTGCGCATTCCGTTTCCGCTCACCGCTCAGGAAGCGTGGGATTTTTGGCTGCTGGAATCGCCGCCTTACGAGGTGAAAACGACAGCTGTCGCCCAATACGGAAAAAAGCACCAAATCAACACGCTGATTGAAACCGGCACGTATCGCGGTTACATGGTGGATGCCCAGAAGGCTGTTTTTCAACGAATTTATTCGATCGAGCTTGACCTTGCACTGTACACGGCAGCCAAAACGCATTTCGCCGCCGACGCCCATGTATCCATCTTGCACGGCGACAGCGGCACAGTGCTTCCCCAACTGCTCGCATCGATTGACGAACCTTGCCTGTTCTGGCTGGACGGACACTACATCCCGCTGTCAACCGAGTCTGCAAAAGGCAATCTCGATACGCCGATTTTGGCCGAACTGGCCGCCATCTTGTCCCATCCCGTGCCGAATCACGTCATCCTGATTGACGACGCCCGCTGCTTCATCGGCTCCAATCCGCTGTTAAAAGACTATCCGACCATCGCCGAGCTGAAACAGTACGTGGCTACCCTGCGGCCCGATCTGCACTTCGAAGTGAAGGACGACATCATCCGCATTCATCCGCCGATTGCCCACGATCCGAAAAAGACGGTCACCTTCCGTCTGCCTTTTGACGAAAAATCGTTTTTGGTCCACGGCAGCAGTTCAGACCAGAGCGTCCTGTACTACATCGAAATGGCAAACGGCCTCTACGAGGAGTACGTGCTTAACGTGCTGAAGCGGGTCGTGAAGCCAGATTCCATCTGTCTCGACATCGGGGCGAACCTCGGAACGATTTCGCTTGCGCTCAGTCATCTCGCACCGCAGGGCAAGGTGTACGCGTTTGAGCCATCTTCCGTCAACCTCGCCTTTTTGCATCAGACTTTGCAGGATAATGGGATCGGCAATGTAGAGCCTGTTCCGCTCGGCGTATTCGACCGCAACGGCATCATCGAGTTTTGCGAGGTCGATCGCGGCGGCGGCTGGTCGTTCATCGCCAGCGAAGCGACTTCTGCTGCTACCAACACGATTTCGTGCACGCGTCTGGACGACTGGGTCGCTGCTCATAACCTGTCCCGGATCGACTTGATCAAGCTCGACGTGGAAGGCTCGGAGATTCAGGTGCTGCAAGGCGGGCAGGAAACATTCAAAGCCTTCGATCCCGATCTGGTGATCGAATTTAATCCCGACAACCTGCGCGGCTATTTCGGCAAGGACCCCAACGAGCTGTTCCTGCGGCTGTTCGCGCTGTACAAAAAAATCTACTTGATTAAACGGGAAGGCGGGCTGCTCCCGATCCACTCCTATCCCCAACTGTTGGAGGCCATCAGGCCGTTTCACGGCGATTTGTTTTGCACGAACAAAACGGCTCTGCTGTAATCCACGCCAGCCTCGTCATCCGCAACAAAAAAATGCCCGGCTGCGCCGTCCCGAACGAAGGGAACGCAGCCGGGCTGTTTTGTTGTTCGTTCGCTGTTTTTTTGTTAATCCGCGGCTTCCTTTTGCAAGATCAGCTTCAATCCTTGCTCCAGGGAAACGCGCGCTTGCCAGCCGAGTGCGCCGAGTTTGCCCGTATCGGCTTGCGAGCACATCAGCTCCCCCTCTCGCTGGGCGAATGCTCCGAATTGCAGCACCGCCGTCGAGCGAGTCAGCGAATGAATTTTTTCGACCAATTCACGTACCGCCGTCGCTTTGCCCGTTCCCACCTGAAACTCGGCGTATTCGGCTGGCAAGGACGACTTTTCCCGCAGCAAAAGCAAGTACGCTGCCACGACATCCTCTACATATACAAAGTCGCGCTTCTGCTCCCCGGAAGTGAGCGCGAGCTGTGCCCCATCCCGAAGACACTGGCTGATTACGTACGGGATGAATTTGTCAGACTGGTCGAACGGCCCGTATACGTGCTCCAGCCGCATGTTGGCAAACGTCAGCCCGTACTTTTTGGCTATGTACGCCCCCCATTCCGCAAACTGCTTTTTCGTCAGGTGATAGCCTGCCAAATGCGGCGCTCCTTGTGCAAGGGAATCGCGGGAAAACGTATCCGTATTCACAAACAGCCTGGTGCCCTGCTCACAACAAAGCTGGAGGAGCCGAAGCGGGAACAAGACGTTGGCTTCCAGCAGTCCCACGTCTGACTCCCCTCTCCGGCCGTAAGCGGTTGCGGCATGAATGACGGCATCAAAAGGCCCTTGCTCGGCAAAGAGCCGGTACACGCTCGCTTCCTCATCTGCATCGTACGCGATCATCTCGCTGGCGATGTCCGCAAGCCTTGCGCAATCGGACGAGCTGCGTTTGACGATGACCAGCCGATGCGAAGCTTGCACCAATGCCCGCGCCAGATGGCTGCCGAGAAATCCGGTCGCTCCCGTAAGCAAAATGTTCATGCTCTGCTACCTCCACTCCGCCTTTCCGCTTTTCCACAGCGACTCCAGGTAATTTTTGTCGCGCATCGTGTCCATCGGCTGCCAGAACCCGCTGTGCCGATAGGCTGCGAGCTTGCCGCTTTGCGCCAGTCGTTCCAGCGGCGCTTGCTCAAAAACAGTCGCATCATCGCCCAGATAGGAAAACACCTCTGGCTGCAACACGAAAAATCCGGCATTGATCCAGCCGCCATCGCCGCTCGGCTTTTCCTGGAAGCCTTTCACCTGACCGTCTGCTTCCAGATCGAGCGCGCCAAACCTTCCTGGCGGCTGCACGGCCGTAATCGTCGCCAGCTTGCCGTGTGACTGATGGAACGCAACGAGAGCGGCAATATCGATATTTCCCACCCCGTCTCCATACGTAAGCATGAACGGCTCCTCGCCGACGAATGGCTGGATTCGCTTGATCCTGCCGCCTGTCATCGTATCCTTGCCCGTATCGATCAGCGTCACCTTCCACGGGTCCTGGCAGCGATTGTGCAAAATCATCTCGTTCCCGCGGCGAAAGTCAAACGTGACATCCGACTGGTGCAAAAAGTAGTGGGCGAAATATTCCTTGATCATGTAGCCTTTGTAGCCGAGGCAAATAATGAAATCGTTGTACCCGTACTTGGAGTAGATGGACATGATATGGCAAATGATCGGCTTTTCCCCGATCTCAATCAGGGGCTTCGGCCTAAGCTGCGATTCTTCTCCGATCCGCGTTCCGTATCCGCCAGCCAAGATAACGACTTTCATGAAGCCCCCTCCTTTCCGTATTGATCGATGTGCGCAAAACAGACTTGCCGCATGTCGGCTTGTTGCTGGTAGGCTCTTGTCCACTCCACGATGCGATCCAATGCCTGCTCGATCGTCCAGTGCGGACGCCAGCCCAGCTTTTCCCGCGCTTGCGAGCTGTCGAGTCTGAGGTACGTCGTCTCGTGAAAAGAAGCTCGCTCGTCAACCTCGTAAGTCGCCTGCTTCCCCCATTTTTGGCACAGACACGCAGCCAGCCATTCCACGCTTTTGGCGTCGTTGGCATCCGGCCCGAAATTCCAGCTACACGAGTAGCGTGGACTATCCCCATACAACTTTTGCGCCAGCAGCAAATACCCGTGCAGCGACTCCAAAACGTGCTGCCAAGGGCGAACCGCTTGCGGATGGCGAAGCTGCATCGGCTGGTCGTCGAGCAAACTCCGCAGCAGATCAGGAATCAACCGCCCGCCTGTGAAATCGCCGCCACCGATGACGTTGCCTGCGCGTGCTGTTGCAAGTCCGATCGGAGGCAAGTCTTGGGCCTGCCCGTCCTGCTGAAAAAAAGCGGCGCGGTAACAGGCGGTCACCATTTCTGCGCACGCCTTGCTATTGGAGTACGGATCGTGCCCGCCCAGCGTGTCCACCTCCCGATACCCCCAGGGCCACTCCTTGTTTTCGTAGCATTTGTCTGTCGTGACATTGACCAGCGCGCGGATGGGAATACCTGCATTTCTCGCCAGGCGAACGGCTTCCAGCAAATAAACCGTTCCCATGACGTTCGTCTCATAAGTGGCGACAGGTTCCTGATAGGACAGGCCAACCAGAGGCTGTGCCGCCATATGGATGACGATATCCGGTTTTGCTTGCAAAAGCGCCGTTTGCAGCTGCTGACTGTCGCGAATGTCGCCTGACACGGAGTCGATCAAGGAATCGATGCGGCACAGCTCAAACAGGCTGGGATGGGTCGGCGGAGCCAGCGCATATCCGGTCACCTGCGCCCCCAAACGATGCAGCAACAGGCACATCCACGAGCCTTTGAAGCCCGTATGTCCTGTCAGGAACACTCTTTTTCCTTGCCAAAAGGCAGCGTCTGGTCGCATCATCATTCACTGACCATTTCCACGATGTCATTCCAGTCCATGCCCAGCCGGACGATGTCCTCTTCGACCAGCTTGCTGCCCATCTGCACCTCGATAATGTCGAGGTCGCTGATCGCTTTGATCGCATGCTTGGCTCCGACAGGAATTTCCACCACATCGCCAGGCTTGACGATCATCAAGCGATCATTCAGGACAAACTCCCCTTCTCCCTCCACTATCATCCACACCTCGCTGCGAAAGTGGTGGTATTGATAGCTCAAATTTTTTCCGGCATGGAGGTGGAGCTGCTTGGTCAACACCTCGACCTTTTCATTCATTTTCTGAAACTGCAAGACGTGGTACCAGCCCCAGCGCCGCTCCTCGAACATCGGCCGCTGCGACCAATCGCTTGCAATATCCTTGACCTTGTGGCTTTTGTCCTTCGCTGCGACCAGGATGCCATCCGGGCTGGCGGCGACGACGAGGTCGGATACGCCAATTGCGACGATCGGCAAATCCAGTTCATTAATGACGTGCGTATTCGTGCTTTCCTCCAGATGCACACGCCCCACTGAGCTGTCGCTCATTTCCTCGGTCAGCGTGTTCCATGTGCCAAGGTCCTTCCAATCGCCTGCGTACGGCACAACGACGACATGCTTGGCTTTTTCGACAACCTCGTAATCAAAACTGATTTTCGGCAATGCCGTATAGCGCGCAACCAGCTGATCGTAGTCCGTCGGCAGTTGTTTCTTTTGCAGCTCTTGCAGCATATAGCCCAGGCGAAACGCAAATACGCCGCAATTCCACAGGGCGCCTTGCGCAATCAACTGGGAAGCTGTTTCCACAGAAGGCTTTTCTGTAAAGCGCGCGACCTGCAAAAAGCTGCCAGACTCGTTGTCGGCTTGCACCAGAATGACGTATCCATACTTGGTGGAAGGGTACGTCGGCTTGACTCCCATCAAGGCGAGGTCGGCCCCTGACTGCTGTATGACCGTTTCCAGTCCTTTCAACTTTTGAAAAAAGTGATCCTCCACAAAAGAGTCGACAGGCATCACAGTCACGACCTCGTCTGGCCCCAGTTGTTTGACGCTGTGCAAATAACTGGCGATCAGCGCGATGGCGGGAAACGTATCCCTTTTTTGCGGCTCCAGAATCAGCGGCACATCCGGTCCCAGCTGGCTGTATATGAGATCTACCTGCGATTGACTCGTTGAGATATAAGCCATGTCCTCAAACTGATTGGCAGCAAGCTGCCTCCATACCCGCTGAACCATGGATTCCGGTTCGCTTTCCCCATTGCGAATCAGCTTCAAAAACTGCTTGGAGCGAACATCGTTGGAGAGCGGCCACAGTCTTTTGCCCGAACCGCCCGATAGCAACACCAGTTTCATCCAGGCCACCTCTGTCCGTTAAACTTCATGCATGAATCATCATATGAAAAGTTGGTAGAGGGTGACTGTTTGGTACGCGAAAATGGTCGATTCTCCCGCCTTTTTGGAAAACCGGCAATCACTAGCCTAGTAGACAAATACCCCGACGCGATTCGCCGGGGCATGAGCTTCAGTTCTGTATGGTCCATTGGGACGATGCATAGTCGTAATAATGAACGCCGGGTTGCCTGGGGATATGGGGGAGCCAGAAGTCTTTCATGTAGCTTTTGGCCGTAAGCCCCTGGAAATGCAACGAATTTAGCCGCTTGAGGGCACCGCTGGCCTGATCCTTGCAGTAGAGCTGTCCGTCGATGGCGTACACTTTTTTCTTGCCCGAAAGACTCTCTGCCCACCGCGGGCGGTTAATATTTTCGTCGAAGAAGCTGTCGCCGAACGTTCCATGCGTATGCGCCTGGCCGGAGTAAGAACGGAAATAAAGCAGGCACAGCACCATGTCCGACACCAGCGGAACCCCTTCGATCACCTGGTCAAGCTCGATCGTTTTTTGCACGAGCAGCCGGAACATCTGCGGATTCACAAAGTATTGCATCGTCAAATTGCAGAAACGATCCAGCGTATCCAAGCCTACGAAACTTGTCCACGCAAACTCCATGGAAAACGCCCGGTATTCCGGCTTGTTGACCTGGGTGTAGAGCATCACGTCCGAATCGAGGTAAAAGCAGCCTTGTATCCGGTTTTTGCGCATGAAGTCGCGGAGAATAAACCAGCGCTGAAAGCAGAACAAATTATATTCGTAGCTCATGACATGCATGTGCTGATACACCTTGGCGAACATCTGCGCTGTCTGCATATACGAATCCATCATGACATGCATGGCGCCGGACGAGGCGTATTTCCGGTTAGCCTCCCTGCCGAGCAAGTAAACGGGAGAGCGGGGATTGCTCATCTTGGCTTGCCGCAAACTGTAGGCTAAATAATCCTCATCGTCCCTGTGCATGAAAATGATAGGCAAGGTCATTGGCGCACCCTCCTGTACGTTCCTTTTCCTCCACCGTATGCTTTTCGGATCGTGCCGGAAACGGCCACTGCTTGTACCGGACGCCTAAATCCGCCGCCATGCGCCTGAGAATGGGGGATTACACCCGTTTCCCGACATCTGCGGCGTTCATATCGTAATGTAGCATGATCGCATTTTGCCTAGACACCGATTCTTCTGAAGGAGGGACATGAGTGGGAGGAACATGGACAGACAGTGAAATTTTGGCGGAGATTGCCAAGCGCACCTGGTACCATAAAATTCAGTTGCGTCCCGGGATCGCAACTCCTGGCCTGAAAATTTTGGAGCCACTTTGGGACAGTACGCGCAAATCCAGAGCGCACATCAATTACGCAGGGAAACGGGTGCTGGACATTGCCAGCTTC
This sequence comes from Brevibacillus sp., assembly GCF_003521185.1. Taxonomy (NCBI): domain Bacteria; kingdom Bacillati; phylum Bacillota; class Bacilli; order Caryophanales; family Paenibacillaceae; genus Brevibacillus; species Brevibacillus sp. Next base: position 27,440 of record NZ_DOTK01000085.1, read on the forward strand.
GACGGAATGTGGGCGTTTGAAGCAGAAAAGCTCGGAGCCTCGCTCGTCGTCGCCACCGACTGCATGCAGCCGCTGTACTCCAACTTTGAACTGTGCAAAGACATTCTCGAAAGCAAGGTTCTTCCGCTGTATAACATTTCTCCCTACAACTTGTGGGAAGGTTTGAAAGTGCTGCTGATGGACGATTTCTCCGCTCCGTTGCCGTTCCCGCAGCAAATTCGCCACAACCTGTTCGATATCGTTCAGCATACCGGACTGCTCTACCACGTCCGCGATCCTTTGTGGACGCTGTCGCAAGCGCGCAGTGTGATCAAGACTGGCGGACATCTGCTGTTGGAGACGGCTTGCATCCTCGACGACAACGAATCAAGAATGATCTTCAACGGCCCTCCGGGAAATATGAACAGAATCTACCACGATATAACGACCTACTGGGTGCCTTCGATCAGATGCTTGCGGGAGATGCTCGCCAGCACGCTTTTCGAAGTATTGCCGCAAAGCATCACAACCGTCAACTCCGGGACCAAAAACGACTACCCGATCGGCCGCGTCACGATGGTTGCGCGGGCCATCAGCGGGCGGGAAACAGCTGCCGATTCGTACGCGGAACTGCTGCGCATTTACCGCAACCCGGGTCTGGTGCCGGACTATTTGTAAGGTAAACACAATCTCGCCATGTGCGTCTATCAAGGTGTGCGCTCCCTCCTGCAAGCGAGGGCGCCACACCTTTTTGCTATGGGAATCTGTCAAAATAAGAAACGTATCCCGATGCCAAATCCGGTTCTTGTACATATGGTATTGCAGGCGTGCCATTTCTTTTTTGCGCTGACTTTTTGAAAAGGAGTGACAGAAATGTCTAGCGGGCAGCTGCCTCTCGTCAGTATCGTAACCCCCTCCTTCAATCAGGCCAGATTCATTCGCGAAACGATCAACAGCGTGCTGCTCCAGGACTACCCGAACCTGGAAATGCTCGTGATCGACGGCGGTTCGACGGATGGAACACTCGCCATTTTGCAGGAATACGCCAGTGCGGACAGCCGCTTCCGATATATTTCCGAACCGGACAACGGACAATCCCATGCGCTCAACAAAGGTTTTGCCATGGCGCAAGGAACCATCATCGGCTGGCTCAACTCGGACGACACCTATCTTCCCGGAGCGATTCGCAAGGCTGTCCACGCTTTATTGCAGCATCCGGCTTGGGGAATGGTTCATGGAAAATGTCAGGTCATCAATGAACATAGCCAGGCAGTCAATACGTTTCCCTCCTCGCACGCCGATGCCAAACAGCTTTACTACACGTGCTGCATCTGCCAGCCCGCCGCGTTTATTCGCCGCAATGTCATCACCCACATGAAGGGCGTGGACGAAAAGCTGAACTTTTGCATGGACTACGAGCTTTGGATGCGCATCGCCAAGTTTCATCAAATTGGCTTTGTTCCGGAGTTTTTCGCCAATGCCCGCATCCACGCCACCTGCAAATCGACGACGCAGTGGCATTCGGTCGGAATCCCGGAAGTGTTCAAATCGCTCGCCAAGCACTATTCGAGCATCCCGAGCGGCTGGATCTCGCACGTCTCGCAATATCGGGGGATGGGCGTAATTGACTTGCTGAAAATATTCAAGTCGTTTCCTTCCAACTCCACACATGTCACCAGCACGAACCGCTTCCCGGACACATGGGCGCCTCCCGTCTTGCGCACGATCATTCAGTCTGACCCTGACAAGCCGGCACATATTTTGCTGATCAAAGGCAAAATTCCCGGTGCGCCAGCGAAGCTGCCCAAACCTTTTCAACTGACCGCTCTCGTCAACGGAGCTCGGGCCAAGTCTTTCACCGTCGAAAAGTCGCAGTTCGCCCTGGAAATCCCGCTCGACCCGCGAACAAACGTGCATCGCGTAGACATCGCTTCTTCCTTGACGGCCCCGGCGACCGTCCCGCATCTGCAAAACAAGCTGGTCGGAGGTTATCAGGCCGAGGAAGTGATCCCGCTGTCTCATGATGAATTTGTTGTGTATCAAGCTTTTTCGCGAGCCTAAAGACCCTGCGCATGCTTCACATGTACAGCCTCGTCTCCAGAACAGCCGCCGCCCCTGCAATCGCCAGCAGCAACAAGATGGGATAGGCGGCTGGTACATACGCGTAGACCGCCACTGTCGCCACAGCTACCCAAATGCCCGTGCACCAGTGGCAACTGAGCAATTCGCCAAAAAAGCGGCGGACTTTTCCCCCTTTAAAACGATACTGCCGGTTCATTTGTCCGGTCGCGTCTGCCTCGTACACGACGGTAAAAAACGGGTTGCGAAGAAACGACGTGATCTCGTCATACACAATCAAATGGGTGAGGCGAAAGCTGGCCAGCACGAGAATGACCAGGTCAATCCACGAGATGCCAAACATCGAATTTTCCCTCTTTCCAATATTTTGTGGTTTCTTTCCCAAAACAATATCGGGTACCATTGGAGGGCGACAAACCAGAGAAAGGCGTGATGACATGAATCGCAACATTTCGAAGATTGCAGCTATCCTTTCCCTGTCCGTCACCTTCACCATGATCGGACAACCTGCATTTGCAAAAACAACATTTACCCCTCTGAAAAAGGGGATGAATAATGCACGCGTGCTCGAAGTGGAGAAAATGCTCGATGCCCTGCATTTTGACCACAAACTGAAAGTAGACAAGCTCTATACCGTCGACACCGTGTACAACGTCAAGCAATTCCAGAAAAAGTACAAGCTCAAGCAAACGGGAATTGTGAACAAAGCGACTTACGACAAGCTGAACAAAGTGTACAAGGCGCAAAAGACAAAACCGGCTCCCAAACCGGAGACGCCAAGCAAGCCTGCCGAACCAGCTGTCACCCTGAAGCTCGGCTCTACAGGTGAGCGCGTCAAAGATTTGCAAGCCATGCTCGCCAACCTCGGCTACAAGGTGACTGCGACAGGCACTTATGATGACTCTACCCGTTTTGCCGTCATGCTGTTTCAATCCCGCAACAAGCAGACTTTGACCGGGGAAGCCGACGCGAAAACGTACAAGGCGATTGAAGAGCAGTACAAGAACAACAAGAACAATCCGAAGCCAACTCCGACACCAACGCCAACCCCGACACCGCCTGTGACGCCAACACAGCCAGAAAAACCGCAAAACCCGGGCACTGGCACGACCGTTCCTTTGCCAGCCGATTTGACTGCTGACGAAAAGGAAATGGTCCAGTTGGTCAATCAGGAGCGCACGAGCCGCGGACTCGCGCCGTACCAGGTCGATATGCAACTGGTCAAAGTAGCGCGAGTCAAAGCCCAGGAGATGGTGACCAAAGGCTACTTCAGCCACACTTCTCCGACGTACGGTTCGCCTTTCCAGATGATGGACACCTTTGGTATCAATTATATGGCGGCAGCTGAAAACATTGCCCAAAATCCGTCGGTAAGCGGTGCCCATCAAATGTTCATGAACTCTTCGGGCCACAAGACCAACATCCTCAGCCCTACGTATGACTATGTGGGAATCGCTGTAGTCAATGGCGGCCCTTACGGAAAAACGTTCGTCCAAATGTTTTTGAAAAAGTAAGCTCGCTGAATGTAAAAGCCATCATTTCGCTATCGAAATGGTGGCTTTTTTTGCCTATGCCTAGAACGAAACAGCAATCCGGTTGTTCGCCGAAAAATGCACGGATTGGTCGTTGCAGAGAACGACTCCTTCTACAACGATCGCCTTGCCCGAATCCTGCTTCAAAAAAGACACCTGGAAATTTTGAAAAGCTTCCGCTGACTGCGGCGGGATCGCGACAGGCTGGATCGGAGCAATCCAGTATTCGCCGCGTTCCATCGCTTGGGTAAACCAGTCGTCATCGAGGTACCGCCAGCCTTTCAAGCCGTTGCTGCCTTGCACAGCCAATGTCTCGACCAGCCGCGGCGGCAAAATTTGCCCGCCCATCTTGATCGAATCGGCTGGGCTTACCCGCAGGCAAACGATCGGATTGTACAGCACCTCTGTTCCCGTGTTTTTGACTTGCAAAGTGCCTATTAGCAAATACGGTTTTTCATTGGAGTCTGAGTGAATCAATGTATAGTCAAAAAACACTTCTGCCGCTGTGCGCGCTTCTACAGCCTGTTCCTGTTCCTCTGTTTGTTCGGGAGCTGCTTCTTCTATATGGAGGACGGCTGCGTGCGGCTCCTGTGGTTGCTCTCGCTCCTGCGATGCGACTACCTCTTCTGCCAGGTGTGCAGCAGCTTCCTGCTCTTGCTGAACCACTTGCTCTGCCTGCGGCTGTTCCGCCTTTTGCAGGCTGGCTACTGCTGTCTGTTCCTCCTGAAGGTCTGGCACTGCCTGTGCGGTCATGACTGGCGCCTCTGCTTGCTCCTCGCCAGCTTCGCTCTCGCTTTGCTCGCAATCGTGTTCATCTGCCTGGTCAAGCAGCTCCTCCACTTCTGCAAGCAATTCCTCATCGTCGCTTGTGCTTGTGGTCAGCTGACTTTGCTCGGACGACCAGACGCTGGAGTAGAACAGCTTCAATATGTTCGGGGGAAGGTAAGCAAGCGGCTGAATGTGCAAGCCGTTTTGAAAATATTCCAAAATGCCCGAAGCGAGATAGAAAGCTATTTTTTCGCCGTAAGCTTTTCTTTTGTACACTTCCGTGTGAATCGGAATTTGCAGCTGGATATGCACGATTCCGCCCGCTTGTTTGGGCGCTTTGCTCGCTTTTTGCTGGCACGCTATCCCCGTCTGCTTCAGTTCTTGCTGCAAGCAGCGGATCAGCTCTCTCTGCCGCTCATTTTCGTGCGGATATAAAACCAGCCGCGGCTTTTCCAGCAAGCGCAGTTCCTTCATGCTGAAGCGGATCGCAACGTCGGTATTTTTCGCCAGGCTGAGGTTGTTTTTCGTCAGCACCACTTCCATTCCATAATCAGAAACGAAGCGCTGGACTTTCCCCAGCACATCCCACTCGTAGGCAGTTTCCGTCGTTTGGCCGCCTGTAAAAAGAACGCACACTTTCCCTTTCAGGCCCGAATCGAGATCGATCCGCTTCTGTTTCGGGTCCCATTTCAATTGAAATCCGTTTTGCTTGCAAAACAATCGAAAAGCAGGCAGAGCCGCATACGGCATGGTCCCGCCACGCTGCCCGCTGTAATATACCTCGACGTCCATCCTTTTCACTCCTCACGACACGATCTAGACTCTCCGCGATATTGTATGAATGCCTAGTGCCAAGAGTGAGCAAATTTGGCAGCGGGCGTTCCCTCCCCTGACGTGCGGCATACCATGGCTACTAGAAAGGAGTGGTCATATGTCCGTCGAGCAACCGCCATTGGTCTCTATTATCATCCCTGTCAAAAACGAAGGAGACAATGTGCGCACAACGATTACTTCTCTCGTCAATGCGAGAACCAATATGACCTATGAAGTCATCGTGGTCGACGATGCTTCTACTGATAATGGCTGTCATTTTTTGCGCAATCAGGAAAACCCGTCAAACATCAAGCTGATCACGACAGAAGGGATCGGAGCAGCAGCCGCGAGAAATTTGGGCGTCGATCACGCGCAGGGCAGGTTTTTGATCTTTTGCGATGCGCACCTCGCTTTTGAAAATTTCTGGATCGATCGCATGCTGGAGCTGATCCTCACCAAAAAAGCGGACGGCGTCGCACCGGGGATCGCCTCCATGACAGAGCCGCACAAAATCGGCTACGGCCAAAAGCTCGATCAAAAGCTGGGCGTCGTCTGGTATCCGAATCCGCAGCGGCCTGCTCCGATTGCGATTTTGCCAGGGGGCTGCTTTATTGTTACGCGGGAAGCTTTCATGAAGGTGGGCGGATTCGATCGCGGGTTCCGCGTGTGGGGCTTTGAAGACATCGAGTTTTCCATCAAAATGTGGCTGTTCGGCTTCACCTGCTTTGTCCACCCTTCCGTGAAAATTCGTCATCTGTTCAGGCAAACGCATCCTTATACAGTGGTGCATGAGCACATCTACTACAATATGCTGCGGATGGCGTACAGCCATTTTAGCGAACAGCGGATTGAAGCCACGAAGAAGCTCATCGTGTACGCAAATGCCAGCGAAATCGAAGACGACGTGCTGACCTCTGGAGCAGCTGCCCAGCGCATCCGCTACCTCGCCCAGAGAAAACGCGATGACAACTGGTTTTTCCAACAATTTCAAATCCCGTTTTAATCCGTCTTTCACCTAAAAAATGGGCATTCGTTGACAAGCAAATTTCCCCTTGCCCACATAGTATGTAACTGCAAAGCAAATCCCCTAGGAAAGGAAGGATTCTTACGGTGAAACATCCTGTGAAGCCCATTATGGGTCGCCAGCTCCCTACACCAACACCGACCGCTACTCCTCCTACTCCGAACAACCTTCAGGAAGAGTGCATTCGCGTTCAAAAGGTGTACGACTGGGTCGTTCTTGCTAACAGCTACCGGAACAAGATTGCCCTTCCCGACGATTGTCGAGCACTTGTGGACGCAGCTATTCGTGCAGGGCAAGATATTTCCATCTCGTGCGTAGAGCCTGTATCTCCTGGCCCTAGCTGCAGCGTCGTCAGCATTCGCCGCGAAAACATCACAGTCAACGGCACAACCGTCCGCGTAGGTGTTGTCCGCTTCGTGTTCAGCGCCACTGTTATCGTGCGCGTTTTCGCAGACGGAACGCCACTCTGCGAATTTACGACAACGGTACAGTTCGATCAGGAGGTCGTACTGTGCTTGCCTGAACCGCTTGACGAAGACAACATCGTTTGCCGAATCAGCGCCCTGGAATGCAGCCCTACCGGCAACGTACTCCTCGGCGGCATGGTTCAGCTGGATGTCATTGTGTGCGTGGAAATCCAGGTAGAAGCGGAAGTCAAACTCGAAGTGCTCGCCAAATTCTGCTCGCCGCGTCCTAACAACATTCCTGTACCGTCGCCAACGCCTTCTTTCCGTTGCCCGCCGATCACATTCCCGCCACAATGCCCGCCAATCTTCCCGGTTCGCAACTGCGATTGCCAGGCGTCCGTAAACGCACTGATCCCGAACGTATCGATCAGCATCGGTATCCCACTCGAAATCGCAGTCGGTACAGTCCAGCTCATCGCCGATATCTGCCCAAGCTGCGATCCATCCAGCAGCTCGTTCACCTTTAATTTCTTCGATACAGTCTTGACTGACCTGTTGGGCGACCAAAGCTTCAGCTTCTCGCCTACCTCGATCAGTTCGCCTACGTGCATTACCGTGCTGCCAGGTCTGGATCTGATCACTGGTCTGGTCGTATCCGGTACCGGCGTGAGAACCTTCACAGCAACCGGAGCGCAAGAGTTCATGACCTACTCCTTGACTCTGGCCGAAACAGCACTCGGTCTGCCAGACGTGATCATCCTGACACTGACAGATGCAAACGGCATCCTCGTCTTCTCTGCCAACCTCACCATCGTTCCCGACGAGCAATTGCTGGTGCGCGATTGCGTCACATTCGGAGACATCGTCATCACCACGCCGTAAGCTTCCTGCTTCCTGCAAACTATACTGGTGTTTCCACCGGGAGAAGACTTTGTCTTCTCCCTTTTTTCGTTTCTTTTGCCGCCAGATTGGCCGCATCGGGATACAGGCACCAAATGCCGACCATTACATATGTCTATAGAGGATAACCTTACGCAAAAAAGGAGGACAACACTGTGCTTAAAAAAAGAACCTCCAGCACAAGCAAGCCAAAAGCAGGGAACGAGAAGTTCCTTTTGCTGAAAAAACAGGCGTACTACTACGAGGACAAAGCTAACCAACTGAGCATGAGAGTGATGGAGCTTGAGGAAAAGATAGAAGCAACCAGCCTGGAAAACCAGGAATACCGGGCACAGCTGGAGGAACTGCACCAGACCCTCGCCGATCTGGACCAAAAAGCAAATGAATGGCAGCAGTACACGGATCAGTCGCAGAAGCTGCTCAGCGATCTGGAAGCAAAACTGGACCACTACCAGAACCTTCTCCAGCAGCGCGAAAAAGCCATTTCGGTCTACAAAGATCGGGAGGGCAAGCTGAAGCGAACGGTAGATGAGCTGCGGAGCGAGCTGCACGAGCATGAAACATCCCCCAAGCTCGCGGAAGCCATTTCCAAGCATGAGGCCATGGAAGCCACTTTGCGGGAGCGTATCGAACTATTGCAGCGCAGGTTGGATCACTTTGAGAAAAAGGAAGCGGAGTGGGAGCAAAGCCTGGCGAAGCTGAAATCATATGAGTCCGCCAGCGAGCACGCACAGCAGCAGCTGGAGGAAGCGAGACGAAAAGAAGCAGAACTGGCACAGCTGATCGCCTCGTCGGAGCAGGTCAACACCCAGTTGCATGAGCAGCAGCAACAACAGCGTGACAAGATCGAGGAGCTGCTTGCAGAACGCCAGCAGTTGCTCGAAACGATTACCCATTTGGAACAGCAGGAAAATTCCTGGAAACGAGCGCTTGAGCATATGCACGACGAATACGAGAGCGCCCAACTCGTGGAACAGGAGCAGCTTTCCCAGCTGGAGCATTTGCAAGAGCAGCTGGAAGCATCCCAGCAAGACCTGCACACCAAGCGCCAACAGTTGGAAGCAACAAACCAGAATCTGGAAACAACTTCCCTGCAACTCCAGGAAACGACTCAACTTTTGCAAGACACGTCCGCACAGCTGACAAACGCGTCCCAGCAACTGGAAGCTGCACGCGATCTGGAAGCGCAGCTTTTGCTCAAACAGCAGCACTTAGATGAAACCGCACGGCAACTGCACGAGACAACCGTACAATTGCAAAACGCCTCGGCCCAGCTGGAAGCTACCTCCCAGCAGCTTGACGCGGCCCGCGCTCTGGAGCAGGAGCTGATCGAGAAGCAGCAACAGCTGGAAGCTGCCCTTGTTCAGCGGGAACAGCAGGAGCTTTCGTTGCAGCAAGCCCTGGAGAAAAAAGACGCTGAGCTGATCGCGGCTCATCACGATTATTTGGCGTTAATTGAAAGGCACGATCAGACGCTGCAACAGCTGGGCACAACGGCACAGCAACTCGACGAAACAAATCAGCAACTGGAAGACACCACAGCCCGGCTGCACAGCACAACTTCCCAACTCGACGCCGCCTCCCAGCAGCTGGATCACACTGCGCAACAGCTTGACGAGACTTCCCGGCAGCTGGATCAAACTACACAACAGCTTGACGCCGCTTCCCGCCAGCTCGATGCCGCTCGCGAACACGAGACGCAGCTTCTCGCCCAACAGCAACAGCTCGAAGCAGCCGTCACGCATTGGGAGCAACAAAAGATCGTGTGGACCGAGGCGCTTGAGCAAAAAGACGCTGAGGTGCAAGCTGCGCTCCACCTGTCCCACGAGTGGAATGCGAAGCACGACCAGGTGGTTCAACAGCTTGACGCGACCTCTCAACAGCTCGATGCCAAGGCTGAACAGCTTGACGCCGCTTTACAGCAACTTGACGTGACTACGCAGCAACTCGACACTACTTCGCAGCAGCTTGACACCACCTCCGCTCAGCTCGGCGAAGCGAACCAGCTTTTGGCGG
>NZ_DOTK01000085.1:37116-37261 GCF_003521185.1 Brevibacillus sp.
ACGACTTCCCTGCTCGATGCCAAATCCGAGCAGCTTGACGACGCTTTACAGCAACTTGACGTGACTACTCAGCAACTCGACACTACTTCGCAGCAGCTTGACACCACTTCCGCCCAACTCGTCGAAGCGAACCAGCTTTTGGCGG
>NZ_DOTK01000085.1:37456-49094 GCF_003521185.1 Brevibacillus sp.
GCGGAAACGGCGGCTCAACTGCAAGACACGACTTCCCTGCTCGACGCCAAGTCGGAGCAGTTGGACGCCACTTCACAGCAACTTGACGCGACTGCGCAGCAGCTTGACGCCACTTCCCGACAGCTCGAAAGCGCCCTTGCCTCCAAGGCGCAGCTGATTGCGCGACAGGAACAGCTTCAGGCAAGCATCGCGGACTGGGAGCAACAGGAAGTTTTCTGGCAGCAAGCTTTGGAACAAAAAACAGCCGAGCTGCATAGCGCTCATCAGGACTACCTCGAACTGAGCGGAAAACACGAGCAAGCGCTTCAGCAGTTGAACACAGCTTCCCAGCAGCTTGACGAAGCACAGCAACAGTTGGCAGATACTCAAGCCGAACTACAAAGCACCCGCTCCCAACTGGACGCATCTTCCCAACAACTCGGCGAAACTCAGCAACAACTGGAAAGCACAGCCGCCCAGCTCCAAGACACCACAGAGCAACTCCAAGCCGCTCGCGAGCAGGCAGCGCAGCTGACAGCGAAGCAACAACAACTCGAAGCAAGCATTGTCCAGTGGGAGCAACAAGAGCGACTGTGGCAACAAGCTTTGGAACAAAAAAATACCGAACTGCAAGACGCCCACCGCGACTATCTCGAATTGGGCGAAAAGCACACCCAGACGCTTCAGCAGCTTAACAGTTCTGCGCAACAACTCGCCGAGACGACCAAACAACTGGACGAAACAAAAACCCAACTGCAAAGCACAACTTCCCGGTTCGACGTTACTTCCCAGCAGCTCCATGCCGCCCGCGAGCAGGAGGTACAGCTGCTGACCAAGCAGCAACAGCTGGAAGCAGCGATCGCCCGCTTGGAGCAACAGGAGCAGCAGTTGAAGCAAGAATTGGAACAAAAGAGCAGCGAACTGCAAACGAGTCGCCAATCGTATGAGCAATTGAACGACAAGCACCTTTCGCTCGTTCAGCAGCTAAACACCGCTTCCCAACAACTGGAAGCAACGAAAGAACTGGAAGCGCGCCTGACAGCAAAACAACAGCAGCTCGACGACGCGCAAAAACAGCTGACCGAAGCAAACGCAAACTTGTCCGCGATCCAAAAGCAGCTGCGGGCCGCCGAAGACAAGCTGACTTTGCAACAGACGGATGAAAGCAGCTGGAACAAACGCCTGGAAGACACGATTCACTCCTTCAAGCAACAGCTCAAAGAAAAAGAAAAACAACTGGAGCAAATCACTACCCAGGAGCTTGTCTTGAAAAAGACAGTCGCCGGACTAAAACAGTTGGTCAAGGAGCATCAGGAGAAAGAGGAGAAGTACAGACAAGCCATAAAAGATTTCAGCCAAAAAGAAGCGCGGGCAAACAAGACGTTGAGCCAACTGCCGCACAGCACTTCTTCGTCCATGAACGGCCACATGAACGGCAACGCAAACAACAACATCCCTGCTTCCAGCCCAATCTCGTTCAAGATGCCGCCGCATACGCAGCAAGGAAACACATTCAACCCGTTCAAGTGACCAGTTGCAATGTGCGATCGCCGTTACCACTCGACAGCTCGCTGAATAAAACATAGTACAGTACAGAAAGGGAGGGAAATCCATGACACCAGATCAACTCCGCGCACTTTACAATCAGCGTCAGCAACGCCCTGTTCGCCAAGGCATGCGTCCGCTGGGGATGCCGCCATCGCCACTGCCAAAATCCGGGCCTGTGCACAACGTGAAACCCTTTGTCCAATCCAAAACAACCGGAGGATGCTGCGGCAGACGTTGGCAAGGCTAATACAACCGAAACACCCTTTTCCATGACCCGATCTGTGTGGGACGAAATGGTTCGACATTGCCAAGAAGAAAAACCGTATGAGGCATGCGGATTGCTTTCCGGAAGGGGCAACAGCGCCCAGACCATTTGGCGGATGGAAAACGTCCTGAAACGCCCCGATGCTTTTGCCATGAGCACACGGCAAATTCAGAAGGTGCTAAATAAAATGGCCATGCGCGGCGAGAATCTGGTCGGGATTTACCATTCCCATCCAACCGCTCCGCCCGTTCCGTCCACCGAGGACATCGCTTACGCCCACTACACGGAAGCCGCTTACCTCATCGTTTCCTTATCTTCGCCCCAACCTGCACTCGGTTGTTACCGCATTTGGGGGGCCAGAGCTTTTCCACGCCCCTTCCGCCTTGAATAAACACAATTCACCCACAGAGGAAAAACAGCCAGAACGCCGGGTCATCTCCCCCGCTGTTCTGGCTGTTCCTTTTTGGCGACCAGCAAGCATTCGCGCTGCTCCCAGCTTACAAAATCATCCTCCCACAAAACTTGACACCGTTCTTCCTCGATGCTGATGACGACACCTTTGGCTCCATCCTTCACAAATACGACCAGATCGCCCACTTGGATCACCGGAGATCGCCCGCCCATTATCCGAGTCTGAAAATGATTCCGTGGCCGCCCTTCGGGTATTCCCACCGGATGTTTTCGTGCGGACAGCCGATGCGACAGCTCCCGCACTCGTGACAGCCCTCGTAGCCCACATGCATCCGCACTTCTTCCCATTTGTAAACCTCCGCCGGACAAAAGATCGTACAGAGCTTATCCGGGCATTGCGACGCGCACACATCCGCGCTCAATACGTGCAGGTGCGATTGCGTATCTGCCTTGAAGCGAACGAGATACTGCTTCTCTTCGATCGATTGCCCTTTGGGTATTTGCGTCATCACTTCATCACCCTCCATGCATTCATCAGATCGCGCGCCATTTTCCACTTGTCCTTGGCGCTGCCCAGATCGCTCCATATTTTTTTCTGCTTGTTCCACTTCGAGCTTCCGTCCACCGTGAACATTTGGCTGGCTGCCTTGTTCATCAGCGGGATATACTGCTCAAAATATTGCGGGAACTTTTCAAAATGGTGTGTAGCATCCTTGTACTTTTTCAAATCCTGACCGACAAAGCTGTTCAACAGGCTGTCGCGGTACGGCATGAGCATTTTTTCCGAGAAGTCGTTCGCCTCTCTTGCCTGCATAATCGTCTCGGCAGCCATTACCCCCGAAGCCATCGCCATGTTCGAGCCTTCCCGGTGAATCGCGTTGACGAGCTGTGCCGCGTCTCCCACGACGATGACACCGTTTCCGACGACTTTTGGCATCGAGCGATAGCCGCCTTCCGGGATCAGGTGCGCCAAATACTCCTGCTGTTCGCAGCCTTGTATATAGGGGCGGATCATCGGATGGTTCTTGACGTAATCCAGCAGCTCATACGGCTTGAGCTTATGCTTGATCAGCCCGGACAGCATCGTGCCCACGCCGATGTTCAGGCTGTCCTTGTTCGTATAGAGCCAGGCTGTGCCCAGTATTCCCTTGGTCGAGTCTCCAAAAATCTCGATCGTACAGCCGTGATCGCCCTCCAGATTAAAGCGGTCCTCGATGATTTTGCGATCCAGCTTCAATACTTCCATCACGGCCAGCGCAACCTCGTCAGGGCGAAACTCCTTGTGGAAGCCCAGCGATTTTGCCAACAACGAATTGACCCCGTCAGCGAGGACGACCACATCGGCGTAAACATCGCCGTCCGGTCGGTCAGTCTTGATCCCGACGACCTTGCCGTCCTCGACAATACAGGATAACGCCACTGTCTCATTCAGCAAAAGCGCGCCTTCCTGCACCGCTTTATCGGCAAACCACTGGTCGAACTTGGCTCTGAGCACCGTGAAGTTGTTGTACGGCTCCTGCGCCCATTCCATGCCTTTGTAGCTGAAATTGAGCGCCGATTCTTTATCGAGCATCATAAAGCGCTGCTCCACGATCGGCCGCTCGACCGGAGCCTCCTTGTAAAAGCCCGGGATGATATCCTCCATCGTCTTGCGATACAACACCCCGCCCATCACATTTTTGGAGCCGGGATATTCGCCTCTTTCCATCAACAGCACACTGACACCAGCCTTCGCCAGCGTGTAAGCACAGGCTGTTCCGGCCGGACCTGCCCCGACGACAATCACGTCAAATTTTTCAGCCATACGTAACCTCCCTGTCCGGCTCCTTTTGGAACGCTTTCATCAGCAATGGCACGATCTCAAAAGCGTCGCCCACAATGCCGTAGTGACACGCCTGGAAGATCAGGGCATTCGGGTCTTTGTTGATCGCGATGATCAGCCCGGAATTGCGCATGCCGACCAGATGCTGGATCGCCCCGGAAATGCCGATGGCAAAGTAAATTTTCGGCGTAACCGTAACCCCTGTCTGTCCCACCTGATGCGCGTGATCGACCCAGCCCGCTTCGACGGCATCCCTGCTCGCCCCAACTGTCGCTCCGATCGATTCCGCGAAACGGTGGATGAGCTGAAACCCTTCCTTGCTGCCCAGCCCTTTCCCGCCAGCTACGATGACATCGGCTTCATCCAGCCTGACCTTTTCTCTCGTTTCCCGCACGATTTTCAACACTTTGGTGCGAATGTCTTCCTCTGCAAGCTTGATGCTCTCCTTGATGACTTCGCCCGTCCGCATCTGATCCGCTTCCAGTGCTTTCATGACTTTCGGGCGCACCGTCGCCATTTGCGGCCGATGCTTTTTGCATAAAATCGTCGCCATAATGTTCCCGCCAAAAGCAGGTCGGCTCGCTTCCAGCAGTCCTGTCTCCGCATTGACATCCAGCATCGTCGTGTCAGCGGTCAGCCCCGTCTGCAAGTCGGTAGCTACCGCGCTCGCCAAGTCTTTTCCTGTCGTGGTCGCCCCGTACAAAATGATCTCCGGCTTGTGCTTCTCCACACACTCGATGACAGCGCGCATGTACGACTCCGTGCGGTAGTCGGCAAAAATGCGCTGATCGTAGACGTACACCTGATCCGCCCCGTACGGAAAAGCCGTTTGCGCCAGCTCCTCCACGCCATCTCCGATTAAAAGTCCCGCCAGCGGCACGCCGCGTTTGTCCGCCATTTGCCGCCCTGCTCCCAAAAGCTCCAGCGATACGGGCGCAATCTGTCCATCCCGCGCCTCCAGATAGACCCAGATGCCGCGATACTCCTCCAGATTCATGACTGTCCCTCCTTCACACGAAACAATCCCTGTTTCTCCCGGAGGATGTCCATCAAGCGCTCCACTTGCTCTGTCGCTGTTCCCTCCAGCATTTCTCCGCCCTTCGGCTTTTCCGGCGGCCATACTTTCGCGACGATCGTCGGCGAGCCTTTCAATCCAAGCAAAGTCCGGTCAATATCGCCGAGATCGTTCACGGACCAGACAACCGGATTGTACCTGGCCGCCCGCAGCATGTTGGGCAGAGGAGAATACGGCACCTCGTTGATTTCCTTCTCCACGGAAAAAAGACAAGGCAGCGTCGACTGGACAACCTCATGACCGTCTTCCAGCTTGCGGTGAACGATGGCATAGCCTTGTTCCTTGTTCACTTCCACTACCTTTTTCACATTGGTCAGCGGGGGAATATCCAGCCGTCTGGCAACTCCCGGCCCGACCTGTCCCGTATCTCCGTCAATCGTCATCTTGCCGCAGATGACGAGGTCAACCGGATGCTCCTCAGCGATTTTTTCAATCGCCTTCGTGATCGCATAGCTCGTCGCCAGCGTGTCTGCTCCGGCAAATGCGCGGTCCGTCACCAAATAGCCCGCGTCTGCGCCGATCTCGATGCATTTGCGAATCGCTTTTACGGCTGGCGGCGGCCCCATCGTCACCACAGAAACCACGCCGCCATAACGCTGTTTCAGACGGACGGCTTCCTCTACTGCATGCGCGTCATACGGGTTGAGGATCGCAGGCGCACTGGCGCGATCCATCGTGTTTGTCTTCGGATTCATCTTGATGATCTTCGTATCCGGTACTTGCTTGATACAGGCAACGATGTGCAGCATGAACAATCCCCCCTTGCTGCCTGGCGCGGGTTTTTCTGTCGGCCTGTGCAAAGGTTGTCTTTCTTTCGCGCGATTTCCTGCGGGCAGCTTGTCGTTCGTTGTTATAACCTATTGCACCAAAGGCAGGCTTAGACCAGTAAACAGCCGGAATTGCCTTTGCACGGGGGAAAATCCGTTGTCTGCCGCCCCCTCGCGGACGTGAGCATTCGCCTGGAAGCAGGTGTCGCTTATCGGAAAGACGAGCGATCCGAGATCATGCATTCGTTTCTGGGCATGTTTTTCCGTCTGTTTGTCTACGGCATGCAAAAAGACGCCCGCTGCCAACTCGTGGCTTGCGGGCGTCTTGCTCTTTGCTTCTTACTTTTTCACAGACAGCTCAACGGTTCCTTCGGTAAACTTCTTGGATACCCGTTTCAGCTTGATTTGCAGTCCGATCTCAGGAAGGATTTTACCGATTTCCGGCACTTCCGACATCGTGTAGTCGTCGCCGTCGTCGAATGTCGTTACTCCAGCGAGCGGCTCATAATCCATCGTGCCGTAAATGTAATCGAGATCCATGCCAGATGTTTTGTTCGGGCTGAATGCCGCATCGTTCACCTGGTAGCGGGAGTCTGCGATCGCGTCTTTGTTTCCTTCGTCGTTGTTCCAGTAGCGCACTTCTTGATGCGCGTCGACTACGCCGAGCATGCCGTAGCCTGGATGCTGGCTTGTGTTGTTGTCCTGCGTTTTGCCGTAACGGCCGTCGTAGTACCAAATCACCATACCTGGATCGTAAGTGAAGAACGTATCGTTGCGACGGAAATACTTCAATCCAGCGTCTACGCCTTCGTGAGAACGCAGCTCGATCAGGTAGTACGTGTCGTACATTTTGCCTTTTCCATCAAAGTGCTGGAAGCCGTCCAGCTTGAACTTCGGTTCGCCTTCTGCGTCATCCTCGAAAATAACCTGTCCGTCTCCTTCAACTTCAAAGTTGTCGAGATAGAAGCCAGCCATAGCCAGGCCGCCATCTGTCTTGTAGTTGAACTCAACGCGAATTTTCTTGCCGGCAAAATCGTTCAGGCTGATTTTTTCGTGATCCCAACCTTTTGTTACATCGTCGAACACTTCTACTTCTTTGCTTTCCCCGGTATTTTCATCAATCACATTGACGTACAGGAAGTCGTAGTCGGTTTCAATCGCTCTCCAAGAATCAAAGCTCATGGAAGCCGAGCTTACTCCGCTCAAGTCAATGACGTCCGAAACCATTTTGGTATCGAGATTGTCACCCTCGTCAGAGAAGTAGGAGTAGTCCCCATCTTTTGGCTGAATCGGTGGCTCTTTTTCTACTTGCGGCATGTTGAGCTTGATGACTTTTCCGCCCATTTCCAGGCTGGAAGCGTCAACCAGGCTGACTGTCTTTTTCTTGTTTTCCAAATCTTTGTAGTCAAGCACGCGTGGCGAGATCCATTTGCCGCCGTACATTTGTTGCAGCATCATTTTAGACCAAGGGTCCATTCCGGTCGGTTGCGTTTGGAAAATTTGGCCGGTATGGCTTCCGGACGACATCAAGGACCAAGCCCCTACTGGGGAATCGTGCCCTTGCTTGCTTGTGTCATACAAGTCTGGCAAGCCGAGGTTGTGCCCGTACTCGTGAGCGAATACGCCTGGCGCGCCGTCTTCTGGCTGGATCATGTAGTCAAAAGCTTTCAGGCTGGTGCCTGGGATTTCCACCGGCTTTTTCAAAGTCCAGCGATGCGACCAGATTGCGTCTGCATCTTCCCCTGTTTCCTCCCCGATCCCTGCGTGAACAAGCATCAGGTTGTCCAACATGCCATCCGGCTCCATCAAATCCCCGTCGCCATCCAAATCGTACGGGTCGCGTTGGTCGTACTCGTCTTCTTTGCCTGCGATTGCCTCTCCTACTGCGTCAAGCGTTTCCACGACCAAGTCGCGCGGAGCGGAATCGCTGCCGCCGGAGTTGTTTTCGCCATAATACTTGTAGCTTTTCTCAGCCATTTGCCACGGAGTGACTACCCCGTCTACCGTCCAGCTTCTGCCGGATTGCAAGTAGTAGTATTCCGCCATGGTCGTCATGCTGGTGCCTTCTGGCGTCTCGTATCCTTTTTGATTGAACAGCATTTCCTTGTAGTGCTTTTCGTTGAAATCCGCTGTCCAGAGCGTATCGTTCATTTTAGGCAGTTCGTTGTGTTCGCGATCGGAAAACTCAACCAGCGCGATCACGATATTGTCTGTATGTACTCTTTTCGAAGCGCGCAATTCTTCTTCATCTTCAATCTCCGTAACTCGTTGCGCTGCATCCGACAAAGCCGCCAGCTGGGATTTCGTCGCCTTTTTCCCGAAGGAAGAGGATTCGTCTACGCCATGCGGCACTTTCTTGTCTTTGAGGTAATCCTCCAAAGCTTCATTGATTTCATCCTGATCGGCATCCTCATCAATGATCCCTTGCTCAATCAAGCCTTTGACCAGCCGGTCGATGTTGACCGTGGACAAGTCCACCTCCAGGCTATGCTTGTCCTCCTTCGATTTCGCCAACCCCGTAGCGGGTACCGCCGCAAATGCGGTTAGCACGAGCGATGATGAAAATAAAATGGATAATAGCTTCTTGCTTTTCTTCACTGCCGTTCACCCTCTTTTTCTATCTATTTTTTTGCCGGACTATGATAGAAACCCCCAGTTCCGACTATTCACAATTATTACATGTTTTTTGGTTATAGCCAAAAAAATTCTTTCGACAGAAAATCCTTCATGATCAAAATCATTTTTTCACCTAAGCAATCTGACCCACTTTGACAAATCTTTATTTTTTTTGATTTTTATGCAGATTCTTGTCCATTTGGCTGAAAAAAAGACCACTTCACTTATATGTCTACTGCCAAAAGACGCAGGAAAAAATTGTCGTATTTTGTCTAAATAAGTCGAAATATAATTGCATTTTCCTTACCTGTTACCTTGCATATCACGTTTCCTTTTTGAAAAAAACGCAAAAAGCCATCTCGCACAGATGGCTTTTCCCTCGATACCTTGATGCGTAATAGGCCGGAAAATATCACTTGATCGGCAAGGTCACGGTGAATCTCGTAACGCCATGCTCTGACACGATCTCGATGTTCCCCGCATGTTTGCTGACTACTGCTTGCACGATCGGCAGGCCCGCTCCCCTTGCACATGATTGCGTGGCTGGCTTGGTCGTATATCCTACCGTGAAAATTTGCGCGCGCTGCTCTGGCGATATTTCCGTCCCTGTATTTTCTACTTCAAAAATGTACTGCTTGTCTTCCCGGCGACAAGCAATCCGGATTCGCTTTTCGCCCTCCGCCGTTTCCGCGGCATCGATCGCATTGTCGATCAGATTGGACAATATTTTCACCAAATCGATAGACGGAATGCTCTCGAAAGGATCGGGACATTCGGCAAATTGCATGACAATCTGCTTCGACTTGGCCTGCTCCCATTTCGTGTGGAACAAAACCATCAACGCCGGGTTGGCGATCCGCACCGTAAGATCGAGCAGCTTCGTCTCCTTGAGCAGCGATTGAATGTAATCGCGTGCCTTGTCAAAATAGCCGCACTCGATCAAACCGTACAAAACTTGCATATGGTTGACAAAGTCGTGGCGAATCGAACGAATCGAGCTGATGACGGAGCGCAGCTCATCCTGATAATGCTCCTCTGTCTCGCCAACGGCTGCTTTAAGCTCCCGGCGATACCAGCGCTGCAACCCGAGGATCAGCACGATCAGCACGACGACGAACAGCCCGTGAAAAACAAAGACAGGCGTGCTGTTTCGAACGACCTCTTCGCCAATCCCTTCCACCATCGCCATGTCTGTGTCGACGCCAACGATGCCTAGCAGCCGGCCGTCTTTTCCGACCAGCGGCGCACCGGCCGACATGTAAACGCCGTAAACAGGGTCGCGGATGATGTCGGAATAGTAGGATTGACCCGTGCGAATTTTGGCAATCTGCTCTGCCGTCACATAGCAAGGATCGCCAATTTGAAAAGGAAGCGTCCGATCAGGCGGATAGGCCACGACCATGACTTTGCCGCCGTTTCCATCCGCGTTGATTTGCATAATGTACGAGTAAAGAATCCCGAATTGCTCTCGCGCCTGACTAAGTTGGGTACGAATCGACTCATAAGCCGGGTTGTCCTTGGCAGGATGCTGCAAAAATTGCTCATAGGCGGCAATATCGATTCGCTGCGCCACCATCGCCGCCGTCTTCATGCTCTGATTGGCAATCGAAAGGCGGACCGACTGCATCGTATTGTAATAAGAGCCTGCGATGCTAAGACAGGTCATCGTCAAAAACAGGACGCCTGACATCAGCACACAAATCCAGACTCTGCGATTTTTTGTAAAGGATGTTACCATTTTCTCCTCTGCCGTTCTCTCATTGACGTGTCACTCCCTTATCCATTCTAGTCGATTTGTTTCAAAGCTGTCCACCTGCGCTCCCCTCTTGACAGACATACTTTCGCACAACATAGATTGCAAACTATTTTGACTTCTTTTTATAATAAGGAGACTGCGAATTACCAATCTGTTTCCACCGTGAAAAGGAGTGGGTCCGATGCAAGACAAAATGTTTGCCCGTTTACAGGAAATTTACCCGGAGCTGGTTTCATTCAGACGCGATCTGCATATGTACCCTGAGCTTTCCTTTAAAGAAGAAAACACGGCAAAGAAAGTAGCGGACAAGCTCGCTTCCTTTGGCATCGAAGTAAAAACCGGAGTAGGCGGCCTGGGCGTCGTCGGCTACCTCAAGGGTGGAAAACCGGGAAAGACGGTCGCTTTGCGCGCCGATTTTGACGCTTTGCCGATTCAGGATGAAAAAGAGGTTGAGTATAAATCGCGGATTCCCGGCGTGATGCACGCATGCGGCCACGACATTCACACGGCCGGCTTGCTCGGTGTCGCCCAAGTTTTGAGCGAGTTCCGCGATGAGCTGCCAGGTACGGTCGTGTTTCTTCATCAGTTTGCCGAAGAGCTGCCGCCTGGCGGAGCGAAATCCATGGTCGAAGCAGGCTGCCTGGAAGGCGTCGATGTCGTCTACGGTGCCCACGTCGCTTCTGATTTGCCAGTTGGCGTCGTCGGCATTGCAAAAGGATACGTCACAGCCGCTGCTGACAGCTTTGAAATTGTTTTGTACGGAAAAGGCGGGCATGGCGCTTCCCCGCACACTTCCATTGACCCGATCGTCCTCGGCAGCCAGATTGTGATGAACCTGCAACAAGTGGCGAGCCGCCAGATAGACCCGCTCAAGCAAGTCGTGCTGTCCGTCTGCTCGTTTAACGGTGGCGGCGAAGCGTACAACGTCATTCCCGACCAGGTGCGCCTGAAAGGAACCGTCCGCACGTACGACGAAGAAGTGCGCGTAGCGGTTGAGCAATCCATGCGCCGCATCGTGGAAGCGAGCTGCCATGCTGTCGGCGCGACTTGCGAAATCAAGTACGAACGCGGCTATCCGGCTACATGGAACGATGAAGTGGAAACGCCGCTCGTGGAAGCAGAAGCGAAACGTCTTTTTGGCGAAGAGCGCGTCATCCAAATGCCACCGATCATGGGGGGAGAAGACTTCGCCTACTACGCGCAGGAACGTCCAGCTACTTTCTTCATGACCGGCGGACGCAATCCGGAGCTTTTGGCAACCTATCCGCACCATCATCCCAAGTTCGATGTGGATGAGCGTTCCATGATTCAAACGGGGCAACTGTTCATCGGAGCACTGCTCGCGTACCAGGCTCGTCATCAAGAATAATCCGCTCTAATCGGGTAGGAGGCTACCCAT
>NZ_DOTK01000061.1:0-120 GCF_003521185.1 Brevibacillus sp.
CGTTCCTGCTGCTACTGCTCCGCTTGTCGGGTTCGCTGTTGGTTTTTCTACCTGCGGCATGATGGTATAGCTCTCACTCATGACTGCACTGTCTGTTATGCCTGCCTTCACGGCAATCGC
>NZ_DOTK01000061.1:181-28744 GCF_003521185.1 Brevibacillus sp.
TCCTGCTGTATTCGTACTCAACGTAACTGTCGTTCCTGCCGCTACTGCTCCGCCTGCCGGATTCGCTGTCGGCTTTTGCGCTTGGCTAATCGGAGCATTTCCTACCAAAACTAATCCTGAAGTTCCTGAAGCCACTACCTTGCCATTTCCAATCCTTACAGCCGATACTGATTTGCTTCCGCCTGTATTTTCTCCTGACCAAGTGGAGCCATCTGGCGAGCTGATTATGGTCTGATTCGTTCCGCCTGCAAAAAAATGTCCTTCATCAAAAATCACGGTTGCATAGGAAATCGCTCCTAAGCCTGTTGGCGGTGTCTGTACTGTCCAGTTGACTCCATCATCAGAAACATACAGGTAGCCCGTTAAACCAACGGCTACAAATACTCCATTTCCATATGCTACGCCATAGAGCTGCTTCGTCGGGGCCGCAGTGTTCACCTTTTGCCATGTTTCTCCGTCGCCAGAAGAATAAACAACAAAGGTACCACCCGTTCCTTTACCTACAGCAATGTATTGACCCTCTCCATATGTAACCGAGTTGAATCCGGTGATCCCAGATACTGTACGTTGCGTCCATGTCTGCCCGTCCGTTGAGACAAGAACCGTTGTGGAGTTACTTGAAGTAACCACTACTTTACTTCCATCACTGGCTATTTCAGAAAAAGCGACTCCAGCTCCCACTCCCGTATTATTCGACACCCAATTTCCGGCTACTCCCGGGTCCAACCCGTCATTAAGGGTGAAAATTTTTCCGTCCGAACATGCCGCTATCCATTTCGTTTTAAAATGATAGGTAGCATAGACAGCGCAACCAAATGGATCTGCTGCCTTCGACCATGTCGTTCCGTTTGTGGATGAAGAGTAGTCCCTCGTTAAAGCAAATGCCAACCATGTGCCATCGTGGTAACCAAGCTTCAAACTCGAACTCCCCAACCCTGTGTTAGTTGTGCTAACCTCTGTCCATGACCCGGCAGACGCCGTGGAAACCAGGGAACCGAATTGCATAGAGGTAAAAATTAACAGGATAGCCAGTATCATTTTGGATAAAGTCCGTATTTTACGATAGTTGTCTCTCATACTCCCTCCCCTTCCCTACTAAACTTGAAACTTGCTCAATCCTATAATTCCACTAGAAAAAGACCTGATTGCAATTGAAACATTTCATTCTCCGAGATTTTTACTACCCATGCACTAGCATTGCTTTTTTTCACCAAAAACCTCCCTATCAAAAAATAAAGGCAACATCGTGGCCGATGAAAGGCAGGACTTTTTTCCTCGCCTTCATTCATGATGCTTTGCCTGGGCATTTCAAACACACTTCCATAAGTGCCTTGAACAGATGTACAACCATTATATCTTTGTCCGAGCCACTTTTCGACAGAAAATCCGATAAATTCAGTATAAAGTTCATACTCCGTTCAAAAAACGCAGAACCCTAATATTACAAAATTCATCATTTTTTTCATTTCTCTCTTCCCTATCCCTTCAAAGTTATGCTACTTTTGAAAGGTAGATTATGGTTACTTTAGACCTAAATACTCACACTTAGTTTCTTCACAAACTATTTCTTCATCTCATGTTCCCTACAACTTCATTGCTTCATTAGTTAACAGTTTCCCCTCGTGCAAATGCCTCACAAAAAGCGTATTCCCTTAGCGAGACGAGAACTCTAAACATTTCGATCTTTTGAAAGGAACGAACGATGATTCAAAAACGAGCGGTTGAGAAAACGGATGAAGCTTTTTTGCTTCAGCTGTACATAAGCACCCGTGCAGATGAACTTGCAGCATGGGGGTGGGACAAGCAGATGCAGGAGCAGTTTTTGCAGCTACAGTTTCTTGCCCAGAAAAATTCCTACTCGACCCAGTACCCTGACGCGGAGCATCTGCTGATTTTCTCCGAGAACATCCCGGCTGGCAGAATCATGATTGCACGAACCGAAACAAAGATTACCCTCGTCGACATCTCTCTGCTTCCCCATCATCGTAATAAAGGAATTGGCTGCACGCTGATTCGTGAACTGCAACAGGAAGCTGCTGACACTTCACGGCCCTTGCACCTGAGCGTATTACCCACGAATCGAGCGATACATCTGTATGAGCGTCTAGGTTTTCAAACGATTGACAGCTCAGGATTTCATATCAGCATGGAATGGACTCCGACATCATCTGATGAAGGGCCTTCTATATAATTAAACAATCAAGAGGTGACCCGTATGAGTGAATCCTATCTTGGAGAAGTCCGCATGTTTGCAGGCAACTTTGCCCCACAAGGCTGGGCATTGTGCAACGGTCAATTAGTGAGCATAGCGGAGAACGAAGCACTTTTTGCCCTGCTTGGCACGACTTACGGCGGCGATGGTCAGACAACCTTTGCCCTGCCCGATTTGCAAGGAAGAGTTCCGGTCCACCCTAACACCACTTACGCCCGAGGCAGCAAGAGCGGCACAGAGACCGTCACATTGGTCAGCAATCAACTGCCAGTTCACACGCATACGGTCAATGCAATTCCTGAATACCAGGACGATGATACTCCTGCCAATAATGTCTGGAGCAAAAATCCTTATTTATCCTTTTCTGTAGAGTCTTCCAGCGCACTTAGCAACATGAATCCCCAGTCAGTCTCTCCCGTCGGAGGGGGACAACCTCATAACAACATGATGCCTACGACCGCAATCAGCTTCATTATTTCTTTATACGGAGTCTTCCCGCCGCAGCCATAGTATCCAGCAGCAATGTTAGAGAATAAAAGGAGGTATTCTACCATGTCTGAGCCGTTTTTGGGTGAAGTTCGTTTGTTTGCCAATAATTACGCCCCGCGCGGGTGGATGTTTTGCGAAGGTCAGATTTTGAATATCAATCAAAATCAGGCACTCTATTCTTTGCTCGGAGCTGTGTATGGCGGAGATGGAGTAACTACGTTTGCCCTCCCGGATTACCGCGGGCGCACACCGATTCATGTAAGTTCTACTATTCCGCTCGGTACCGCGCAAGGTGAAGCCAATCATACCTTAACGATCAATGAAATGCCTCAACACACCCATCAAGTAGCCGGTTCATCTGTCGAACCAACACTCTCTACTGCGGCTAACAACGTGTGGGCAGCAGCAACCAACGCATACGGTCCGGCAGCAAACCTCCAGCAAATGAATGCCAATACACTGTCCACAGCCGGTGGAAGTCAACCCCATAACAACATGCAGCCTTATTTGGTAATGAACTACGCCATGGCCATTCAAGGAATATTTCCAAGCAGAAACTAAGAGGAGGCGGTACATATGGCAGATGCTTATATTGGAGAAATTCGTATCTTTGCAGGAAACTTCGCCCCTAAAGGCTGGGCGCTGTGTAATGGCCAGCTTATGAGCGTTCAACAAAACACTGCCCTTTTTTCCATTCTTGGAGTTCAGTACGGTGGAGATGGAAAAACCACCTTTGCTCTCCCAAACTTGATGGGGAGCGCTGTAATGAATCAAGGTCAGGGATACGGTTTAACCAATCGTACAGTAGGACAAAAAGTTGGCAATGCGAACGAAACACTGTTGACAAGCGAAATCCCTGCCCACACTCACATCCCGCAGGCAACTGTAGATCCCGGCAATTCCACTGTTCCGACAAATGGCTATTGGGCTCCAACTCCTGAGCCAGATCCATTCTCCGGAGCACCGCTCTACTACGATCCAACTCCCAATGTCCCAATGTCTCCTATGGCTTTGAACGTAACAGGCGGTTCGCAACCTCACAACAACATGCAACCGTTTATCGCCCAAAACTTCATCATCTGCTTGAGCGGCGAATTTCCGTCCAGAGGCTAAGCACTTATCAAAAATTTTTACGCATACGCAAAAATCCCGTCCTACTCTTGCCAAGTGGGACGGGATATTTTTTTCCTAGACCAGCTTAACTATCCAAACCTGCCGACACCCCATCCATCTTCTGTACCCACAGAGAAGACATTTTTCCGTCGTCTTCCAAAAGTATTACCTGGGTGCCTTCTCTTCCGCTTGAGTGGTTCGCCCTCAACACTTTCTCAGGCTCTTTCTTGCAGATCAGCTTGCCGTCCTTCCATTCCCAGAGCTGATTGGGCGTCTTCCCGTCGTTGATCGTAAAAGCGTACACCGGATTGGGAGAGTTCGGATGATCCAATACGAGCCTCTCCCCGGAGCGATTCGCAGTGCGGCACTCGATATATCCATCCGCTGTCATGCGCCATAGTTGCTCATTGCCTGGAGCCAGTTTTTGCAAGTTAACCGTTCTCCGGTCGCTGTTCAACGTCAGGAAAAGCTTGTCCCCTACCTGACTCTGCAAGCGGAAATACCCCTCGGCGCTCGTTGCTCCCCGAGTCATCGTCTCGATGTAAAGCCTGTTGTCGACTCTGGCAAAAGCCAAGCCGATTGTCTCTGCTGCGGTGTCATTGACGAATGACTGATACGTAACCTTGGTATCTCCAACGTGGAAATAATGATCGTTGCTCGTGTTCGTATTTTCGAGCCATTCGCCATTGTCTGCCTGTACCCTGATCGCAAGCCGGTTGCCGCCTTTTTGGTAGAACGAAAACGCCTTTATGTTCTGATTAGCCGGAAGCAACAGCGGATTTTCATCGATATACTGGGAATATTCGAAATCAAAATACTGGCCGCTGTTGCGCAACTCGTCATACGAACGCGTTTCTTCCACCCACGTCCTCCGACCGTCACGCTCGACAAACACTCGCGGAACCAGCATGTCCCATTGCGTACTTCCGCCTGTCCGGCAAACAAATCCGATCCCTCTTATTTTCCCGTTGATGGCGAGCGGAGCTGTGGACACGAGCAACCGTTTCAATCCAAGATCGAGTCCATCCTGGGAGGAAGTCGTCTTGCACACTTTCGCATAAGCATCTGCCGGATTTTGGGCGACGATCTGCTTCACCCAGCTCAATGTTCGCCAATCCCCTTTTTCTGCCAAAACGATCGGAGAACCTTGCGTATCCTTGTCCTTTTCGACAATCGCGTATTGCCCTGATCTGGTGTGCTTCAGTCCATCGCTGGTAAACTCCCACATGTGATCCGTCTTCGTCTTCAGAGCAAATTTTTCTTTAAGCACCAGCTTGTTGTTGACATTTGCCAACACAAACGGATTCCCATTCGAGCTGGTAAGCGCACTGTAGATTTCATCGCTGTTTTCCTTCGTATACCACAGTTGATTGCGGCTGCTCACATGCGGAGCAAACACGATCTCAGCCTGCTCTTTCGCCGTTCCGCCTTCTCCGTCGCGCACTGTCATGACATAGCCTTTTTTATATCGGCTCGAAATGACAAAGTACACCTCTTCTTGTCCAGCCTCTTGGGCAAATTCCTGTTCAGCCGCCTGGATCATCGTCCACGTTTGGGCGTAAGTGCTGTTGTTCGCGTTCGCGCTCTTGGCAGCGACTCCTACTTTATCGTCATCGCGCAAGGACACCGTGTACTCGCCTTTGACGGCAGGATTGTTCAGCAAAATGCGGCCGCCTTTCGCATCCCATACCTGATTTTGCGAGCGCCCTTTTACTGAGACAATCAAAGGCAAAAATGCCTCTTCCGAAACGACTTCCGGCATTGTCAGCACATATTCCGTCTCGTCCGTAGATGCTTTGCTGACGATATGTCCGAGCGGAGACATATGCCACAGCTGGTGATCGCCGTTTTTCCCCACAGCCAGCTCGACTTTTGTACCATCCACAGGATTGGCATCCTCCAAGGAAAGCACTTGCTTGTTTTTGCTGGCGATGTAGAAATACTCTTTTTTCGCGTACTTGCCGATCAAATCGTAATACTTTCCGTAGAACAGGAAATGGGCGTTTTTTTGCATGAGCTGCTGGGCTGTCAACGTCTCTACTTCCGATTTCAACAAGTTGACGCAAGCTTCATACAAAGAAGCCGGGAGCAAATCGATGCTCGGCAGCAAGCCGTCAGAGCTGATCAGGCTCCACTCGGTATAAGGAGCTACAGAGTTGGCCCATTCATTGGCATTGCTAATAAACGTGCCTTCTCCGCCAATCGCGGTAAACGTCATCGACTGGCTCTCATTCTTGGCTTTGTCCTGCTGCTGCTCGCGCTCTCCAGAAGAATAGTTCGTTTCCGCCTCCACTCCCACGCCCATCTTTTTCAAAGATATTTTTGCTTCTGCCGCATATTTGCTGACGACATCTTTGACATCGCTCGTTTGTTGCAGCTCTTTGGCGTCACTGGCAATCAGTTTGCCGCCGAGCGTGCTGGTAGTCGGCACAAAATGCCCAAACGATTTCAACACAAGCAACAAACGGTCAAGCGGGCTTTGGAAGCTTCTCGCCTTAGACGAATCTTTCTTGGCGGAAGCCAGCAGTTTTTTGATCTCGCTGACAAACTCTTCACTGGCGCATGGCACCAAGTAGTTAAACGACAGCTCTACCTTTGGCAGCAAATAGCTGCTGGTAATGTACACCGTTTTCACTTGCTTGGAAGAACTGGTGCTCTTTTCATCGGATTGCGAGTAGCCCACCCCGACGCCGGCACCGAAAGAAGGAACAGCCGCAGCGATCGTGAGCGATGCGCCGAAGTTGGAGACGCCATTTTTCTGAAGCTGGTGAACCAACTCCGAAAACGTGTACTGATTATCGAAATACCCCGAATATCTCGGTTTGCGGTAGTACACTTCCGTTGGGACAATCTCCTGCTGCTTGACTTGCTCCGTAGTGCTCGCCAATACGTTGCGAAAACTTTGCTGCATGATCTCCGGGTAGCTGTAGTCGATCACAATGCCGCGGAAAAACCCGGTGCGATCCAGCAAATCGTCGCGCAAATTTTTATGAAGCATGAAAAAGTCGCTCAATTGCGGGTCTTTCTTCTCTTTGATGACGCTCAGTTGAATGAGACTCGTGTCTTCTTTTTTCGCGAAGTCATCCGACTTGATGTCTTTCAATGTCGGCCCCAGCTCTTCCTTGCCCATCAGCTTAGGGATCGCTACCTTTACTTTATTGATCAAGTTTTGCCGCAGATCATTGCTGTCGTGCAGCTTGGCCGCTTCGTCGTCCAACGCTTTTTCTTTTTTCAACAGCTCTATTTCTTTTGCGCGAATGGCGAGCTGTTCTTCCTTTTCTTTCAACGCTTGCATCTTGATGTCTTTGCTTGTTGTTTTCTCTTGCGCTTCCTTCTCTTTGCTCTCTTCGGCTTTGCCGTCCTTTGCTGGCGCTTCTTTTCCTTCGCCCGAAAAACTCGACCAGGTTACTTTGTCCTGGACCTCTTTTACATGCGGCAGCCAATCATTTTTCCACTTCTCTTCAAGCAAAATGGTATAGCCCGATCCGTGACACTCGTTGATCCATTCCGCAAGCTGTTTGGTATCTGTGAGGCGATATACATGACCGTTGGGGGAAAACGCAATTAGGCTGTCTGTCGAATCGATGACAGGCCGCCCGACTGCCGGAGTCAGAGCGAAACGGGTCAGGGATGCCGGCACTTTGGCGCCCTGCCCTTCTTTTGGTGCGGGAAAAATGGCGGTGGTAAGCTCCTTGGTAATGGCCGTTACTTGCTCTTTGACTCGCTCTGCCTTTTTCGGCCAGATGGAAAACAAACCAATATCGTTGGTCACACAATTCCGATATTTCTCGTCCTCAGCATACGGCGCCACAGGATTTGTCAGGCCATACACAGGGCGGTAATGGGCATACGGGTTTTCCAAAGCTTTGTCCGCTTCGAGATACTTCTTGATCTCTTTGAAAAACGCGGCAACTTCCTGCTTGCCTTCTTCCTTAATCGCTTCGCCCAGCATTTTCGTGCAAGCATTTGCGAGGGTCGAAACCGCATCTTGCTCGAAGTCCGCCTCGTATTTCAAGCCATATGCCGCAAACACGTCATAGTAGAGCGCCCAGCGATCCTCTTTTTGTTTGACGAGAACAACCGAAAAAGCAGTCGCCTCCCCGGCTCCCCCTTCCTTGGCAGGCAATGTGACGGTTCCGCTGTAAAGCTTCTCGCTCTCTTTGTTCGCCTTCCATTTCTGCTCGTTTATCAGCCAGTCCAAACGCTTGTCCGATATGACCAACGGACTTGCCGAGCAAGCCTGTTCTCCCTCTTTTTTGCTTAGGGACTGCTTGTTGCGCTTTTGTGTCGCCAACCATCCTGGCAAGCCATCCGGATTCAGCAAAGGATCGAGGCACACAAAACCAGTCATCGGTCCCGATTTGCTCGGCATAGCTTGAATCTGTTTTCCTTTTGCATCGTACCCTTCTGCAAGCAACCCTTCGCTTGCCAGACCAGGCGCGCGTGTAATGACAATCGAGTCGTTTTTCTTCGCTGCCTGCAAAAACGCCTGAACGTAGGCGAGAGGAATCCCGTCCTTGCGCAGCTCCTCCGCTTGTACTTCAACGAGTTTCGACATGCTTTCCACCTCCATGAAAAAGACACTCGGCTTGCCGATCCGTAAAAATAGAAGTCCCGCTGCCACTTTTACTGAAAGAGAGCCTTGTGTCTTTGGGTTTTTAGATTGGGTTTGGTTTGGGTAAAAAGGTGTTTGAGTATTGGGTGTTTTGTGAAACATTGCGAGGCATTTTGTCGAAAGATGGGGAAATGGGACTTATTTCCTAATAATATAGCATGAGTGGGGTGGAAAAGGAATATATAGGGGGGATTTTTGGGGGAGGGAGGTGGGTGGCAAGGGGACTGAAACTAACCTCGCAGTCGAGGGGTAACCTTACCTGATTACTTTTGTATGACAGAGCTGGAAAGTTAGGGGATTGAAATTCGATTATTTTCAGCAATACAACGAGAGCTGGGAAGGGGGCTGTGTCAAGTTGGGGTGCCATTTGCAATTGTGCAGAAGCATTTTACAAGATTTTCTTGCGGGAGGGCCTCATAGGGGGATTGGGGTTAGTTTACTTGTATTTGAGTTTTCGATGTAACGCCGTCAAGGACAAGCATCATGACTGGCTTGCTGGAAGCTTCAGTCTCCTAGCTTTTCGGGTCTTCGATGTAACATCTACAAATTAAGCGAATTGTTTACGATGGCGCGGCGGTTTCAGTCCCCTAACTTTTCGGGTCTTCGATGTAACGCGAGCGAGGCGTTCTGGCGCAGCAGCGGCCATCTGGGTTTCAGTCCCCTAACTTTTCGGGTCTTCGATGTAACTGGGGACACGCCCTCGGCGACCTTCGCGTCATAGAAGTTTCAGTCCCCTCGTTCCTCGGGTCCTCAATGTAACCAGTTTTGATCGGCCAGACGCTGTCATGAAATAATCTGTTTCAGTCCCCTCGTTCCTCGGGTCCTCAATGTAACTAAAGATTCGAATGTTGGTAAAGAATCATCGCCAGACGGTTTCAGTCCCCTCGTTCCTCGGGTCCTCAATGTAACAACTGCTCCAACTTCTTCGGTTGGCTCCACAAGCCGTTTCAGTCCCCTCGTTCCTCGGGTCCTCAATGTAACGCCGTGGATGCGGAATCGATCAAGCTTTATCGAGATGTTTCAGTCCCCTCGTTCCTCGGGTCCTCAATGTAACACCTCGCGGAGAACATCGATCATATCCTCGTAGTCTGTTTCAGTCCCCTCGTTCCTCGGGTCCTCAATGTAACTGGACAGAGTAACGTAAAAAACGGCAACTAACAGGAGTTTCAGTCCCCTCGTTCCTCGGGTCCTCAATGTAACTCCACCAGCGGTGTCACTGTGATGTTTTTAATGTCCAGTTTCAGTCCCCTCGTTCCTCGGGTCCTCAATGTAACGGTCTTATCGGTTTGTGATTTTGACTCGCAACTGGTGTGGTTTCAGTCCCCTCGTTCCTCGGGTCCTCAATGTAACCGACCTCGATCGGCACAACTAAACTCAGTAATACCAAGGCTTTACACGCGTTCACAGCCCTAAGCATTCCTCACTTTTTTCGAGGATTGCATTTCCGCCAAAAAACACGCTCGATCCTCGAAAATCCCTTTTTTCGTCTGTATTGCTTTTCCGCTACCCCTAATACCTAGCCTTAGTATTCACTTTCTTCTGCATAACAATGTACTCTCATGTCAATAATAAATCATTTTCCCCATTTTTATAAGACCCTTCCATCTTTTCCTGACAACAACACCACAACCAATCTCTTCACCTAAAAGGGAAGGGGCAGCCTTCTGTCTTCTGCCCCTGCTCCAACCAAACCACTTAACTTTCTTCACGCGTATACCAAGTAAAATCCCTGCTTGCCCGCTTTTGGTGATACGGAATAAACACTGTTTTCATAACTCGGTCTCGTCCCATCTTTGCACTCGTACCATCAAAAGAACTGATGCTTTCAAAGGTTGCCTTGGGTCCCATGTCATCGAGGTATTGCATCACCACGCATTCACTGAATGCGGTTGGTTCTCCAAGCAAGGCACTGAAAGTTTGCCCCAATTTCTCGCATACTTCTTGACCCACCGCTTGCAGAAAGCTTCCTCGTTTCCCCAAATAATGCAAATGGAGCAGCAACTCCTTCAACAAAGACACTTGCTGTTCGGCAAGCTCCCTTGTTTGGATCGCGATGGCAAGCTCTCCCTCAAAGAAAACATACTCGCGAAACCCTACGGAAGAGATGAACGCAGGTCCTGCCTTTTTGTCTTTTGGCTCCGTTTGAATTTTGACGAAACTGTTATTCACAATGGCCTGTTTGGGTGGCTCAAACCGGATATCCAAATCGCGAATCCAGGAAAAGATTTCTCTCCCCTCGATTCCTTTGCGAAAAGCGGCATCAAGCAATGCCATTTTTACACTGTACATGGTTGGTACGAGATTCGTTTTTCCACCCGAGCTTGTCGAAGATGACGTCCTCAAGGAAAACAGAGCGTTGGGCGAGTACGTAGTCACAAGCCACATACATTTACCCTACCTGTTCGATCAAATCGACCATGATTTTTGTAAATTCAGCTTGAGACGAATACTCATAGGTGGTAATCGCCTCTGGGTACAGTCGGTTCAACTGTTCCTGTATGCTCAACAGTTCCTCGGAAAAGTTTTTCTTCAGAGGGCTGACCGTCGGGGCTGGCACAGTAGATGCAGAGACAGAGACAACACCTGTAAAGTTCAAAATGTGCGGAAATTGCGTATTTCTATGTGCACCAAGCGGCTTGATAAAAGTGAGCAAAACGCTTTCCAGCAAAGCCTTTACTCTCTCCTTGCGCGCTTCGACCGGAATTTGATGCTCGCGCTCCACATCGTTAAACCCGACCCGGGATAGTTCCGCATTCATGACAACGGCATACTCGCCGGAGCTGGCTGGTCTGTAGAAAATGTTTTGTCCGAGATTGGCGCCAGATTCTCCCCCCGATCCCTGCCCACGATTCGGATCGAATTTTACATGAAAATAAGATTCGGTCCTTGTTTTGTCCGGGAGGCCGATCATCCAGCCAAACTCCACCGTAGATTTCCGTGGAGTAGAACGTCCGCCCTGGGTAATCAATACGCCTTCGAGATCATCCACGGCGCAATGCTGGAGAACTTTTTTTACCGTTTCTCCGATGGCATTTTTGTCTCCAAGAGTTTGAATAAAGTCACTATCTGCGTTGATCCGGTTTGCATTAAACTTCTGGCAGCCTGCACATAACGGCAAGCCTTTTTCCACCGCAATCCCGTGCAAATGCTCGGCTTGCATGTGTTTCAACATATCGCCGGAAATCGCATTGACAACGGTTGGCTCTCCCTCTCCATCCACGATATGAACCATGCGTGTCTGAAGCTGATTGCCCTCGGCTCCCTCATTGTTCAAAGCATGCATATCGAGAGTCAGCAATCCCGAGATTGACAAAGACTGAAACGGTACGCTCATATTTCTTCCTCCTCACTTGTATATGTCAAGTCTACTTCTTGATCTTCTGTATCTGCATCTGTTCCCTTGCCATCCTTGCACGAGGCAAAGGCGATCAACAGCATCGCTATCGCTTCCGTTTCCTTTTGACTCGGAAAACGGTCCATCAGCTCGGCAAACTCTTGTAAATCTTGCATAGAGACCCGTTTGCGCCGACGTCCTGGCGCTTCCCTTAACTGCTCCTCACGTCTCGCGTTTTCATAGTTGAATTGGGAAATAAAATCGCTAATGACCGTCAGCAGCTCCTCGCGAAATTTGGCTTTTCTTTTGATTTCCTGAAACAGCCCGTATCTGACTTCAAAAATTTGTCTGCCCTTCGCTTTTGCATACTGCTCGCTGACCGTCGCTTGTCTGATCGCCTTGGCGATGTTTTGAAAGCCGGAGTTATTGATAATATCTACTACAGGCAGCCGAGGTTGGCTCAACGTAAACAACTCCTCCAAATGATTTTTCACAAAAGACCTCATCGGTTTTTTAGCTTCCCTGCGCTTCATGCTCCAGCAACCATAGCTGCCCAGAAATCGGAGAAACGACAGCCAATCATCGCCGGAAAGAAAATCGCGGTACAAATGGAGCAACTCGGCTTCTTCCGTCTTATCCTCATCCAGTAAAAACAACACGTCGCGATGCTCCTTGATGAGCGTTTCCCACCGTGCGATATCCGCTTCATCCCGCACTTTAAACCAATGCGGCAAGCCGATGCTCGCAATATTGGAAATGGGTCTGGCTGAACCTAATGATTTGAAATAAGCGGTCTGAACAGCGGAAAAGATATCCCTGGGCGTCTCGCCGACTTGCATCCGAAAACTCCAAAATGCATCTGTTGAAACATCTACTTTACTCACGAGGAACAAAACCAAGTCAAAAACAGCCAATATGTCTGCCTTCCGCGATGTGCGCACATAGCTGAACTTATGCTCTTCCAACTCGTTCAGATGACGGTAGCTCGCTTTTGCCGGAACCACCACGTTCATTTTGATGTCGTCACCAATCGAGTTTCCGGACATGACGATATCTGAGCCAATAAAACGCAGCCATTCTTCGAACCAGTCGACAAACGAAGACGGCAACGGACCACGTGTTGCACCATCTGCTTTTAGGCGATTGATTCCTTTCCCTACGCTCGGATTAAACACTTGCACAGCAGCGACTTTAGGATTGAATTTAGTTGCAGCCTCACTGGTGAGTTGCCCATTTGCAAGAGCTTTCAATTTCGCAATTACCGCCTGTGCCAGCTCTTCCGGTTTCGCGTAGACAATCTCCTCCAGCAATTTGTTCCGGGCACTGATGCCTTGCAGCACATTGACTTTTTGGTAGACATAAAAACGGGGCGACACATTCGGAAGCTCCTCCCGCTCTTCCCCTCCCTTTTTCCGTTTGCGCTCCTCCCGGTAAGCATCTGCGATCGCCTTGTTCGCCACATAATCATAGGGAACGATACCATCAGGAGCATTTTCCCCAGGCTTTGTCACGATAAAAGAGTAGAGCGGCTCCCGTTGCAGGATGGAGACTCTTTCTGCATTCAGCTCGATCGGCTCTGCTAACTCGACACAAAATCGGCTGCTCTGCTCCGTAACGGTTACCAGCGAGCCATCTCCTCCTTGCAAGGCCCGGAGCATTTTCGTCAAACCGACAGCAGCAAGCGTGTCTGCATAGGTCCCTGTTCGCTTTCCCACGAAAAACTCACGATAACCAGTCATCTGTTTCCTCCTTCCCGTCATTCTTCTGGTTTTTTAGCTGTTGCGATGCCCGATCCGCGAGCCGCAATCTGCGTGATAAATACCAGTACATCGCCAGCACATCGCTGTTGCGCAGCCAACTCACAAGCTCGTCCATGCGATGCTGAATCGTTTGCGGCTTTAAAAACGGCTCATAAGGCAAATCTTGCAGGCTTTTCAGCACATGCTCTCTGGCTCCCTTGCAAAAGACAATCGTGTCAGACTCCTTGCTGTAGGCGTTGTGATGGCGCATGATTGCAAGCAGGAGCGGAACCGCAACTTTCCTGTCAAATGTCTTTCCGCACCATTCCTGCAAAGCAACCGCCCCTTCCACAGCATGATGTGGCGGCCTGTATTTCCCTATCCGATAAGCAGCCAGCTCTTCCGGATTCGTGGCATCAAAATCGGTGTGAGCGAGCAATTCCAGCTCTGCTTTTTGTTTGTACTCCGTCTGCCAGCGACGCATTTTTCGCTGGACTTCCACTCCCAGCTTCCCCACATCGTGCAAGGCCGTCACCAGATCAGCTATTTCCTCCACTTGGACTGGATTCATTCGAAACCTTTTGGAAAGAAAGTTCGTTGCCTGTAAATATTTCGCTCTCTCCTCTCTGTTGATTTTGCGAACGTCTTGTACGTGCTCCAAATACGTTTCTCGCTGGTAGCTAAAACGCTGGGAAGATACCTTTTGTTCATTCTCCAAAAATTCCGACACCCGCTCCCCTGCTTCTTCGCAGTTCAACGGCTCTTTTTGAAGCTGCAATCCCACAACCGGATCGTACTTCGCGAGCTTGGGCGATAAAAGCACCGTCATATGAGCGAGGACTTCTTTGGGAGATCGAATCGGCTTCCATACCACACGCGCTGAAATATCCTGATCGTCTGGAAACTGGGGAACAAAAATCAGTTGGTTGTTTTCCCATTTTTCCGCTGTCCACTCCAAGCCGCTCAGAAAAAAGTAAAGCCCTCTGCGCCCGATGGAGACCATTTCCGGCTTCCGATGCAAATCCACCTCTTCAGGCGAGTGATGAATAATGATCGAAACATTATCGATGGCCCGGATCAGCTCGCCCATCTCTGCATCTCCGCGTATCAAAGCCCTGGTAACTTGATCTTCCCGCAAAAACAGATCATGCATGACCAACGCGATTCGTTTCTGGTCAATTGCGCCGTGCACCGTTTCGATCAGCTGCTTTTCCAATTCATGCGTGATGATTGTTCCCGGTTCAAGCTCCTTCAGCGCCCGCTCCGTTCCAAGCATGATTTGGTAATCGTCGTTTTCTTCCTTTTTACGCTGCGAGGAGACATATGGCAGAAAATGTTCTACGCCTCCTTCCCTTAGCGAGTACACCTCCACAGTCCCTTCCTGATTGGCAAAACGTGCACATCTCCCCACCCGCTGCAAAAGCGCATTGGCTGGACACAAATCTGTCAGCAAAAGTGTGGCAGAAATATCTAGCCCGGCTTCTACGACTTGGGTCGCGATCAGGATCGCTTCCTTTTCCGAATCCCGGGAAAAAGCTTGCGTCACCCAAGACTCCACCTCTTCCCGGTGTTTGGGGAACATGCGCGAATGCAATACGCGGACCTCGATTGACCGCCCCTGATTTTCCAGGATGTCCGTCAGCTCGAAGTACAAGCTCTGCGCTCGTTTGACTTCATTGACAATGACCAATGTTCGTCCGCCCTGGTGTCTGTCTGCAATATCCTGGCCGCTCATTCGCTTGTCGCGCCAGTACAGGCTGCGCTTTCTCGTGGACAGCTTGTTCAACTCTGCTGATTGCAATTCCACGCTCATGCCATCGAGATGTGTCACCAGCGCCGACACCATCGGCTCTGGAGAAGTAGCTGTCATCAGCAAAAAGCGCGTATACGGGTGCAGCCGTTTCATCATATCCAGGAATGTCGGCAGCGCTTCCGTGTAGGACAGCAAATGAAATTCATCAATGACCACATACGCACCGATCAAAGCTCCGGCAGGAATGTTGGCCGCTGCCTTTGACGTTCCGAAAGGCAAGCCGATGTAGGCGCTCAGCAGTTGATCAATGGTCGTGAAAATGACATCGCCCTGGAACAGCGGATCGTTTGGTTGGTTGCCCATTTGGAGTGTTGTTTTAATATCCAAGACTGATTTGAGGTCGGGTCTTTCAAGTTTTTGCTTTGTTGATTCGTACAAGGAGGAAGCTAATGTGCGCAGTGGCAAGCAATAGATGACTCTGTCCGCAAATTCCAGTTTTTTCTTACGTGCATACAAAAAAGGGAACAGGGCTGCCCATGTCTTGCCTGCTCCAGTGGGGGCAGTTAGGACAAGATTGCGGCCTTCTAATAGGAGGTTTGCAACTTGAAGTTGGTATGGATGAGGTTCAACTGCCACCTCATCTGGTTTGGTTTTGAGAAGTTCGGAAAAAAAGTTTTTCATGAACTCACTCCTTTTGATTATGAAACAACGTTGTCCCCTTTTGTCGGGTCATACGTTTCAAACACTCTCAACATTGTTAAGAATAATAAATTTCAGTCCCCGTGTTTTATTTGGGTCATTTTCTATTTTTTAACGCATATATTCCAGAGAGGTGATCTCGCTCATCACCTCTCTGGGAAGCGTTATTTACGTTTCAATAACGTCTTCTTTGTCTTCTCTGGTCTGATCACGATTAGAACAAACCAAAAACGAAAATTAACCATTTTTTCGCCTCCTCATTCACAGACATACTCAATTCCTATGTGATGAGGAGATATTTTTAGAACAAAATTTTTACTAATTCACTCAAATTGTATTTAAGAATAAGGGATTGCGATTGTACTTCATCAATAAATTCAAAATTATATATTTGGTTATTTTAAATAAAAAATAGGTATGGTTAAAAATGGGATCCCAATTCAAAAGGCTGCTCTGCCTTTTGGATATATTATACATAAAATCCAATTTAACTAAAAGACGCTTGCCTCTTTTACTTCTGCAACATTCGTTTTTCTCCACTTTAAAAGGATTTTTACGTTCGTATCAATGTTCTTATTATATGCTGACTACATTACTGCAACCCTATCATGGTAAAATCCACATCTACCTTAATACTCTCACCCGCCCCAAATCAAACGCAGTATTCTTCCCAACATGGGTATGCTCGGCTGCCTTCAACCACGGTAGAAACTCCGCAATTTCCCCTTCATACAAAGCCCATCCCACTACTCCGCCCATCTTCATCTTGACATCCTGTCTCACAGAATACCGATCATAATCAAGCCACTTGACCCGCTTTTCCACAAGTCTCACTCTCTCCGCACGCTCCACCAGCTCACGAATCGGCCACTCTGGCTGAACATCATGATGAAATTGCAGCAAGCCTGTCATACGGCGTAAAAGGGTACGAAACAACACAGAGAACTGCACATCAGTCGTATATTGGCCTTTCCACTTCAACCGCAAAGGCGTTTCAAAAAAAATCATCACTTTCTCCACGCCACCAGCTCCGTCTATCCGAGCACGCTCCCGCTCTATAATCTCTTTACCTGTCAGGACAACTGGCTGGTGCACAATCCCGCTCTCAAGATTCATGTACATGCTTCGATGCTTCCCGTTGTACTCGTCCCTGTTTTCCACATGAATGAGCCGAAACGGTTTTCTGCCTTTGCCGATCCCTTCCCGCCCCAGCTCTTTAAAAGCCGTCACGAACAAAGGAGCGTAATCAATCGCCTTGCCAAACAGCCGCAAATCAAACGTGAGCAAGTCGCCTGCTTCATAGTGCGTCTGCTTATCCTGCGGCACCTCTAACAAATATGGACGAGGGACTTGATCGTATTTCCCCATAAACCCGTCCTCTTGGTCCGGTCTGGTTTCGAAAATGTACGGATAGGCGCAGTAAGATAAGGCTGTACAGGAGCTGCAAGCTTGCTCAGGATGCATACAGGACAAGCGTTTGAACACGTGACCAAAAGCTCCGCGAAAAGTCGACGCCTTCCAGGCCGGCAGCTCCAGCCCCTGCTCCCCTGCCTCCAAAGTAAAACGATATTGCGCAATTCTCAGTTCTTCAAACAACGGTTAGCCTCCTTGCCAGTCCCCTTGATCGGGTCTTATCTGGATAAATTCGGGATTGCTTCTAACTTTCCTCCATGCATCAACGGCAAAAAACGCCTCCTCACAAGGAAAAAAGGCGCTTCTCGCTTTCAGGGACAATGGCTGCTTTCGTCCAGATTTCGTGCATTTTTTCGAATAACACTCCTCTTGCTCGCAAATCGCAAGGGACTTCCATGTAACTGCCAGTAGCAGTCATGTACAGACCCGCACGGTCCACTCGCCACCCCAGCAACTGTTCTACCGCATGCGCATACAGTTGAAGCTGAGGCGTGTATGTTTCGACAATTCGTTTGGCCTGTGCCGCATTTTTGTACTTGTGCGTTTTGAAATCCACGATGGTAGCCTTGCCGTCTGGCCTTACCCATACCTTGTCCATGACTCCATTCAGCAACAAGGGGCCTTTGTCCTGATCGTCTCCGAACAATCGGATTGCAAACGGCATTTCACTGTGAAGAGTCTTCGCCCGACGACATTCCTTATGCAGTTCACTCTTCATGTAGGTCGCTACATCATTTTTCACGTGCTCCCAGGCGGTTTCATGCGCCTCCCGACTCGTCAGTCCTATCGAAGCCAGTGCCATTTTCAAAAGATGCTCGCAAGCATAATCCAGGTCATGGTCCCCTTGCAAATGCTCCAATATCCGATGCAAGACATGGCCCCATTCGTATGCCTGCAAACGGTTGCTTTCGTGACGCCAATAGGAGACAGACTCGTTCCTCTTCTGCTTTTTCTGTTCATCTGCCAACAGCTCGACCCATTCTGACACGCTCCATATTCGTTGCGAAAAGCGGTTTTTCCGTGCGGTTACATGCTTCTCACTTGTTGGAGAATCGAGCTTTTCCATCGCAGTGACTTTCTGCGTCGCACGCAAGAATGGCTCATGCGACATCCCCACCCTTACTTGCAAACTCCAGTCCGGTCTTCGTATCACCTGATCGCTTGCCCCTTTCCGCAACTCGGGAACAAGAAACGGGAGCCAATCAAACCAATTGGAGCACTCTTCAATGGAAGGCTTATCCGTAAAAGAGGCGGCAGCCCCAGAGAAAATCAGCTGTTCCTGCGCACGTGTCATGGCAACGTACAGCAATCTCTTTTGTTCGTCAATCACGGCTTTGCGCTCGTCTTCGCAAGCACGAATATAGCCGAGTGTAGGGAGCCACTCTTTGACGTCCTGATGATAATGCTGATTGGCCAAGCCCCAATCGCGACTGAAATGCAGCCTCCCGATTCCTTTTGTGTACCGATGGGAAAGGTCAGGGACAAACACAATCGGAAACTCTAACCCTTTCGCTGCATGAATGGTCATGATTTTGACTTTGCCGTGCGCATTCTCTTTTTGTTGGGTATCCTCCTTATCGTCCCCTTCACGAAGCCGCTGCCACCAGAGTAGCAAATCCGAGAGATGAAACTCCCCTCGCTTCTCCAGCTCATCTGCCAAAGCGATTACTGGGGCAAAATCCGGAAAGCCCAATTGCTCCGCCAGCCCTTCCTCATACAAGAGCATATGGAGCCAATCAGCCAGTCCTGCTACTTTATGAAGGCTTCTTGCTCTCAGCAATATTCTTTTTGCCTCCCGCAAACACTTTCGGTCTTCTGCTGAACAACTGATGTCTTCATTTTCCATGAAGTTCAAAAAGCCTTGCCTCAGTCCAGCTTGCTCTGCCACCCTCCACAAGCCATGCTCAGACAAGCCAACAAGCGGCCCGCGCAGAAAACCGAGCAATGCAATGTCATCCTCCACATTTTCCACCAAGCGAACCAGGTGATAAAGATCGTGGACAGCCTGTCGCTTCCAGTACCCATTTCCTGCATGCACGACATATGGGATCTCCAGTTCCTCCAAAGCTTGCTGATATTTGGCTAGATGAGTCCGCGTCTGTAACAGGATGGCAACATCTCCCCATAATGCAGGACCTAATTCATTGATACGCTGAGCCACTAACCGTGCTTCTGCTTCCCGAGGATCACAGTCCTCCTCCAATGCAGAGATCAATACTTCCACAACTGGTTGATTGGATGAACGGGACTCAGACAACCCTGAGACGATCTCCCCGTCCCCGAACAATTGTCTGGTCATTTCTGCAAAAAACGCCACCAAGGAAGGAGCAGAACGAAAATTCTCCCGCATGGAAATGTACGCATCACTGTCTCCCAGCTGTTTGCGCATCTGTTCAAATCCGCTTACATCTGCCCCGCGAAATCGGTAAATGGATTGCCTTGCATCTCCGACCATGAACAAAGATGCTGTACTGTCGCTTCCTGCTTCAAGCTGCTCCAGAATCTGCTGTTGAATCGGGCTGGTATCCTGGTATTCATCAACCAAGACATGCGTATACATCATGCCATATTTTTCGCGCAGTTCTTTATGATCGTGAAGCAACATATACGCTTTTCTCTGCAAATCGGCAAAGTCGCACCAGCCATAAATTTCTTTCAGTATGTGATAAGCTTGATCTGTCCTCTCCATCCAGGCAAAAAAACTTTCACGGAAGCGTGCCGTTTGATCCGTCAAAAGCTCTCTCCAAAGCTGATCCTTTTTCCATACAGACAGTTTCCCAAAACAATCTTTGACTTCCTTAGAAACATTTCTTGTCACTTCACCGAACAAACTGTGCAGGCATTTTTCCGCCTGCAAGTACACCGTTTCCTCTTTTGACGCTCTTGAATGAGGGCGCTGCCAGCCTAATCGAGTATAGACCTGCCAGGCCGCCAAGATTTTTTCCATTCGTGCCAGCGTTCCTGATGCTTTAACTGCACTTCCCTCGGAAATGATATGGAGTTGACTCATGATCGTTTGTATTTCCTCCTGGCACTTTCTTACCTCATCGGCCAATCGCGCTTCTGTTTTTGCCTGAAGCGCATCCAGGCTATACGAAGTCTCCCGCCAATGTTCATAAAAAGCGAGAAACAGATCCAGTGCCGTTTTTGGGCCACATTGTTCCACCCAATGGATCAGCTCATCGGAATTGCCGCTGTATAATTCCCGTTCGATCGTTTCACGCAAAAATGAATGGGATGTAGACTCATCCAACATGGCAAACGCCGGGTCTACATCTGCCAGCAGCGGGTTATCCCTAACAATCCTGCCGCAAAAGCGATGAAAAGTAAGGACCGTTACGTCTGTCTTTCCCAGCTTGCGATCTATTCGCTCTTTCATCTCGTTAGCCGCTTGATCTGAAAACGTCAGGGCCAGTATCCGTTCCGGCGCGATACCAATGTGGTCAATCAGGTGTTGTACGCGTGCAGTCAATACCCGCGTCTTTCCAGCCCCCGCGCCCGCCGAAACAAGAATCCGGGAACCTTTTGCTTCAACCGCCAGTCGCTGTGACTCCGTCAGCTTCTCCATGTCTTCCCTTCATCCCTTCGACAAACGCTTTGAAATGAACATTGTTTGCACTGCAAAATAGAACGCGGGCGCGGCAAGACATCTCCCGAAGCCATCGCTTCCCTCAACTGGAAAAGCTGCTCCACGATACTTGTTTTATAAGCTTCAAATTCCGCTTTCGATGAAAAGACCATGTGCCCACCGCTCCCCTGATCTTTTAAAACAGAAAATCTTCCCTCCACTGATTGAGCCTTTTCAGGATCAATGCTCTCAAAGGCAATCAAGTACAATGCCATTTGCAGATCAGAGCCGCACTCCATCTCCCGGCTGGTTGGACTTTTCGATAGCTTGTAATCAATAATTTTGAATCTATCGCAAGCAAGTTCAATCCTGTCAATAATCCCCGAAAGGCGCAATTCTTTTTGATTTTTGCGAATCAGCAAAGGTTCTCCTGTTGAACGGGGGTCCATTTTTTCCAAATGCACTCGTCCAAATCCCCACTCGGCAAGTTGAACGATTCCCTCTCTGCTTAACAGTTGATCGCCTTCTTTCAAAAGGAACGATTCCAATTCTTTTTTGAGGCTGCTGCACTGCCCTTCCCATTTTGGACCATGGAGACAATACTTTCGTTCATACCT
Source organism: Brevibacillus sp. (assembly GCF_003521185.1). Taxonomy (NCBI): domain Bacteria; kingdom Bacillati; phylum Bacillota; class Bacilli; order Caryophanales; family Paenibacillaceae; genus Brevibacillus; species Brevibacillus sp. Next base: position 21,734 of record NZ_DOTK01000061.1, read on the forward strand.
TTGCAGTTCCTCGTCCAAATAAACAGCCGCCTGCTGGATAAGCTCATCGACAGCATTAAGCTGTTCCCCAACCAGCAGTCTAAGAACATGATGGATGATGCTCCCGATATCTGTTGGCAGCAACCTTTCATGACGTACTACTTCTTCTCTTACTGCTAACACACGACTGGCAAAGTAAGCAAATGGACATTTGGCGTAATCATCTATTCCTGTCACACTGATCGGTACACGCTCGTCAAAAAAGCGTGGGGCGACCGTGCTTTTTGTTTTGAAACTGTTTTTCTTCGTAATCTTGTTGAATTTTGGCTTATCACTTTTGCCCACGACGTACTGCCAATCTGCTTCTCCAAAACGTTCTTTCAAATAATCGGCTGGAACTGTCGGACGCCCACGCTCTCCTCGCAAAGGCATGGACAGGATGACCTCCCGTTGACCAGACATCACCGCCAGGTCATACAGCCGATCATTTTCTTGACGTTGCTCACTAGCGGAGGGTAGCTTCACATTCGTGATTGATCGGTCCTGCTCAACTAATTGCCAAATCCAGTGTGGAGTATATGACTGTGGCCAAATGCCATCAGCCAACCCGGCAATATATGTACAAGCAAATTTTGCCCCAGAGATTTGATCCGCCAGAAGGACATGAACTCCTTCCCCCTTCGTATCACAAGGCAGCTGATGAAAGGCCATTCGTTGACGCAGCCATTTCATCACTCGTTCCAGACTGATCAATCTTCCCTGTTCCTCACCGGGAACACTCAGGGCAATTTCCCGACGTGTTCGGAAAATACTCCGAATTGTTTCGTACTCCATACTCTGGATGGCGCTTCGTTTTCCTTTTCTCATCCACTTTTCGTCTTGATCGATCCACTCTAACATGCTAGTGAGATGATTCTCCCACGTTTCATCATCTGCTAAAGCTCGAAGACGCCGTCTTAACCAGAAAAGAAATTTGACCCACTTTTGAGCATAGCTTTCAGACGCTTGAACAAGCTGGCTCTCTCCGGCTTCTGTCAAATAGTGATTGCGGAGCCGACTTCGTGCTGCTTGCCCCTTGAACAAAGCAAGCCATCGGGAAAACTCCGCAGCAACACCCGATTCTTTGATGACAGCCCGTCCCCAGGCGACTTCTGCATCCGACATGCCAGCCATCTTGGAACATAAACTGGCACAAATCAGCAGGTGCGTGCGTTTCCAGTCGGTTCTCTTCAGCTCCATTACTGCCAAAAGCCGCTTCGTCACTGACAAATTCAACAAAGAGCTGCTTCCCGCTTCTTTTACCTGCACACCTTTCGCTCGCAGTTCGCGCTTCGCCACTGTAAGGTAACCATCATTTGGGCAAACAACAGCGATTTCCTCTGCCAAAAAGCCTTCGTTAAGCCGCTGAATAATATCTTCGCTTATTGTTTGCATTTCATCATAGACATTCATTCCCACTAAACACCTAAAAGACTTGCTCGTGTTGCTTGCTATATGTGGTGAGGTGAAAATGACTTCCGTGGGCAGTCTGGAGATGGATTCCAACATGCCTGCAATTTCAAGCAACTCGGGAAAATCCCCTTCTACAATGACAAGCTCCGTCGACAAATCAGCTACTGTATATGGCTCTTTCAAGTATTCACTTGCCATGTCCATCAGTTGTCCGGCTTCCTTGTAAGACACGGAACGATTTTCCACGAGTGTAACGTAAGCTTCATAGACAAGACCGAGTTCTGCCAGAACAGGCAGGGCGACGCTTCTCAAGATAGAGCGCCAGTTCTCTTGGGGACGTTTTTCCAAATCCTCCATCCACAAGGCAACAGACTTAACCATTCCTGCATGACGCAAGCTATTCTTTAGCAGAGGAATTTTCCCCTCTTCTTCAAGACGAAGCATGACTGTTTCTACCAAATCCTCCCGCATTGGCTGGTCGATTCGAACGTACGAATGCCCATTTTGTTGCATAATACGATCCACCAGCTGATGCAACGTCAGCCACTTGATTCCGATATATCCGCCTGTCGCCTGTAGCAGTTCTTGTTTTCTTTGCTGGATGAATACAGAGTGGCTTCCGATAAAAACGACGCTTTTCCGTTCCCGCACAGCTTTTTCCAGTACAGCAATGCTATTTTGCTCAGTAAATGTCATTGCAATATCTCCGGTACTCACAATCATGACAGCGTGCCCGCGAGGTTGGTTCGGGGAACGCCTCACTCTCCAGCATGCGGCGAATGACGGTCAGGCTGTCCTGGACATGTTTGCGCATAGCATCATTTATTTTCACAGGATGTACCGTTTTCGTAGGAATTTGATAAATAATCGCTTCCTGAACAGGGACTTGAAAATGCTCCTCCAGCAACATGGCATACGCGGTTGCCTGATACTTGGCATTTGTAAAAATACGATTTTCCGTGTATTTAAATTCCACAGGAATATAGTGGGTCATCCCTTTTTTCTGATAAGCAATCGTCAAATCGAGCTTGCCATACAAGCCGAGAGATTCACTCTTCAATTGCAGGTGAAACAATCGCTCTCCTTCTGTCAGCCCATACGAGCGATACCCTCTTCGCTTTTCGAGACGATCCAACTCAATGTGCTCGGCTACACCGTGATTCATTTTGTAGGACACTGGTCGGGGAACTGGCATCACATAAAAATAATAAGGAATGCGCGCGCAATACAAGTGTTGCTTCAAATCAGTGACATTCAACTCCAACCCGTCATGGAAAGTGCGGTTCTCAGAGAAAGTGGACGTTTTCAATTTCTTTCACCTGCTTTATATCTTTTTCGCACATCGGGTACATCTGAATGTTTCCCACGTCTACGCCAAGAATCTTTTTCAAAAGTAAAAACAATTCTTGCATCCGGTTGAGCGAAAGCTCCCCCTTGAAAGCACTGTACTGCACGCGGTATAAGCCATAGTCTTTGCAGGCATTGGCTACTCTGTTCCGGACTTTATCATCTTGCACGTCGTAGATCACAAGTAGATGCATCGCTACCAACTCCAGACAAACGGCCTGTACTCTCGCTCGCCTCTGAAATAAGTAGCCAGATGGTAAGCTTGCCTCTGAATGATCGTCTTTAGTTGATATTTCTTCCCTTCATACCTGTCCTTGCTCTCCAAACGCTCCCGAATTTCTTGCGCAATTACCCGTCGGCTTTCCACATGCAGAGCCTCTTCCTCCATTTTGGGCGCAAATCCTTTGGTAAACATGGAGAGCACCGTTCTATCAACGACGGGTTGGCGAAATTCCTCCATAAAGTCAAGAACAAAGGAAGGTCTGCCAGACCGATCAACATGAAGAAAACCTGCACACTCCTCCAGTCCTGCCAAGAGAACGGCCTTCGAGATTTCGTTTTTCAAACAACCGTATCCATAGTTCAAGGCAAGATTCACGGGATCACTCGCTCCCCGATGTTCCCTCCCCTGAAAGCCAAGATCAGGATGTACTAAGCACTTCACAACTTCCCAATAAGCAAATGCAGCACGTCCCTCTACGGACATTAGCGTTCCGCGAACTTCATCAACACTTGCTCCCTTTATTTCCTCCAATTCATCCAGCTTGTGCTCCAAATTGGAGATGGCTGTTTGAAACATCGCTTGCAAATTCTCATTTTTGTCTCTCCGATTTTTCGCCCAATATTTAACGAGACTGGCTTGAGCCCGTATTTTTGCCCGAACAAAATGCTTGCTGACTTTCACACCACGCTCATCATTGTACGCCTGTATTTGTGCCCTTCTTGTAGCCACCGTCGCTTGCAAGAAAGGAGAGACTACTTTGGCAAAAGGTTCCCCTCTGTTGGACAAAAAATGTATATGTATACCGTTTTCAATGCACTTCTCAACCACATCCGACGAAATCGAAACGCCTTTGGAAGAAATCACAACATCATCCACTTGAAAAAAGGGAATCTCCTGCACAACTTTCTTTTCCCTGTCCCGAATCACTAGCCGTTCACTGGTCTTACGCAAGGCGTATCCGTATTCATCAATTACTACCTGCACAAACATCCACTCCCATTTAGCATTTAGTAGGATAGATTCAGTCTCGTCCGAAAATTGATGGAGTAAACGGTATTTGAGAAAAACAAAAACTCTCTGCATGAGTAAAGGCAGAGAGGTTAATGTTGGGAGAGTGCTGATAGTTATGAGATGCTGATTTTTTGAGAAGCGATTCATGCATATCGGTTTATACAGATTGCTCAGGTATTGGGAAAGGCGCGATCAAAAGATAAGGGAGTGGTTCCACTGTTTATTGTCGTGCAATTCAGACAATTCCCTCGTTGATCAGCGTAAAGGTCGGGCAAAAACTAAATGTACTTGAGGCAAACGCTCGACTTCGAGTCGGGGTCTCTAGGGTTTCGGGTTTTTCATGCAATCGGAAAAAAGAACTGGTTGGACATATGATCGAGCAGTGCTTCAGTCTCCTCGGCACTTGGCACTCGGCTGCTGCTACGCTTATCAGTCTATCGGTTTTAGTTTTCTTGTTTTTTGGGTCTGTAATGTAACGATACTGCCCACTGCTGCGGCGGATCGAGGAACACGGTTTCAGTCCCCTTGCTTTTCGGGTCTGTAATGTAACGTTTTAACATAAAAGATCACACGCCCCGGCTTGTCCGGTTTCAGTCCCCTTGCTTTTCGGGTCTGTAATGTAACGCCCAACATCAGTTAAAAGTGCGGGCGATTGACAACCAGTTTCAGTCCCCTTGCTTTTCGGGTCTGTAATGTAACGGTTTGAAAGTCCCTGCTGTTGCTGTGACTTCTAAGGTTTCAGTCCCCTTGCTTTTCGGGTCTGTAATGTAACGTGTAGATACTGTTTGGATGGTCACTTGTGCATTCGTGTGTTTCAGTCCCCTTGCTTTTCGGGTCTGTAATGTAACCATCGCGAGTCATGATGGAAGTTGGCTTTTTTACCGGTTTCAGTCCCCTTGCTTTTCGGGTCTGTAATGTAACCTGAGTAACGACCACTTTGCTACGGCGGTTGCGACGAGTTTCAGTCCCCTTGCTTTTCGGGTCTGTAATGTAACCGTGAATATGAGATTACCTTGCAGGCATTTGCAACCTGTTTCAGTCCCCTTGCTTTTCGGGTCTGTAATGTAACGAAATCTTGTACGGCAAGCCTTACTTCGAAAATACAGTTTCAGTCCCCTTGCTTTTCGGGTCTGTAATGTAACCCAACCGGGCGAACAGCTACTCTTTTGACCACACACAGTTTCAGTCCCCTTGCTTTTCGGGTCTGTAATGTAACCGACCTCGGTTAACGCAAACGAATCCACTTCTACCAAGGGTTGTCTTAATCTCAACACTAACAAGAGATCGTTCTTTTTTCGAGGATTGATTTCCTGTTAAAAAATCCAGCCTATCCTCGAAAGTCTATATTTGAGTACCCCATATCGTCTATTTTCTCCCGCCAGAGGATAACCATTCTCTCTCCTGTCTATAATAAAACATTGCTCTACTTTCAGCTATAGGTTTATGTGGTTCGCTAAGTCGAATTGTCGTCTGACCAGTGGTAAATGATAGTTTAGGTTACAAAGTAACTCTGGAGCAAAGCCAGTTACAGTTTCTCTATATTACCTTTAGATACAAGATACATTCGAATTTCCCTAATATTGTTTCTCCACGATGTGCGGGATTACCCTCTTTCCAATTTTCGAAATGATTTATACATAAAAAATCAGCTCACAAAACCTTCGGACAAGTACAACATGAAGCTTGTATCCAAAACCGAAATTCCACGCCGTTTAGAAGCAATTCGTTATTTTGTTTATCTGATGAAAGATCAAAAAATTTAAAATTCTAGAGATGCTCAGTATCTTTCGTTCCATGAAGTCAGCTCATTGTAATGGATACCTGTTTCCCCTCGAACTGATTTGATATTCCCTTCTTTGCAATCCATCTATCTCCTGTTCTTCGGAGCTTGGATCTAACTTGAAACCGTCATCGTAGCGGGTTTGATGATCGCGCTGTTTCAGTCCCCTAGCTTCTCGGGTCTTCAATGTAACTTCGATAGAAGAAACCATGAAGTATGTTCATATGTGGTTTCAGTCCCCTAACTTCTCGGGTCTTCAATGTAACGAACATCTTCATCATTTACCAGCTTGATCCGGCGCGAGTTTCAGTCCCCTAACTTCTCGGGTCTTCAATGTAACAACGTTACATGGCAATCATGCGGCCATACATCGATGGTTTCAGTCCCCTAACTTCTCGGGTCTTCAATGTAACGTGTTTTACTTTTTGCCATACGTATCTGTCCTCCTTGTTTCAGTCCCCTAACTTCTCGGGTCTTCAATGTAACCTTTTAGGACATCAAGAGCTTCTCCAAAAGTGATTTGTTTCAGTCCCCTAACTTCTCGGGTCTTCAATGTAACACGGTATGCAAAATTGAGAAAAACGCGGATTTACAAGTTTCAGTCCCCTAACTTCTCGGGTCTTCAATGTAACGCAGGCGACGGATGCAGCTATTGCCGCGATTAGAAAGTTTCAGTCCCCTAACTTCTCGGGTCTTCAATGTAACCGACTTTGACTAACATGCTTAACCCCAGTCACGACAAGGCCTTCCTCCTACTCAATGCCAACAAGAAGTTGCTCTTTTTTCGAGGATTCATTTTCTGTCGAAAATCGCAGCCTATCCTCGAAAATCAGCTTATTCTCATCTTGTTTATTTTTCCCCGCCAAAGAGTAAGCATTCGCTCTCATGCCTATAATAAAACATTATCCTCCATCTCATCTACCCATTTCTTTGTACGGTCTGGACCAACAAGACTTTTTCATCCACTAACATAAAATTACTCAAACATCTAATATTATCCAACCCTTTCCATAGATAAATTCGATTTATTGTTCAAGTTTTGCCTCTTACATTTGGAGCAAGCCCTTTTGTTGATTTCAAGAAGAAAGTGGTATTTGCAAAACAACTGTAAAATGATACCATTAAGTGGTACTGCAATTAATTTCATTCATTTCCCCCTAAAAAACCCTGGATTTTCTACGGAGATGCTCTATAAAGGTGGATTGTCAACACCTAACTG
>NZ_DOTK01000082.1:0-33778 GCF_003521185.1 Brevibacillus sp.
TGGGTAGCCTCCTACCCGATCTTATTTACCAATATCCAAGGGCGGCGAACTCAGTGAAGGCGAGAATCAAATAACCGATCGCCAACAGCCAGAGGGCAAGCAGCCTGAGGTCTTCCTCTTCAAAAGACATCGAACTCCTCCTTTATCTCTTGTTACCCACAAAGTATTCAGGAGGAGGGGCATTGGTTTAGCTTTATGGCTCGTAAATCATTTTGCGCGTCATGCCTCCATCGATGACAAGCTCTGTGCCGGTAATGAAGTCGTTGTCCTTGCTCGTCAAGAAGAGGCAGGCACGGGCGATATCGTCGGGAGTGCCGACCCGTCCCGCCGGGTGCTGCGCATGATCCTGCGGGCGCAGGGCGGAGTAATCGCCATTTTCGATCCAGCCCGGTGATATGGCGTTCACGCGTATTCCGTCAGGTCCAAGCGACACGCCCAAAGCGTGGGTGAGTGCGAGAATGCCCCCTTTGGAAGCGGCGTATGCCTCGGAGTGCGGCTCGGACATATGCGCTCTTGTAGAAGCGAGGTTGACGATGGCGCCGCCGCCGTTGCGACGCATGATTTTGGCTGCTTCCCGCGAAGCGAGAAAGACGCTGCGCAGGTTGGTGTTCAAGATGCGATCCCATGCGTCGACAGCCAAGTCGTAAGGCGATTCCCAGACGGACAGGCCAGCGTTGTTGATCAGCACATCGAGACGCCCCAAGCGGGAGTCGACTGTTTGCATCAGTTGCTCGATCTGCTCGGGCGAGCTTACGTCTGTTTGGACAAATAAAGCCGTTCCGGGAGTATCTCGGGCAGCGTTTATTTTTTCGACAGCGGCTTCGCCTGCTGCGGGATTTTGCTCCGCGATGACGACGTGAGCGCCGTGAGCTGCGTACATGGAGGCGACAGCCAAACCGATGCCTTGACCGCCGCCAGTGACGATGACAATGTTATCCGTGTATTTCAAACGAAGCGCCTCCAAACAATAGGGGATGAAAAGCGGTAAAGCGTAAGAAAAAATGATTGAATAATGTTTGTAACTATATTAAAGTAAGTTATATACTTCAACAAGGGTATTTCAATACTGAGAGGAGAATGAGTATGAACACAGAATTGAAAATGACCGCTGAACAGGTGATGGAAGCACGCCACAGCGTACGCAAATACGATCCGAATGCAACGATTCCCCAAGGAGAGCTGAATGAAATTTTGCGTCTCGCAGCCAGCGCTCCGTCTTCCTGGAATTTGCAACATTGGCGTTTTCTCGTCGTAACCGACCCGGCGATCAAGGAAAAGCTGCTGCCAATCGCTTACGGTCAGCAGCAGGTTGTGGATGCTTACGCGACCATCATCATCCTGGGCGATTTGGAAGCAAACAAGTCCGCCTATACGATTTATGACGCCGCGCTGGAAAAAGGCTATGTCACTCAGGAAGTACGCGACACCTTGATCGGACAAATCGAAGGGGCTTACAAAAACAACCCTGAGATCGCCCGTGACGAGGCCATCCGCAACTCTTCCTATGCCGCTATGCAGCTCATGCTGGCAGCAAAAGCAAAAGGCTATGACACATGCCCAATGGGCGGATACAACCGCGATGCGCTGATCAAAGAGCTGAACATCCCATCGCGTTATTTGCCGACCTTGATGCTCACCATCGGAACAGCGAGTGTGCAGGCGTACCCAACTGCCCGCTTCGGACTGGATGAACTCGTGATCACGAACAGCTTCTAAATGTTTACTTTAGCGTTCCCAGGCTGCCGGATTTTCCGGCAGTTTTTTTGTGCCTTCTTTTATTTTTCGATACAAGGTGCTGCGGGCGATACCGAGCATTTGCGCGGCCGCTTCCACGTTGGGCGATTTTTGCAGGGCTTCTTCGATCACTTTTTGCTCCAGCTTTTTCAAGGAAAAAGGAGAAGCGGACGGGAGGGGAACATCTTCGCGAATATGGCTGGGCAAGTGTTCCGGGCGAATCGGTTCGCCTGCTCTTTTGGCTAACAAAAAAGCCCGTTCCACGACATTGCGCAGCTCGCGTACATTTCCCGGCCATTGGTAGCCTAAGAGGGCATTCCAGGCTGCCTTTTCGATGAGATGTGGCCCGTTGCCGTAAAGGGCACACAAGTCGTGCAGGAATTGCTGGGCGAGCTGCCGGATATCTTCGCTGCGCTCGCGCAGCGGCGGAATGGTGATGGACAGCACGTTCAGACGGTAAAACAAATCGGCCCGGAACGTATCGCTATTCGCCACGGCTTGCAGCAGATTGCGGTTGGTGGCGGCGATGATGCGGACGTTTATGGCTCGTTCCTTTGTATCGCCAAGGCGGACGATCTTTCTCGATTCGATGACGCGAAGCAGGACAGCCTGCAAATCAAGCGGCATGTCGCCAATTTCGTCGAGAAAAATCGTTCCGTTGTTGGCCGCCTCAAATTTGCCGATCGCCCCGCCTTTTTTTGCTCCTGTAAATGCCCCGTCGACAAACCCGAACAGCTCGCTGGCGATCAAATCCCGCGGCAGCGAGGCAGCGTTTATCGCAAGAAAAGGACCGTGGCGGCGCTCGCTTTCCCGGTGAATCGCTTCGGCCAAAACTTCCTTGCCTGTTCCCGTTTCGCCCAAAATAAGCACATTGGCTTGCGATTCCGCCGCCAGACGAGCGACATTCAGCTCCGCTTGGTAGCCGGGATGGGATGTTCGCACGCGGCCAAAGGAAGCGGCAGGACTGGCAAGCTGAACGGTGGGTGTTGCGCTTGCTTTCGCTTTCAACAAGTAAAAAAGATAAGGCGCTTGCTCGGAGCATGTCACCTCATAGCGGGAAGAGAGGTCAGCCCAGTTGTTTTTTGCCACCGTTTGACCAGGGGAGAGCTGCGTCAAAGCAGATGCCTGCTCGCTCATGTAGACGATCAAGCCGTCCGTGGTGGCCACGATAAGCGCTTCGTCGCTGATTCGGCTCCAACCGTTCAAGACCGTTTCAGGCAAAGCGCCAGGAAGCTTCGTATCTGTCAGGAAGGGAGCAGGCGAGATGCTGCGCTTGGAATCCCACACGATCTCGAATTGTCCGTTGGGGAGCGATTTGCCGATTTTGACGGGTCTGGACAGATGGCGATCAGAGGTGTCCAGCGCCATCGGGCCGCATACGGTCGGGAATGTGCGGCCCTTGATCTGCTTCACAATGTCCCGGTGGCTAATGCTTTTTGTGTCCAGCAAGCTTTCCAGGATGAGCTTGGTTCCCAGGTACGTGTTGTACATGACAGAGGAAATCGGGCGCTTTTCCCCGAGAAACCGCTGGAAAGTAGCGATGAACGCTTTGTTGTCCTCGCCAGGCAGCGACTGAAAATAGCTGGCGGAGCTGTAATGACCCGCGCGGTATGGCGTGCCGATTGCAGCCAGTTCCGTCTCTTTTGTGATCGGACTGAAAATAGGGATCTTTTTTCGCGGAGCCGCCATGCGGTGAAAATCCCGGTAAAAGGGCGCGATACTTTTCCCGACCAGCGTGGAAAAGACGGCATCCGGCTGTTCTTCGGCGATATCGGACAAGACATCGTGAAAATGCTGGTGTCCGAACGGCACGTAATGCTCTTTTACAACCATGCCATTGCGTTGCGTCAAAAAGGAATGCACCTGCCGATGCGTTTCGCGCGGATAGTAGTAATCAGTGCCGATGCAGTAGACGCGCTTGCCGTAATGGCTGGTCATATAGTCCAGCAGCGTATGAATTTGCTGGTTCGGCAGCTCCCCGGTGTAGATGACGTTTGGGTGACACTCCTTCCCCTCGTATAAAGTCGGATAAACAAGCAGGCAATGGTATGCTTCCAGCACAGGGAGGATGGCTTGGCGGCAGGTCGACGTGTAGCAGCCTACAAAGATGCGAACTCCTTGCCGGGCCAGCTTTTCCGCTGCTTGTGCCCCTTTTCGCGGATCGGAGCCAATATCCGCTATGACAGCTTCGACTTGGCAGGAAGCGCGATTATATTCCTCGATGGCGAACCTGGCAGCATCGCATTGCCCTTTTTCGGTGAGCGAGGTAGTTCCCGTCAAGGAAAAAAGCAAGCCGATTTGGATGCGCACAATATCCCCTCGTTTCATGTCTTGATTTGCGAAAACCAGTCTCAAAATGAGAAAGAGCGTGTTTGCCGCGAGTTTTGTATAGAAAAATCAGAAAATTGCGCGTGGAAATCTGTTAATGAAACAGATTCTTCGCGGCAAATGCTTGTCCTGCCTCTGTTTTTGATTGGCATAAGAGTTGCGATAGGAAAAGCGCAAAAGGAAGGAGGGGAATGGCTTTGAAATTGTTCATTCTCGATAGTCTGGAAACAAAAGGCGTGAGGGTGCCCAAGGAGCATCTCGATGAATTGGAGATGAGATGGCGGGGGATCGTCAGTTTGAAGCAAGAGACAGAAGCGGCTTTGCTGGATGATCACGATATCGCATTGCGAAATATCCCGGGGGGTGACCATCTTGAGTAAAGAGTTGATCGGCAAGTCGGCAGAAGAGCTGGCTGGCCTGCTGGAAAAGCGGGACGTCTCCTCGCTGGAACTGACGAGGGCTGTTTTGGATCACGCCGAAGCGTTGAATCCGACGATCAATGCGTATTTGTCCATTACGAGAGAAGCGGCTGAGAAAGCGGCCGCAAAAGCAGATGCGGAGATTGCTTCCGGCGGGTATCGCGGGATGTATCACGGGATTCCAATGGGGATCAAGGACAACTTGTACTTTCAAAATGAAGTGACGACGATGGCATCGAAAATTCATCAGCATTTTGTTCCAGATTACGATGCGACGATTATTGCCAAGCTGCGGGAAGCCGGGGCTGTCTTTACCGGAAAGCTGAACATGCATGAATACGCGTGGGGGATTACGAACAACAATCCGCATTACGGCGCGTGCCGGAACCCGTGGAACCCGGATAAAATCCCAGGCGGTTCAAGCGGCGGCTCGGGAGCAGCAGTGGCAGCGGATATGTGCGTCGCTTCGCTTGGCACGGATACGGCTGGCTCCATTCGCATTCCGTCTTCTGCTTGCGGGATTGTCGGGTTGAAGCCGACGCACGGCAGGGTAAGCAAATACGGCTGCTTTCCGCTCTCCTGGTCGCTTGACCATATCGGCCCGATGACGAAAACAGTGAAGGATGCGGCAGGCTTGCTGGAAATTATTGCAGGCTACGATCCAAACGATCCGACATCTGTAAATGCGCCTGTTGCTACATACACGGCTGAGTTGACTGGCGATGTGAGCAAGCTGGTGATCGGGGTGAACGAGGACTATTTCTTCAAGCAGGTGGATACGGAAGTGGAGCGGCTGGTGAGGAAGGCGATCCAGGCACTCGCAGATCAAGGCGCCAGAGTGGAGGCGGTCGAGATTCCGGCACTTGCCTACGCGGAGTACGCAGAGATGATTACGATTTTGTCAGAGGCCGCTACCATCCATCATCGCAATTTGCTGAAGCGGCCGGACGACTTTGGCAGCGACATCCGCCTGTTGTTTGAGCTGGGAGAGCTTCCGTCTGCGGTCGAATACTTGCAGGCGCAGCAGCTTCGCCGCCAAATCAAGCGCGACTTCCGCAAGGCTTTTGAAAAGGTGAATGTGATCATCGCCCCGACTTTGCCGATTATTGCGCCTAATATCGGAGAGGCGTTCGCTGACTTGAATGGTGAGCAGGTCGACTTGATCAATCAGATCATTCGCTTTACCGGGCCGAGCAATCTCACCGGACTGCCCGCTTTGACGGTTCCGTGTGGGCTGAAGAGCGGAATGCCGGTAGGCTTGCAAATCATTGGGCCGGCTCTGCAAGAAGGGCTGGTGCTGAATGTGGGCTACGCGGTGGAGCAGACGAATCCGTTGCAAGGCAAAAAACCGGAGCTGGTGCGAGTGTAGCGTGTAACTGTAAACACCAAGGAAAAATGGCACAGAGAACGAGCGGAACAGGCAGCGCATGTGCATGTGCCAAGGCAAGCAAGGAAAAAGGCAGCGGCTGTCCCGGACAGGAAAAAGTCATGGGACAGCGCTGCCTTTTTGTATGGTATAAACACGTGTTTTATTAGCGATGCATGTGCCTGGCGATATCGGACAGCTTTTTGCTGCGCAACCTTCGCATTCAAGCAGGCTGCGCTGTTCGGACAGCTTTTGGGAGCGAGAGTGCAGTTGCAGGTGGAATCAAAACCGATCGGCGAGGCAAAACCTCTGTGCCGGGTGTGTACGTCGAGGAAGTAAGCGATTGCCGATTTCACTCCGTTCGTTCCACCGTCGGCGCGCTTCCGGCAAGTCCGGCAAGGGGAGGGGCCAGAGGCAAATCAACCATGATGGAAGTGCCGCGCCCTTGCTCGCTGCTGACCAGGAATCGACCTGTGTGGAGTTGAATGATCTCCTTGCAGATCGCAAGCCCCAGGCCGCTTCCAGACAGCTTGGAGGTGCCTTTGAAAAACTTTTCCGTGACATGCGGCAAATCGTTCGGATGGATGCCCTCTCCGCTATCCGTTACGGTGACCGTCAGCCTGTCTTCCGAGGTCGTTGCCGCTACGCATATCGTGCCGCCTTTTGGCGTGAATTTGAAGGCGTTGTCCAGCAGATTGACAAACACTTGCTTCAACCTGTTTGGATCGCCCATGACGATCAGCGGAGAAGCGGGCAGGTCGAGTTGAAAATCGATTTGCTTCTCCTGGGAGCGGATGGCGAATTGCACATGCATATCGTCCAAAATCTCGCGCAAGTCCATCCGTTCGCGGGAAAGCTTCATCTCGCCGGACTGAAACTTGGAAAAGTCGAGCAGTTCTTCTACCAGGCCGATGAGCCGATCCGTTTCCTTGGAGATGACTTCAAGGCCGAGCATCGTTTCCTCCGGCTCCTCCAAGCCGCCAGAAATGAGCGTTTCCCCCCAGCCTTTTATCGAAGTGAGCGGCGTGCGCAGCTCGTGGGAGACGGAGGAGATGAAGTCGTTTTTCAGCTTCTCGTTTTTGCCGATCTCCGCTGCCATGTAGTTGAATGTATCGGCGAGCGTTCCTACCTCGTCATCGTAGCGTTTGGGGGCGCGGGCGGTGAAATTGCCCTCGGCCATTTGCTTCGCGGCGTTGGTCAGCTCTTCGATCGGGTCGACGATTCGTTTTGCCATGAGCAGGCTGAGAGCAAAAGCCAGCAAAACTACGCCCGCCCCAACACTCAGTCCGTAGAGGGCAATGCGATTAACCGCCTGATATAAAGGCTCGGCGGAGATCGTGTAGCGCAGCACCCCGACGTATTCAGAAGCAAACGTGAGCGGATTGGAGATGGCAATTACCCGCTCGCGGGATTGCGGGCTTCTGCCGACAAACAGTCCTTTTTGCCCGCGAATGGCATCTGTGACGTCGGAAGTCTGGATCAGCTCTCCTGTCTGGAACCCGTAAGAGTTGAGGATGACTTTGCCATTCAGGTCGAGAACCTCGATTTTGGCATACTCCTGACTGGAGATGTTCTCCAAAATATAACGAGCTTTATCCTTCAGGCGGTAGCCGGTAGCGTATTTGTTGATAAAATTGGTGAACGTCGTGCTGCGTGTTTCCAATGCTTCGGTCGCTGTCCCGAAGTAGTAAGTGTGGACAGCCCAATAAAACAGGCCTTCCAGCAACAACACAATCAAAAGCAGGATCATGCCGAAGTAGAGGACAAGCCTGCTTTTAATTCCTTTCATGAGGAGCATCCTTTCGCCACAGGTACCCGTATCCCCAAACCGTTTCCAGGAAAGTCGGGTGAGCAGGATCATCCTCGATTTTTTGCCGGATTCTCCGCATGTTCACGTCGACGATCTTCAAGTCGCCGACGAAAAACTGGCCCCAGACGTTGGTCAAAATCTCATCGCGGCTGATTGCTTTGTTCGCGTTCTCGGCCAACAGCTTGATAATCGCGAACTCTTTCGGGGTCAGGACAATTTCCTGGTCCTTTTTGGTCAGCTTCCGCTCATCGAGCAGCAAGGTGAACGGGGCAATATCAATGACGTTTTTGTCTTCAACAGCTGCGGGAACAGGAGCGAGCCTGCGGTGCAGCGCCTTGACGCGAGCCAACAGCTCTGCGGGACTGAACGGCTTGGACACATAGTCGTCGGCGCCGAACTCCAGCCCCATTACTTTGTCCAGCTCCTGACTTTTGGCGGTGAGCATGATGATGCCCAGGCGCGGATATTTTTTGCGCAGATGCCCGCATACTTCAAAGCCGTCGATGCCAGGCAGCATGACGTCGAGAATGGCAATCTCGATATCGGTATTGGCGTCTGCGATCTCCAGTGCTTCTTCTCCGGTGGCTGCCTCGATGACTTCCCAGCCTTCGCGTTTCAGATTGATGCGCACAAAATCGCGGATCGATTTTTCATCTTCCAGCAATAAAACCTTCATAAGGCAAATCCCCTTGATCTGATTTCGACTTTTTCAGCTATCCATAGACGATGGACGGGTAAACAGCGCTGGCCTTTATCACGGAATGGATAAAGGCTTGTAGAGCTGGCGTATTTCGTCGGCAGTGAGCTGCATGGCACGGTACTCCTGCATGGCAGACTTGCCGAGGTTAGGTGCTGCTTGCGGCAGAATCGCGATCAAAACTTGCTTGCCCTCTTCTTTCAGCAGGACGTAAGGAACTTGCTTCTGCTTGAGTCCGTTCTCGAATTTGCTCCACTCGGTTTGCGGAACGCTTTGGAGAGTCAAAAGCTCGGCTTTATTTTTCCCGTTTTCTCCGTAGTAGAAAAAGCGCATCGTGAACGAATTGGAGCTGGGGAGGGTCGCGAGTGAGTATTTGTCCCGCCATTTATCGGGAATTTTCAGATCGATGCCCTGGGCAAAGTTCTGGTAGTGATCCTCCACGTGTTTCAGCCCCGTTTTTCCATCCCATTGAAAGTAGGAGGAGATCCAAGGAATTTCGGCCATCGCCATATCTTCCGTCCCAAGCGGCTGAATCATCGTGCCGACCTCAATAATTCCATCCCCGTTAATATCCTCACTGTACAAAGAATAAGCCTTGAAGGTCAAATCCATTTCTCCCTCTACTTTAGCCAGCGGATTGCGCAGCTCGCCATTTTCCCAGAGCAGCAGGTCGGTGGCAGAGGAATGTGCGCCGACACCCGATTCGATAAACAGCGCATTGCGCGTAGGCGATGCTTTGCCGATAATCGCCTGTTCGTATCCGTTTACGTAGCCGTCGAGCGCGATCTCAGTCAGTTTGGTAATTTTCCCGTCTTTTGCGCCGAACAGCTCTGCTTTGGAGGTGAAGTTGGTGTGATCGTGCATGACCAGGGCAAGCTCGGGCTGTTGATCTCCGTTCAGGTCGCCAACCGCCATTACCGAATACGACTGCTTCATCAGTTCCTGGGTCTTGTCATCGGCGATCGAAAAGACGGACAGTTCTTTGTTCAAGCCGTCACCGCCGCCCAGTCCTATCAGCATCTCCGGGATATGGTCGCCAGTCAGGTCGTTGAACGAAACGTAGTCCAGCTCATTGCCGATCCCGGTAAAAGAAGTCAGCTTTTGCCAGTTTCCCTGCTTTTGGGTCAGCACCAGCACGCCGATCTCGTAGTCGGTTTTATCTGACTTGTAAAACGCGACAACCTCGGGAGCTCCGTCTCCGTTCAAATCTTGCAGGGAGACAGCGCTTGCTTCCGCAGGGTGCAGCGGGACCGCCAGTTGAGAACCGGCAGGCAAAAATTGCATGACGGCCTGATTGATCGATTTCTGGTCGCCGTCAGCCGAAGGGGCGCGCATCAATTCATTTGGAGTATCTGTCAGGCCGCAACCGCTCAACAAGGCAGCGCAGAATGCCGCAGACAAGAGCCAAGCCTTTTTCATTGTGATTGTTCCTTTCTGTAGCTGCTTCACATTTGACTCTATTGTAGCTTGCCGCTTCTGTAAAGTTGTTGCAAATCGGTAAAAACGAGCAAGAAAACTTAGGAATTATTTACTAGCAACATTTACCCTGTCCCCCTCGTTAGAGATGTATAGAGGGAAGGAAATACACGGGTGTAACAATCTGGCAAGAAATAGCATGCCCATTTACAGAGGAGGAGAACAATTATGAAACGATGGCAAAAGGCAATGGCAGCGATCGCATGTAGCGGCGCGATTCTCATCGCATCAGGAGTGGGAGCCGATCCGGTTCATGCGAGCACTTTCCAGACGCAGGCATATGCTCCGGTAGTCCTGCTCCAGCCTGGGCAAGATATCCCGTTTTCCGTTCAGTTTACCGCTGGATTTCAGGCGAAGGTGACCAACTTGCGCACAAAAGCGGTCACGACAATTGATTTGTCCGCGAACAAGACGAAGTATATGGACAAAGGGATTTATCAAGCGGACGGAAAGCTGTTGAGGACGATGGACGGGTTTACGCAAAAGCTGGTTGAACTCGTGCCTTTCCGCGACGCCAAAGGCAACCTGCGCTGGATGGGCAAACAGATTATGTGGGGATTCAACAACGAGGATTATGTTGCAGTGGCGACCAGCGTGTGGAATGTCGTTGACAACAAGCCGCAACTGCTGTCACTGACGGTGGAAAAAGCGGACGAAGACAACTTGCCATCGCAGGAAGTCTCGATTAATAGCGGTTTTAGCATGCGGGGCGACAGTACATATGTACTGGATACCAAGTATGCCGATGTAACGGGCGATGGGGTAAAAGACCAGATTCTTTTGATCGGAGACAAAATGGGCTTCTCCATGAACCAGACAGCGAAAAATTTGCGGCTGGTCGTGCGGGAAGGAAAAGATCATCAACAGACGATCATCCCCGTGGGCAAACGCGATCAAGGATTGCTGCCAAAATTGGCGATCGCGGATGGCAATCAGGATCAGGTGAAGGACATTTTGGTTACCATGCCTACGGCTGCAGGCAATGTGTACAGTCAGATCACCTGGAAAGAGAACCGTCCTCGTCCGGTTGTGGAGCAGGATCAGTTGAACAATCGCACTGTATACCAGCCGGTAATGGGCGTGCATGGAGAAGCTGTTGCGATGAAAAGACTGCGCTAAAGCGACTGGCGCAAGGAGAAGAGCAAATCCTCTTCTCCTTGCTTGTTCATGAGCCTTGACAAAAAAAGGAACCAGGCATACAATAGAAATCGAGGGATTTGCTCGCACGTTGTGTACGACTAAATCCACATGAAATTAAGGCATTCTGTGCGTAGCTCAGTTTTTGATCTATGAACAGAGTGTCTTAATTTGTTTTGGGCATAAAAGCGCCGGA
Organism: Brevibacillus sp.; assembly: GCF_003521185.1. Classification (NCBI taxonomy): domain Bacteria; kingdom Bacillati; phylum Bacillota; class Bacilli; order Caryophanales; family Paenibacillaceae; genus Brevibacillus; species Brevibacillus sp. The sequence continues at coordinate 11,164 of NZ_DOTK01000082.1, forward strand.
TTGTGGATAGGGTAGGAACAGGTCGCACGTTGTGTACGACCGAAAAGAGGAGTTCGCACGTTGGGTGCGTTCTCCTCTTTTTATTTATACTCCCATGTGATGATCTTGGATTTCAGGTGCCTGGTGTAAAGAGCGAAGAGGGTCTCCTGGTGCCGTTTGCGCGGAGGAAAGCCGTAGATCGCCCGAAAATAAACGGAAGTGATGAAGTTGATCATGTCGGCAAGCTGGATCAGGTTTGCGTTTGTATCATGCGACAATTTGATTTGAAGGTCCGGGTACACCCGGCGATTTGCCGGGTTTCGCAAGGCGTCACGAAAATGGTTGAGTTCGCTAGGCTTGCCGTCGTCACAGATGATGAAGGCGTAAGAATCGGAATGACTCATCTCGTTTGAGAGGCACTTCACGAGTTCCGTATACGCATGAAGGTGCATCCGGTTATGATTCGTCTCTTTTGCCTTGGCCTGATAAAGCGGCTTGTTGACAAGGGCCGCCACCACTTTTACCTCGGCAGCTTTCACCAGAGACAGCAATTCATCAACGACCCGGAAGCGTTGTGCATCTGACAAATTATAGTAAAAATTTTCGCCATCAATAAACGCTTTTCCGTGTATCTCGAACTTTTTGAAGAAATCGATGTGCGGAAATTGCTCGGCGGGTATCCCGTGGATGGCTGCTTTTATATCTTTTTCCAGGTTGTCTTTTATTTTCTGCACTTCACGGTGCAAGTGGATTTGGTGATGGATCGGAACAAGTACGCCTGCATAGCAGAGTACCGGCTGGTTTTTCATATCGTTGAAGCCGTTGTTTCCTGACTCATCCGTGTAAAACCCGTATAAAGTCACATTTGCTCCTACTTTCGACTGCGACATAGTTCGATTATACCAAATAAAGGAACAGAAAGAGGACGTGTTTTGGACCGTGGTGAGTTCGTTAAATCGTAATTATTTCGTTTTGTGTTGACATGACGACTTCAGTTGGTTTAGTATGATTCATAAATCGTAATGATTACGTTTTGTTAAACAAACAGACAAAGGAGAGCAACTGATGAACGATACAAGAATCCCGGTAACAGTGTTGAGCGGCTACTTGGGAGCAGGGAAGACGACATTGCTCAATCACGTTTTGAACAACCGGGACGGATTGCGCGTCGCCATCATTGTCAACGACCTTAGCGAAGTGAATATGGATGGAGCTTTGGTAGCGCAAGGGGGAGGCATTTCCCGCGTAGATGAAAAGGTCGTGGAGATGTCGAACGGCTGCATTTGCTGCACTTTGCGGGAAGATTTGCTGACAGAAGTGGAGCGGTTGGCGCTCGAAGGACGGTATGACTACATACTGATCGAATCGACAGGGATCGGCGAGCCTGTTCCGGTCGCGCAAACGTTCACATATGTTGATGAGGAGAACGGGATTAATTTGTCGCTGTTGACCCGGTTGGACACGATGGTGACAGTGGTGGATGCCTACCGTTTCTGGCATGACTTTTCCTCGGGGGAAAGCTTGTTGGACAGGGATCAGGCTGTGGGCGAGGACGATACGCGAGAAGTGGTCGATTTGCTGGTGGATCAGATTGAGTTTTGCGACGTGCTGATCTTGAACAAGTGCGATCGCGTAGCTCCCGAGGATTTGGAGCAGTTGGAAGCTGTGCTGAGAAAATTGCAGCCAAAGGCGCGCTTGATTCGCTCCGTACGCGGTCAGGTCGATCCACACGAGATTTTGAATACAGGCTTGTTTGATTTCGAAGCTGCCAGCCAATCGGCGGGCTGGATTGCGGAGCTGCAAAAAGAGGAGCACACCCCGGAGACTGACGAGTACGGGATTTCTTCATTTGTCTACCGCGCGCGCCGACCTTTTCACCCGGAACGATTTGGCGAATGGCTTGCGCAATGGCCGGAAGAGGTCGTGCGAGCCAAAGGTTTTTTCTGGCTGGCAACGCGAAATGATCTGGCGATGACGCTCAGTCAGGCAGGGCCGTCCATTGAAGTGGGAACAGCCGGGTACTGGACGGCAGCGCTGCCGCCAGAGGAACAGCAGGCGGTGCTTGCAGAAGAGACGGATTGGCAGCACAATTGGGACCCGAATCACGGCGACAGGATGACAGAGGTGGTGTTCATCGGCATTGGGCTGGATCAGACAGCGGTGACAGAGCAACTCGATGCCTGTCTCTTGACGGACGAGGAATACGAGTCGGACTGGGGCATGCTCCCTGATCCGTTGCCTACAGCCAGCACCGTCGTAGAGATGTCGATGTAAAAGGATAAAGGAGGAGCGTCACATGCGCGTAAACATTACTTTGCAGTGTACGGAAACAGGAGATCGGAACTACATCACGACCAAAAACAAAAGAACGCATCCAGAGCGGCTGGAGCTGAAAAAATATTCGCCTCGCCTGAAACGCCATACGCTGCACCGGGAGACGAAGTAAACAAAGCGGTCATGACCGTTTGTTGACCGCAAGCGGCCACATCCCATTTCATGAAAAAAAGCCCTTTCTCATGCTGCGAAAATCAGGTCAGTTCCGGACCGATCCTTCGCAGGCGAGGGAGGGCTTTTTTGCTGAAGGATGGAAGGAAGTTGCAAACAGTGTGAACCAGCCACGGGCCGGACGGTTTCAGCCGTTTTTGCCCAAGGCGTAGACGCGCATGACTTGCTCAGCGGCTTGTTTCAACAGGGAAGCGCCATTCTGCATGGCTTCATCCAGCGTCATCGGCTTGTTGGTGATTCCGATGACAGCGGTAACGCCTTTTTCGTACAAAGCTTCTATGCCTTCCCCGACAGAGCCTGCCAGCACGATGACAGGAATGCCGCATTGCTGCGCGAGCTGTGCTACGCCCCATGGTGTCTTGCCTTGCGCTGTTTGAAAATCGACCTGGCCTTCTCCGCTGATGACGAGATCGGCTCCGTCCATGGCGAGAGCGAGCCGGGTCGTTTCCATGACGATCTGAATCCCGGATTGCAGCTTGCCGCCGAGAAAAGCCAAAAGCGCCCCTGCCACGCCGCCTGCCGCTCCTGTCCCGGGCAAGTCGTGAATGGCGGTGCCAGTCGTTTGTTTGATCACGTCGGCAAAATGCCGCAAATGCTCGTCCAGTGCGAGAACCATTTGCGGGGTGGCGCCTTTTTGCGGGCCAAATACGCGGGAAGCACCGTTTGGACCGACAAACGGATTGTCGACATCGCAGGCGATGACAAATTGGCACGCATCCAGCCGTTTGTCTTTGTCGCTGTCGTCGATATGCGACAGCCGCGAAAGCTCGCCGCCGCCAAAAGCAAGCGGCTGATTGTTTGCATCGAGCAGCCTGTAGCCCAACGCTTGCAGCATTCCGGCACCGCCATCGTTAGTCGCGCTGCCGCCGAGTCCGAGAATAAAGCGTCGGCACCCGTGATCGAGTCCCGCCAAAATCAGCTGGCCGAAGCCGTATGTAGTAGTGAGCAGCGGATTGCGTTCGTCTTTGGCGATGAGATACAGACCAGATGCTGAGGCAAGCTCGATGACGCAGGTCACGCCGTCGCCAAGAATGCCGAACTGGGCTGCAATCGTGCGTCCGAGCGGGTCCATGGCCTGCGCAGTCAAAACTTTGCCATTGGTGGCATCAACGAGGCACTGCATGGTTCCTTCGCCGCCGTCTGCCATGGGCGAGACGACAACTTCGGCTTGGGGGCAGGCGCGTTGTACCCCTGCGCGAATCGCTTCACCTGCTTGCTTGGCCGTGAGACTTCCTTTGAAAGAATCGGGAGCGATGACGACTTTCATGCGGGACACCCTCCTTTTTTCTTCATGATAAGCCGAAACGACTCGTTAAAGAAACGTCTGCCGATGAAAAAAGCTGCCCCGGCGTCGCGTGACGCGGAGCAGCCTGTTTTTTGTGGTTACGCATTCTTTTTCATCAACAGCTTTTCTTCCTGTCCGTCCTTGTCGGCAAAAAACCACTTCATCATCGGCGGGGTAACAATCGTCGTCAAAAGAACAACGACGATCAAGACGGCAAACATATCGTCTGTCAGCAGATTGTTTTCCAACCCGATGGCGGCGATAATCAGCGCCACTTCGCCCCGCGATACCATGGCCGCTCCGATTGCCATTGAATTTTTCCAGGGGAACCCGGTCATTTTTGCGCCAAGGGCACCGCCAACGAGCTTGGAGACAATGGCGATGACACTCAGGATGACGATCAGCCACAGATTTTCCACAATACCGGAAAACTGCGCAGTTACCCCGATCGAGGTGAAAAAGACCGGAACGAATACCGCGTAGCTGATCGTTTCCACCTTGTGCGTGACTTCTTGCTTGTACGTGGTCAGGCTGATTGCCACACCAGCGATATAGGAGCCGATGATCGCGGCCACACCTGTATACTCGGCAAAGTAGGCAAACAGGAAACAAATAATCAGGGCAGCGGAAATGACGGATTCGGTTACTTGCAAAGGCGCGAATTTACGCAGAACCCATGGAACCACTTTCCACGACAGGAGAATGACGACGGCGAAAAACGCGACCTTTTTCAAAACGACCATTCCCAGGTTGACGTCGCCGCCCGCAAAGCTCATCAAAAAGGCGAGGGCCAAAATGACAAGAACGTCGTCAATCACAGCAGCACCCATGATGGTCGCGCCTTCCCTGGATTTTAGCTTGCCCAGTTCTTTCAGCGTTTGGACGGAAATACTCACGCTGGTTGCGGAGAGCAAGAGTCCCAAGAAGACCGATTCGATCGACGATAGTCCCATTGTGATTCCGGCTACATATCCGAGAGCCAGAGGGGCGATGATGCCTGCCACACCTACACTGGTCGAGGATTTGGCGGTGCGCTTGAACTCGTCTATATCGGTTTCCAGACCGGCGATGAACATGAGCAGGATGACCCCGATCTGGCTGATTTCTTTCAAAATTTCCGTGTCAGTGACAAGCCCGAGAACAGTGGGGCCGAGGACGATACCGATGAGCAACTTCCCCAAAACGGACGGCTGTCCCAGGCGCACACTGATGTCTCCGGCGATTTTGGAGGCGATCAAGATGACAGCCAGCTGAAAAATAAGCATGTGGTTTCCCCCTTTATCTTTTTGAAAAAAACAAAAAGAGCCCGTAATCAAGGGGTTTTTCTTTTTGTCCGCTGAAAAAAGACAAAAAGAACCCTATGATGACAGGCTCCTCCATAAACGAAACGAATATTCATTTGCAATACGATTACATTTTAACATAACGGGGAGAAAAAGTAAAGAAACAGTGGCAGCAAGACTGCGGGCATGTCATCATGGAAAGTAAAAAACAGGGGGAAAGTCAGTGGCGGAACAGGCAAACGATACGCTAAAAGTGAGCAAGCACAATGCCGAGCATTACATGTGGGGCGACAATTGCGACGGTTGGCATCTGGTCAAAGGCCAGGATTTGAGCGTCATTTTTGAGCGAATGCCAGCCAATACGGCGGAGGTGCGCCATTATCATGAGCGTTCCCGGCAATTTTTTTTCGTGCTCTGTGGACAGGCCGTACTTGAAGTAGAAGGCGTTCGGTATGAGATTGGCGTCCAGGAAGGGGTAGAAGTACCTCCGGGGGCCAAGCATCAGATGAAAAACGAGAGTAGCGCAGACGTGGAATTTCTGGTCATTTCCCAGCCGACAACGCGAGGCGACCGCATTCATACCAAGTAACACAAGTGGTCATGACCAAGCGCTCCTTTTTTTTGAAGGACAAGATGCTGCTGCATGCGGGCACATCTGCGTTTACGAAATACGCCGAGGTTTTTTCCGCAGAAAAAGACCTGACTGTCGCAGGACGGCCAGGTCTTTTTGTATCGTTGCCCACTAGCGGACACGTTTATTTCCAGTTAACGAAATCGGACATTTGTGCGAATGCGTCTGCCAAAGCGTGCAAGCTTTCTCCGGTTTGGTAAGCGAAGATAGGCAAACCGACAACGAACAACAAAACTTCTCCGATATATTTGGCGATCATAAGATCTACCTCCTTTTGGATGTGGTTCAAGCCGTGCGGTCCAAAAAAAGGGAGCTGTATGTATCCTTGTCGCCATTCGCGTGCTGAATCCGCCGAATGATGCGGAAGCGCAGCGGTTGCCTTGCTGCCATCGGATAAGTTTCAACCGAGCAAGGATTGATGGAGGGTTGATAGCTGTCACTCGTGCTCCAACGAAAAGCCTGCAATTGCGGGTGATCACAACGTCTCAGGCAAAAGCCGGAGGTGAAGCAACCCACAAAGAGGGCGAGCAAGGCGAAGAAATCATCCAGTGAAAACAGCAGCAGCATATCTTCCACGGCGATCCTCCTCCTTTCGTATCCATCATTCTACTCCTGTTCACATATTCCAGCAACCCTAAAAAGCAGGGGGATTGATTCCATTGCCAATGATCCGATTATTTGATTTTGCCGATAGACAGGTTGACGCGATAGTTGCCGAAGGGCAGGAGATCATCCAAAAAGCGGTTGAGGGCGGACTGGTCAGGGACGTTGATTTTCATCGTATAACAGCCTTCTCCGCTGATGCGATGCGCTTCGAGAACTTCGCTGCGGGAGGCGACGAAGCGAGTAAAGCTCGTATGATCGGTCGTCTTCATGAACATGGTGACCATGGCAGTGAGGGACGGAGCCAGCTTTGTTTCATCCACGAGTGTAGTGTAGCCGGTAATAATACCCTGTTCCTCCATGCGGCGAATGCGGTTGCCGACGGCTTGTCCGCTCAAATGCACCTGTTCGCCGATGTCTTTCCACAAAAGGCGGCTGTTTTGGCGCAGCAAGGCCAAAATGGCGAGGTCGGTTTGGTCTGGCATGGAAATCTCCTTTCACGGTGAAAGTGGGGCGCTGTATTTGTTTCGCGGGAAGAGGCGTTTGTTTTTTACAATAAAAGCAAGCTCATTTCTATTATACGACCGGGACTGGAGGACAGTGAAGAGATGCACATTCAACTTGTTAGACACGCCACATTGAAAGTGGCTTACGGCGGCCGCACGTTTTTGATCGACCCGATGTTCAGCGATGCCGGGGAGCTGCCTGCTGTACCGAATACGCCGAATCAGCGGGCAAATCCTTTGGTCGACCTGCCTTTTTCTGTGGAAGAAGTGCTGGCAGGAGTTGACGCGATTGTGATTACCCATACGCATCGCGATCATTTGGACGAAAAAGCGATGAGCCTGTTGCCACGGAATTTACCTGTGTTCTGCCAGCAGCCAGACGAGGAAATGCTGCTGCAACAAGGATTTTCACAGGTTACCGCCATCAAGGACGAACATGATTGGCAAGGGATTCGCCTGAATCGGACAGCCGGGCAGCACGGGACAGGCGAGATCGGAAAAGCGATGGGGCCAGTTTCCGGTTTTGTCCTGCAAGCCCCTGGCGAACCGACCTTGTACATGGCAGGAGATACGATCTGGTGCGACGAGGTAGGGCAGACGATTCAACGGTTCTCGCCAGATGCCATCGTCGTGTTCGCCGGAGCGGCAAGGTTTTTGGCGGGCGATCCGATCACGATGACAAAAGAGGACATAGCATCTGTGGCGGCAGCCGCACCGGATAGTCACGTGCTGGTAGCCCACATGGAGACGTGGAATCACTGCCTGTTGTCGCGCAGCGAGCTTCGCGAGTTTTTGGGCGAGCACAAACTGCAAAAACGCGTCCTTGTGCCGAATGACGGGGAGATCGTTGCACACCTGTGACCTGTGAGGTAAGGTGTGATCGAAAAAGGAAGCAGCTTCGCTGACGGGCGGAGCTGCTTTTTCGTCTGCGAGCAAATTCGGGCTTGGCCAGCATTTGACAAACGAGTTGTCACGTAATAAACTATTTTTACGTAAATGATTAATGTCATGAGGTGTTGTTGTGGCGCACGAACAGCTGGAAACGTATATCGTCGAAACGCCCGAGCAGGCGATGGCGTTGTTGAATCCGCTCAGGGCCGAGATTTTGAGCCGATTGGCGGAGCCTGCTTCAGCGGCGGAAGTAGCGCGGGGAATCAACGAGATTCCACAGCGGGTGAATTATCACCTGAAAGCTTTGGAAAAGGTCGGGCTGGTCAGGCGCGTAGGGAGTCGGCAGGTCCGCAATCTGGTTGAAGTGCTGTATTTGGCGATAGCTCGCACGTACGTGCTCTCCGAAGGGCTGAACTGGGCTAACGACACCGTGCAGCAGATGAAGGATCAGGGAGCTTTGTCGCACTTGATCCAGACGGCTGAGCGGATCAAGCGGGATGCCCTCGCTTTGCTGGAACGCTCGGATCAGGAAAAAGAAATTCCGAGTGCCACGCTCGATACGAGCATTCGCCTCGCCAGCGAGGAGCAGCGGGCAGCTTTTGTCGAGGAATACGTGCAGCTCGTCAATCAGCTCGTCAAAAAGTATCAGACGAAGACAAGTGCACAGGAGACGTATCAGGTCATTCTCGCGGTGTATCCCAAAGAAGGAGGCGAGCCGTCATGAAGGCAGAGGCTTCAGCGCCTGTAAAAGCAAGACCAGTCGTTGTGTGGGAAAGACGGGTCGAACCGAAGGCAGACAACGTCATCATGCTTCCGGCAAACGGCAACAACGTGGAACGGGAAGCAGCAGTGACAGAGTGGACGATCGGTTCGAGCGACCAGCCTGCTGTAATCACTCAGGTGTCATCCGGGTTTGGCAAAAGCAAGGCAGCGGCTGTACCGCCACAGTCCGTACGTATGAGCATGGCAGCCTAAAAGCCTAAAGGATATAAAGGAGGGTTTGGCATGAATTTGATTCCGGTAGTCGTTGAGCAGACGAGTTATGGCGAGCGTTCGTACGATATTTACTCCCGTCTGCTGAAAGATCGCATTATTTTTCTCGGCAGCGCCATTGATGATCAGGTAGCAAATGCAATTGTGGCCCAGTTGCTGTTTCTTGCGGCAGAGGACCCGAAAAAAGACATTCATTTGTACATCAACTCCCCCGGCGGCTCGGTGACAGCGGGAATGGCGATCATCGACACCATGCAATTCGTGGCGCCCGACGTATCCACCATCTGCACAGGTATGGCTGCTTCGATGGGAGCGATGCTGCTGGTGGCAGGAGCGCCCGGCAAACGCTACGCCCTGCCGAATGCAGAGGTCATGATTCACCAGCCATGGGGCGGCACGCAGGGGCAGGCGAGCGATATTAAAATCGCTGCCGAGCGGATCATGAAGCATCGGAATCTGCTTTACTCGATCATTGCCCAGCGTACAGGCAAGTCGGTTGAGCAGATCGAAAAGGATGCCGACCGCGACTACTTCATGTCCGCCGCCGAAGCGCTTGAGTACGGGATCATCGATAAAGTTATTGAAAAGCTGTAAAAGCTTGTAAAACATAGACGCAGAGGCATCTTCGGAACTTAGTTTTCGAGGATGCCTTTTTCGTTTGCCCCTAAACATGCGTATATTTTTTTAGCCTGGTTTAAAGAGGAAAAGGACAGGGAAAGAAAAAGGGTGGTATCCGAGTATTTTCGACATGATCACATTCATTTCGACAAGAGGAGGCACTCTTTTGAAAATCAGAACCAAATTCATTCTAGCTTTCAGCCTGATTTTGGCCGTTATGTTCAGCTCAGGCTCATATATGTACATTCATATGCAACAACTGAAATCTGCCTATGAGGAGATGCTCGACGACGGAGAGTTCCTGACCGATTTGCGCGAGATGCAGTTTACCCTCACAGGTCGAAACAATGACGAGCGCGGCTATGTGCTCACGGGCGATGAAGAGTATCGCAAGGAGTTGAAGGAGAAAGCAGGCAAAATCGAAGCGCTGTTTCAAAAGCTGGACGAGTACGAGGATATTACGGAGCAGCAAAAAGCAACGCTGCAAGAAGCGAAGAAACTTTATCAAGGGTACTTGGCCGCAAGCGACAAGGCCGTGGCAGCTTTGGACGAAGGCAGACGGGAAGAATCGATGGTCTATCATTTTGGATTGGAGCGGCAAGCGCGAAAGAAGCTTGATTCGACGGTAAGCACGCTCATGGAGGATGTTCGCCGGGAAAAAGAAGCCGACGATCAGTCGCTGCGTGAACGGGAAGTCGTGTCCGTCAACATCCAGATTGCTTTTAGTGTCGCAGGAGTTCTTGTAGCTGTCGTCATTGGCGGACTGTTGATTCGGGCGATCATTCGTCCGCTCAATCGCGTTAACGAGCAGTTGGCTGCCATAGCAGATGGGGAAGGCGATCTGACGAAGGAGCTGACGGTGTCCTCCAAAGACGAGATCGGCGAGTTGGCTGCGTCCTTTAACCGGATGCTGGCCAATCTGCGCACGCTCATTTCCCAGATTCGCGGGCACGCCCAGCAAGTAGCGGCTGCGGCAGAGCAGTTGACGGCCAGCTCGGAGCAGACTAGCAAGGCAACCGAGCAAATCGCGGAAACGATCCAGGAAATGGCTACAGGCGCAGATGTGCAAGCGCATCAAGTGGAAGAGGGCGACAAGGAAGTGCAGGAGATGACCGCAGGCATCGGACAAATCGCTGCGCGTGCGCAAAATGTCTCGGCTGCGGCACTGAACGCCTCGGAGCTGGCGACGGGAGGAACCCGGACGATTCAGCTTGCGGTAGAACAGATGAACGGCGTCGGTGAAACGATGCAGCAACTGGCTCATGCGGTCAGCGGACTGGGCAGCCGCTCGGAGCAGATTGGGCAAATTGTCGAGGTGATCACGCAAATCGCGGGTCAAACCAATCTGCTCGCGCTCAATGCGGCCATCGAAGCGGCCCGGGCGGGTGAGCAAGGCAGAGGCTTTGCGGTAGTCGCAGATGAGGTGAGAAAGCTGGCCGAACAGGCGTCTGCGTCCGCACAGGAAATCACCCAGCTGGTTAGCGCCATACGCGCAGAGACACTTGATGCAGTAACGTCGATGCAAAAAGGCTCGGACGAGGTGGCAGCGGGGATGGAAGGTGTCGCGACGGCGGGCGAAGTCTTTTCGCACATCCGCGATGCGGTTGTCAGTGTGGCAAAAGACGTGGAGAGCGTTTCGGAAGCCTCGCGTACCTTGACAGAGAGCACGGGAAAAGTCGCAGCGTCGATGGAGCTGATCGCTTCCGTCACGCACACCGCTGTCAGCCGGACTTTGGACGTATCTGCGGCGACAGAACAGCAGCTTGCCTCCATGCAGGAAATTCATTCCTCGGCTGCTTCTCTCGCCAATTTGGCGGAGGATTTGGAGAAGATGATCAGCCGCTTCAAAGCATAAAGGCTAGGATACCAAATGGAATGCTGTCGTGCAGCGAAACACCATGCGCGAAGACGAAAAGCCACTTGCAGGCACGAAAAAACTGCAAGTGGCTTTTTCTTTGCCACATAAAGCGAGAGTGCGGTGATTGCCGGATCAGGCCAGCCGCCACAAGGACAGCTTGCGGTAGACGAGAAAGATCAGCATGTTGCCGAGAGCTGCGACAAGAAAGACTGCCCACGGGCCGATCGACACCGTCATGAAGCCGGAGCCGAAGATAGAGAAGACGATTCCCAGCTTGAAAATCGAGCCGGTAATGCCGCTAATCCGCCCGATCAGATGGGCGGGCGTAGTCTCCTGGCGAAACGTCCAGATACAGACATTTTCAATCGTAGCGATCAGCCCGGTGAGAAACAGGGACAGGCAGAGCAGCCACGTACTGGTGGCGAAGACCATGAGCAGAGAGGAGAAGCCGAGTGACAGAATCGTTACGCCCATCATTTTCCCGAGCGGAAAGCGCCGCCGCAGCGGAGCGACGATGGAGCTGCCGATCAAGCCGCCAAGCCCGGCGACAGACAAGACCAGCCCCAATGTAGAAGTATCGAGACGCAAATGATCTTTGGCAAAGAAAATGATCATGGCGTCGTACATGCCGGAAGTCGCGTTGAGAAAAATGACGAGCAGCGTGATATGCCAAAGCGGTTTATTGCTCAACAGCTCGGCCCAGCCAGCTTTTAGCTCCTGCCAGAACCCGGCTTTTTGCGCAGCAGGTGGATCGGCTTTTTCCAGGAACGAGATCGCGATGAAAGCGAGCATATAGGCTACGCCTGTGATCAGAAGCCCTGAGTACAGACTGGACAGCAGCAAAATAAATCCGGTAATCGCTGGGCCCATAATTTCAATGAACGTGCTCATGAACGAAAAACGGGCATTTGCCGCGGTGAGCAGCGGCGTAGGCACGACTTGCTTGATCATGCTCACCCTTGCATTTTGAAAGCCGTAGTTGAACGCCATCAGAAAAAATCCGGCGATGTAGTAATGAATGACCTGGGCGTGCCCAGCCGCGGACAAGGCGTACAGTGAAAACAGCAGCACCATTTGCCCGAAGACCATCCATTGCGACCAGCGCTTTTTCGAAAAGCGGTCGACCCATACGCCAATGAACATGGCGAGCAGCAGGTTGGGCAAAAACTCGATGCTTTTCATCGTGGTCATCGCTATGGCTGACTGCGTCATGTCGTACAAAATGAGCGGCAGGGCCAGTTCGTATACTTTGCTGCCGCAAGCAAGCAGTGTGGACGTGCAAAACAAGATGAGAAACGGTCGATTGCGCCAGATCGGCATGAAAATCAAAACCCCCTTTTCGTTCTCCATTGTAGTTGGAAAAAGGGGAAGAAAAAGGGTAGAGTAGTAGCAGAGGCAGTTCCCCTTTTTACAGAAAGAAGTGAGGCAACTTTGCAGATTGTGTATCATTACTTGCGCTTGCGCCAACATTTTGCCAACAGGCAGGAGGGCGAAGCGCAAGCGATTACGCTTCACGAGCTGGCGGAGATTTTGTGCTGTACGGAACGCAACGTCAAAAAAATCATCAAGCAGCTGGTCGAACAAGGCTGGATCGAATGGACGCCGGGCAGAGGGCGGGGAATCGGCTCGCAGCTTGTCTTTTTGCGCAGTGTCGAGCAGATTGTCATGCCGCTCGCCAAAGCCCAGATTGAGCAAGGCGATCTGGAGCGGGCTATGCAGTTGCTGCAAGAGTCCCGTCTTCCTGCCGGGGGCAGGGAACGCTTTTTTGACTGGCTCTCCGGGCAATTCGGCTTTCACAGTCAAATTGTCGAAGAGCGGACATTGGACACGCTGCGCATGTCTTTTTACAGAACGATTCCCCGTCTTGACCCGGCTTTTGTGAACAGACGCACAGAGTCGCACATGGTCAGGCAAATTTTCGATACGCTGATCAGCTACGATGCTAAGGAACATGCCTACAAGCCGCGTTTGGCTCATCATTGGGAGACGAATGCGGCAGGGACGGAGTGGACCTTTTATTTGCGAAAAGGAGTCTTGTTTCATCACGGGCGGGAGTTGACCGCGCAGGATGTAGTTCGGACATTGGAGCGGGTGGCTGATCCTCAGACGGGATCGCCGTATCGCTGGATGCTTGAAGATGTGGAGCGAATGGCGGCTCTTGGCGCCAACGTTTTGCACATCCGGCTAAGACGGCCCAATCGGCTGCTGCCTGCCTGTCTCGCTTCGGATCGTCTGTCCATCGTTCCGGTGGACATGGTGCAGCAAAAAGGCGAGGAGTTCAGTCGCTTGCCAGTCGGAAGCGGGCCTTTTCGGCTGGTGACGAATGATGAGCAACAGTTTGTTCTGGAGGCATTTCCCGCTTATTTTCAGGGACGAGCACACTTGGATCGGGTGGAAATCTGGGTAGTGCCGCAATTTGACAAGCGCAGCGAGAAGTTTTTTGCTACGGAAAAAGAAGTCCATTTCCAGACAGCCTGGAGCATGCCGAAGCCGCTGGGCAGCTGGCAGGAGTTGAAGCAAGTGGAGCGAGGGGCTACTTACCTTGCGTTTAACCTGAATCGGCAAGGCCCGCAGCAAAACCGCGCTTTTCGTCAGGCTGTGGATAGCATCCTCTCGCGCAAGCAGATGATTGCCGAACTGAAAGGAAACCGCTACGGGCGGGCCTACAGCTTTTTTCCGGAAGTTCCGGGGATCGAACCCGCTCTGGCAGCGGGAAGCCGCGAGGAAAAACAGGCTGCCGTAAAGGACAGCGGTTACAGGGGAGAGCGCTTGAAGCTGTATACATACGAAGGCGCGGGCAATGAAAACAACGTCGAGTGGGTGCAGCAACAGCTGATGGAGCATGGTGTCCACGTCGATGTGACGATTGTGCCGATTGAAACGTTGAAAAAGCCGGAGGTATTGCTTCAAGCCGATCTCGTTTTGGCGGGAGAGGTTTTTGATGAGCAGTGGATTTTGGGGATGGTCGAGTTTTTTCGCTCGGACATCAGCTTTGCCCGGAACTTGTGGAATCCGGCCTTGCGCGAGCGGATTGATCGTGAACTGGAGCTTTTGACGGAGGAACAGGGCGAGGAAGGGCAGCAAAGGAGGCTGCGGCGTATCGAGATGCTACTGGCCGAGCGGTGCGCTCTGCTGTTTTTGTACCATACAAGGCAGCATTCGGTTTACCACTCGGCACTTGCCGGAGTCTCGTTAAATGCGCTGGGCCAAGCCAATTACAAGGACATCTGGTTCAAACAGGCGCATATCGCCACACCAAAATGAAGGAGAGCGCCGAAAACAGAGTCTGTCACGAATGTGGCGATTGCGATAAGATAGGAGTTCAGTGCGAAAAATGGGGGAGAGACGATGAGACGATTCCGATTTGACGAACAGGCTGGGAGAGAGATCGAGCGTTTTGATTCTGTCGGCGCGGTGTTTTCCCGCATTTTGCGTACGAAAGATGCTGTGTCTATCGGCTGTATTCATGTAAAAGCCGGCGGGGTAGTAGGCTATCATCCGGCTGTTTGCCCGCAGCTCTTTCTCGTGGTCAACGGAGAGGGCTGGGTGCGGGGAGAGGATGACGAGCGGATTCCGATTCAGGCGGGCCAGGCGGCTTTTTGGCAGGCGGGCGAGGGTCACGAATCGGGAACAGAGTCTGGGATGACAGCGATCGTGATCGAGGGAGAGGAGCTTGATCCCGACAGCTTCATGACGTTGTTGGAAGCATAATGGTTCACGCCAACTCCACATGCACGAGGAAGATCATCTTGAGAAAGTCGGTGTGAAAAAAGAAATGACGTGGAAGACACATATGCTCCTTGGCGCAATCGCGGGATACTGGGCGTACCCTTCCTGGAAGGGGAGCGTAATCGGTGCCACGATGGCGCTAGTGCCAGATATCGATCAGGCGAGAAGCAAGCTGGGGCATTTCCTGGGCCCTGTGTCCAAAATGCTGCAAAAAGGGCTTGGGCACCGGACGCTGACGCATTCGTGGGTCATTTTGTTGCTTCCGGCTGCTTTTTGGGGCGATTCCCCGGAGGGCTGGGCGGCCTTGTGGGGATTGCTCTCGCACCTGATCAGCGACATGCTGGTGGGGCGTATTCAGCTGTTTTGGCCGCTGCGAATGGGCTGGGTAGGTGTGCGCCTGTCGCGCGCGCTTTATGGAACCGTAGATCGTCTCGTCTTTTATGCGGCGATCGTCTACATCATCTACATGGGATATATGTAAGAAAAAGAACCTTGCCGCACTTCACAGTGGACAAGGTTCTTTTTATTCTCGCAGTTGCGATGCTTATGGCATCATGAATTGTTGGACCAGTTCGGCGTTTTCCGCCATGAATTTTTCTGCTGCGGCTCCTGCCTCTTGTTGGACTTCCATCATTTGCTCATCGGTCATGGTTGCCAGGTTGAGGGCATTGTCAGCTGTCATGGCTGGAATTTCCAGCGCTTTGCCAAATTCTTGCTTGGACTTCATTTTCAGGCTGATACCTTTTGGCATGTCTGGAGTCGCCTGGTCAAAGTTGATTTTCACGCTGGCGTCGGAATCGCGCCCGGCATCTGTAGATGTCTCGGATACAGTGACGTTCCCGCTCAGAGCGATCGGCTCGGAGTATTCGTCTGCCAGAACGACTGCGAAATCGTACTTGCCGTCTACTTTTTTGCCTTCTTTGACGGTTTCAAATGTTGTCGACAGATCAAGCGCTGGCTGCTCGTTCTCTTTTACCAGGAGATTCAGCTTGCCGTTTGTTTTGCCGCTTTGCTCAGTCGCTTTGTACGTGTAGGATACTTCGCCGTTTTTCGGATCTTCCGGGTTGTGGATGGCGAAGCGATAGTAGCTGTCCGCGCCTTTTTGGTAAGCGGTGCTTGAGAAGAACAAGTTTTCCTGTTTGTTGTCTTCCCCAGTAAACATCAGTTTGCGGGACAAGATTTGGTGATCGCCGTCTACGAGCACGACCATTTTCACTTGTTCCTTGCTCGCTGTAGAGCTGTCGCTAATGTCTTTCAGCAAGTCATCGAAGCCTTGATCGTAGTCTTTCTTGAACTCTTCTTTGGAAACTTCATCTACCACATAACCGCTGTCAGCCATCAAGGTAGCGACGTTGTGGTAGCGGGTGTAGATCAGATCAAACAGCTTCGTGTCCGCTTTCGCTTTTTCTGCCAGCTTGGTTGCGAGCGCTTTTGCCTCTTCTTCGGTAAAAGTCACAGTGATTTCACGAGCGCTTTCCTTGAAGCCTTCTTCCGAGAAGGAAGCATCCTTGTTGATTGCTACTTGCGTGTCCTTGATCGAATCTGCGTACAGCAAAGCATACGGAGTCAGCACGCTTTTCACTTCATCCTGGTTGAAGCGGACTGCTTCCATCAGTTCGCGATAGGTGAGGAAACGCTTAGGCATCTCTTGACCGTATTTTTGCTTGAGGGCATCGCGGTCTTTCAAGTCCATGTAGCCGTATTTCGAGTAAAAATCAGGCAGACGGAAGCCAAACTGCGAGTCGTTCATGAAGTACTCAATCGTAGCCAGCTTCTTGTCTTTCAGATGAACTTCGAGATTTCCTTGCTGCTGGTGCTTTTGCTCGTCGATGTTGCTTTGCATGACGACTTTCGCGCTCTTCAGCAGATCGAGAATTTTTTGTGCTTGCGGGTCTGGGATTGTAGCATCTATCGCAATATCAGACAGTTCGGTTGTGGAGTGCACAGGCTTTTCCAGATATGGCTTCATGTACTCTTCGTATTCCCCATAAGCCTTGGAAACGTTGGATGAGAACTTCATCATGCTCTCCGCTTCCGATTGCAGGTAGATCGTTTTTGCGCTTTTGAACAAGTCGAATTTGGCGTAGGCCGTTCCGAGCCCCCCCAAAATAACGACAGCAGCTGCTCCCGCAATCAGCAGCGGTTTTTTGGAGCTTTTGCGTGGCGGGTTCACGTTTGTAGTGGTTTCCATGAGTTCCTCCCCTTTGTAACACTCTCTCTTTTTTTTGCGTACGAACCGTAAATGGTTTTTCGCACTCGATTTTGTATTGTACCATAAGGGGGAAGGATGAAAGTGATTTCCAGTAAATTTTTTCAAAAATGAGGAAGAAAGACCCAAAAATATAAGTGTTTGTTCCAATTTTTCACCCTGGACAGCTTGTCTAATCGACAACAGGTAAGGCAGACGGCTTTTCGGGCTACAGAGACAAGGGGATGGATAGGAGGAGATTGTGTGGACTTTCGCGTGCTGCAGACGTTTTTGGTAGCGGCTACAACAGAAAATTTTCATCAGACAGCTGAGGCGCTGTTTATCGCCCAGCCAACGGTCAGCCAGCATATTCGACAACTGGAGAAGGAATTGGGGATCAAGCTGTTTGAACGGGTTGGGAAACGCGTCAGGCTGACGGCAGCGGGCAAGCGCTATCTGCCGCATGCAAAAGGTCTTTTGGAACAGTGGCACCACAGCATGGAAGATTTGCAGGCGTGGCGGCAAGGATACCGGGAGAAGCTTCATCTGGCTGTCTCGCCGATTATTGCCCGCGCCCGCTTCTCCCATCTGCTCCACCGTTTCACCAAGCAATATCCGGATGTAGACATTTCGATCAAAATTGCCGAATCTGTGGAGATCGGCCCGCTCGTGCAGAGTGGACAGGCTGATTTGGGACTGACCCGGATGGTGCCAGGCGAGTTTCAGCTGGATACGTACTTGCTGTATGAAGATCCGGTGGTGTTCGCTGTACCGCATAGCGGAGGCGACATGGATGCTCCTTTGCCTGATTGGGAGCA
Source organism: Brevibacillus sp. (assembly GCF_003521185.1). Lineage (NCBI taxonomy): Bacteria > Bacillati > Bacillota > Bacilli > Caryophanales > Paenibacillaceae > Brevibacillus > Brevibacillus sp. The sequence goes on from NZ_DOTK01000082.1 coordinate 29,051, forward strand.
GGAAGTGCAGGCGAACCGTTTGCTGACCCACAATCACCCGGGCTACTGGGACGATTTGCTGCTGCTTTTGCGCCAGAGAGGACTTGCTTTGCGCACGATGGCGGTATCGCAGGTGGACATCACCAAACGCTTCATTGAAGACGGGCTTGGCGTGTCTTTTTTGCCCCGGTCGGCTGTCAGTCGGGATTTGTTTGAAAATCGCTTTATCGAGCTGCCGACGCCGGGGCTTGTGCTGCCAAAGGTGGCTTCTTACCTGCTCGTGCCGAAAGTGGGAATTAGCGAGCCAGCCAAGCATTTCATGGAGATTTTGCAGGCGCTCTATCCACCGATGCCTTCGGTTGTGCAAGGGGGAAGGCAGTAGGGGGGAGCAAAGGGCCAAATGATTATAAAATGTGATTGATAGCGGGTTTTTCTTTTATTTCCCTTCCATATTAATAATCGATATACTGAAGGGAAAAGAGAAGAAAAAGGAGTGGCGATCATGACAAAACAACATCCTTTGGCAATCGGTCTGGAAGGAATCGCCGTAGCGGAGACAGACCTGAGCCTGGTAGATGGAATCAACGGATTGCTCGTATACCGCGGCTATTGGGCGCGCGATCTGGCTATTCACCACACGTTTGAAGAAGTAGCGCACTTGCTCTGGTTCGGCCATTTGCCAAGCGAGCAGGAGCTGACGGAATTAAAGAATAAATTGAAAGCAAACCGCGAACTGCCGGAGCATGTCAAAGGAATTTTGAAGCTGATCCCGGCAGATGTCGATATGATGAGTGTGCTGCGCACAGGCGTTTCCGCGCTGGGCAGCTCCTCCCAAGGCTTCCCGCCAACGATTGACGAGGTGATTGCGCTGGCTGCGAAAATGCCTACAATCGTAGCGTATCGCTTCGCCTGTCTGGAAGGCCGCGAGCCGATCTCCCCTAGCCCGGAGCTTGATCACACGGCGAACTATTTGTACATGCTAAAAGGCGAGAAGCCGAACTCGGCTCATGTTCGTGCGCTGGATGCGTACCTGATTTTGACGCAGGAGCATGGCATGAACGCTTCTACTTTTGCTGGCCGTGTCGTCGGTTCAACCGAGTCTGACCTGATTTCTTCGATTGTGGCAGCCATCGGGGCTTTAAAAGGTCCTCTGCACGGCGGCGCTCCGTCGGAAGTAACGGAGATGATCGAAGCGATTGGCACGAAGGAAAATGCGGAGCCGTGGCTGCGCAGCAAGCTGGAAAGCGGCGGCCGCCTGATGGGCTTCGGTCATCGCGTCTACAAAACGATCGACCCGCGTGCAACAGCTTTGCGCGTGGTGGCTTCCGAGCTGTCGGCGGACGATCCGTGGTTCGACCTGGCGACACATGTGGAAAAGGTCGGTTTGCAACTGCTGGACGAGTACAAACCGGGCCGCAAGCTGAACACAAACGTGGAGTTCTTCGCCGCTGCGGTCATGCGCGCGGTTGGGTTGGATGAGAACTTGTTCACTCCGACTTTTGCCGTGAGCCGCGTGGTTGGCTGGAGCGCTCATATTTTGGAGCAGGCTGCGAAAAACCGCATCATTCGCCCGCAATCGAATTACATCGGCTCGATGCCGGAATAATAGACGTTGCCTTTTACAAAAGCTATCCGTTGTTGCGGATGGCTTTTTTTGCTGAAAAATCCAGGTGGGTGTTGAGCGAAGCTGTAGTGGAGGGAGGAAACAGGAGAAACCGCAGCAGGGCACCTGGCCTCTTGCGGGGAGCTTAAACTAGCCGCCTGCGGTGAAAAAGGAAAACCGCGTCAAAAGCAGTTTGTTCGGAGAAGTGGATTCACGTTGCCGCTTAAAGGCCGTTTTCCTTTTTCGCCTCCGGCTGGGTAGGAGCCCGAAAGCCCTGCTGCTTGTTTCTCCTGTTTCCTCGGCCAACGTTAGGCTTTGGTCGGGGAGTGATTTTTGAAAGTTGATCAGGGGCGGAAAATCTAATGCAGGCAGCAACGAGCTTTTTGCATGAAAGAGTCGCATACAGCAATCTTCTTCAAGAAAAGCCTTAATCTGTTTTCATGTTTTTTTTTGAAACTGACGTCGAACTCACCAGCCTCTTTCCTCGCCACACCTAAAGTACCGATGAAGCAGACTACGAAGGTCAACCCAAGCAAGCTTTTTCGCACTAGCATTTTTCCTTGAAACTCGCGCCGACCACCACCAGCTCCCAAGCACTCCCCCAACCCAGCTTTTCCGCTTAATCTGCAACTCCACCACCCGAAAGTGCAGCAGGGGGATTGCAGAGGTCGCTAACTTTTGGCATGATAATGAAAAAAAGTAAGGAGTGGAATCAATGGCTCTGTTGTCTACCCCGTTTCAATTCAAAGGACTCACTTTGAAAAATCGCGTAGTGATGCCGCCTATGTGCCAATACTCCGTGGAAGCGCAAGACGGAACGCCGACCGACTGGCATTTTGTCCATTACGTGTCTCGCGCAGTAGGAGGTACAGGCTTGATCATCGTAGAGATGACAGACGTGGAACCGGATGGCCGCATTTCCAACTTCGACCTCGGCCTGTGGTCCGATGAGCAGATTCCGGCATACAAGCGCATTATCTCCGAGGTACACAAGTACGGCGCGAAAATCGGCATCCAGATTGCTCACGCTGGCCGCAAAGCGGAGGACGCCGAAGTACCTGTCTCGGCATCTGCGGTTCCTTTCCCTGGCTCTCGCTACAAAACGCCACGGGCACTGACGACAGAAGAAGTCAAAGCGATGGTCGTCAAGTTCCAGGAGGCAGCGAGACGCGCAGTGGAAGCGGGAGTGGACACGATTGAAATCCACGGTGCGCACGGATACTTGATCCATCAGTTCCACTCGCCGTTGACGAATTTGCGGGACGATGAATACGGACGGGACAAAGCGCTGTTCGGCGTAGAAATCATCAAGGCGATCAAAGAAGTGATCCCGGAAGACATGCCGCTGATCATGCGGATTTCCGCGGTAGAATACGTAGATGGCGGTTACGGCCTGGAGTACAGCACAGAGCTGTCCCGTAGATATAAAGAAGCGGGCGTGGACATTTTCCATTTGTCGAGTGGCGGCGAAGGTCCGATCGGTTCAGGCGGACGTCCGGGAATCCATCCAGGATATCAGGTGCCACTTGCCCGCGCGATCAAGCAGGCATTGGATGTTCCGGTGATTGCAGTCGGCAACCTCGACGATCCGAGGCTGGCAGAAGCGTCGATCGGCAATGGCGACACGGATTTGGTAGCTGTCGGACGCGGCATGCTGCGCGATCCGTACTGGGCGCTTCACGCCATCCGTGAGCTGTCTGCCGACGAGCTTGACGCGCCAAAGCAATACGCGCGTGCATTTTAATCACTCCTAAAAACAAAGCAACCTTTCTTGCTGCCGATTCGCGATTCGTGATTCGCAGACAGAGAGGTTGCTTTTTTGCATGCCAAAAGATCATCCCTGCAACGGCGCAGCTTCACATACCTGACAGGTGCGGAAAAGACAGGCTCAAAAAAGCAGACGCCCTCACACAAAACGATCCTGCGTCGAGAAGAGTCAGCTTCTGTGATAGACTAATGCACAAAGTACGGCCGAAAGGAGACGGTAGTTTTTGCGAGAATTTTCGACGATCCGGTTTACCGATAAAGAACCGCTTTTTACGCAAATGTATCACCATCTAAGAGACGAAATCGTGAACGGACAAGTCCGGCACGGGGAATTTCTCCCTTCCATTCGCAGTTGCGCGCAGTCGCTTGGCGTCAGCAAAAATACGGTAGAAGTCGCGTACCAGTTATTGATGTCCGAGGGCTATGTCAGCAGCATGCCGAAAAAGGGATATCAGGTCGTCTACAAGGCGGAAGCCCCTGCGACCAGGCACACTCCAAGCACGACAGAGGCAGCCCCTTTGAACATTCATACGGATTTTCGCTACGGCAATATCGAATTGGGAGCTTTTCCGTTTCAGCAGTGGAGCAAGCTGCGCAACCGGGTGATTGCCGACCACCAGCAGCGCTACATGGTAGAGGGGCAGGACCAGGGCGAGTTCGAGCTGCGAAAAGAACTGGCAAAGCTGTTGCACGAGACGCGCAAAGTCATGGCGACCCCGGAGCAGATTGTCGTCGGAGCTACTCCCCAGCAGCTCGTTTCCGTTTTGGTACAGCTTCTGGACAGGGAGAAACAGATCATTGGCGTGGAGAACCCTGGCTATGACGGCGCGCGAAACACGTTTGTCAACGGCGGCTATCAAGTCCGGGGCATCACGGTAGGCGCGGACGGCGTCTCCATACCAGAGCTTTTGAACAGCAAGGCAACTGTCATGTACGTCAGCCCGTCCCAGCAATTTATCAACAAGCTTGTGATGCCGCTTGAAAAAAGAACCGAGCTGATCGAATGGGCACAAACTAGCGCGTATATCGTGGAAGATGACTATGAGTGGGAGTTCAAGTACGAAGAGAGCTTCCTTCCTGCGATCCAAAGCTTGTCTCCGCAAAAAGTGGTCTACATCGGCAGGCTGTCCAAAGCGTTGCTGCCTGTCTGCAATCTGAGTTACATGGTGCTCCCCTATGATCTTTTGTCGCGCTTTTACCAGCGTGTGCCGGAATACGATCAGCCCGTCGCCAGACTGGATCAGCTGACATTGTCCGCGTATTTGTCCGACGGTTTTTGGCACAGGCACGTGCAGGCTATGCGCAAAAGCTACGCAGACAAGCGGCAAGCTTTTCTTCAAGCTGTCTCCTGCTGGATGGGGGAACGCGTGGACGTGCAA